>CAYUGI010000369.1:0-4678 GCA_964444105.1 uncultured Pirellulaceae bacterium
GAGAATCGCGGGGCAATGCTCTCCGCTGGAACGCTGGTTGGCACGGTTGGTGATCCCGAGCTCCGCGAAGCCGTCGTGATGATCGACGAAGCTGACGTTCCTCTGGTTCAACTCAATCAGTCCGTCGAACTGCTGGCAGCGCATCGCTTGAGTGCCCCGATCGAAGGCAAAGTCACGGAAATATCGACGTCGCCGATCCAAGAAATCCCCGCCGAGTTCTACGTGTCGGGACTGATTCCGCCAGAGTTAGTGCCGCCGAATCCGTCATCGCCCAAACACACGTACTACCAAGTCCGCGTGGAACTGAGCCAGTCAGCCAGGCTACTCCCCATCCGCAGCATCAACTCATCACGCATCCGCGTGAAAGCTGCATCGATCTTCCAACGGATCGCTGAGCGGTACTGGCGTTAAAACTCGGCGGCCTTAAGACAACAAGAGCCCTTCGCCTTGACCGTCACCTTCTTCCCATTCACGCCGAACCTCTCGCAACCCGTAAGCACACAGTTCAAAGTGCTCGCTCAGTCGATTGAGTAAGTCGCTGGACGGGCGATCTTCGCCCGCTTGGATTTTCGCCGCGATGGCGTAGGCACGCTTGCCCTGGTGACAGTAATCCAGGAAACCATCACGCGACTGATCAGGCTTGGTCTTCCGCAAAGTCTCGGGATACATCCCCGACCAAAACAAAGTGAAGTCGCCAATGTGGCGATGTACTTCGCGCCGCGCCAACCCGATTCGCTGCTCGGCTTCGCACAGCATCTGAAAGACTTCGGTCGCAGGGCGACCATTGTTCTTGCGAACACGATGCAGAGCTTCCACACGCACGAACCGAAGCATCATGTCTGATAGATAGTCCACTAACTGGACATCAGCCACGCCTAGTTTGGAGTGGAAGATAAATTCGCTCAAACCGCTAAAGAAACGGTCCAAAGGCGAACTCTCAGCGCCGGAAAGATTGCTTCCGTCGTCGCTGTTTGATTCAGGCTTCATATCTCTTCTCCGTTGGTGAAACCGCCCGGGCAAGGAGACCTGAAAATCACTGCTACGAAAAGCCATCGCTGGCTGTCAAGACAGTTTTTTCGCGTGTCAGCTTTATTATAGTTCGACACGCTCGATCGGCAAACTTCTAGCCGACCTTTTTGCCTCCGGGTGCACGCAAATCGAAGAGACCGAAAATCTCGTCTCGACTCAAACCACCGCCACGCGACGGTGTTTCTGATTCCGCAAATAGTGCGTCAAACATCTCACGCTTTTTGTCTAACACATCAGCGATACGTTGTTCGATCGTGTTCATCGCCAACATTCGCGTGACAGTCACAGCGCCGGCAGCACCAATGCGGTGCGCGCGATTGATTGCCTGGTCTTCGATCGCCGGATTCCACCAGCGATCAAACAAGAAGACGTATTCGCAGAACTGCAAATTTAGCCCCACACTTCCGGCACCATAACTCATCAAGATTACGCTACAGTTCGGGTCGTTTTTGAATTGGTCGATCACGCCGTCTCGCTTTTTGTGCGGAATGCGTCCGTGATACTCCAGGGGTCCAAAGCGTTCTAAAGCCGGTCGCATTTTGTCGATGCTGTTGACCCATTGGCTAAAGACAATCGCCTTCTTTCCACTCGCTGCAACCTCTTCCATATCCGCAACCAAACGCTCCAGTTTGGAACTGCTGCCAGTCGCCGGATCGAAGTTGCAAATTTGTTTCAATCGCAACACCAACTCAAAAACGTGTTGGATCGTCAACTCTTGATCCATCTCCTCCAGCTTGATGACGCCCTCGGACTCCGCCGATTCGTAGGTCGCCCACTGCTGCGGCGTCAAATCCAATTCCGCGTCGCGATAGAGCTTCGGCGGCATGTCATCGAGTACTTTGTCCTTCGTGCGACGCAGAATGTAGTCCTTAGCTCGTTTCGCGATCGTCGGCATTGGCATTCCAGTCTTTAGGTAGCCCGGCGACAGGAAGTCGAAAATCCCCACCAAGTCATCGGGCGAATTTTCAACAGGAGTACCGGTCAGCGCCCATGATCGCGTTCTTGGGATCGCCCGGACGATTTCGCTGGTTGTGCTGTTGCGGTTTTTGATTCGCTGCGCTTCGTCTAGGACAACCAAGTCAAAATGCAGTCCACTGTCGACCACCGTCTCTTCGTCGCGCATCAGCAGCTCGTAGTTGGCGACTTTGACGGGGATCTCTGGAGACCGCCACTGGAACTCGCGTTTCGCGGCGTTGCCTTCGATGGCTGCAATTGGAATCTCCGGAGCCCAAACACTGAACTCGCGTAGCCAGTTCGTCACCAACGGTTTGGGGCAGACCAAAAGCACGCTACGAATTTCGCCACTGCAAAGCAACAGCCGAATCGTACTGATCGCCTGCATGGTTTTTCCCAGCCCCATCTCGTCGGCCAAGATGCCTGCGTAACGAGGAAAAAGGAACGCCATCCCGTCTAGCTGATACGGAAACGGATCAAACGGAAATGTCAGTTGACCACTTCCCACCAGCAAGTCCAGCGGCGGCTGCAGCAAGTAGTACAAGCGATCTTGAAGCTTGACGATGTCCTTGGGCGGCTTGATCCGCGAGTGCTTTGCGATCTCGCCCCGCCCTCGTTGCGGGCGTTTGCGCGGCTTGTCCGATGCGGACGCGTCATCACCAACAGGTTTCGCCGGTAACCACTGCTTGGCTTCGGGAAAGAGGAAGCCGTTGACCTTTGACGATAGCTTAGGCAGACGAATAGAAATACTACGCAGCTCAATTCGCTCAAGCGTGATTTCGTACGTACCCTCAGGTTCAAGCGCATCGCTATGCCACGAATTGGCATCGTCAATTTGGACTTCTAGATCCGGCAACCTTCGCTTGGGCTCGTCGCCGGACGGGCGTCGAATGGAGAACATCAACTAGGCCGCTTGTTGCGAGGGTTGCTGCGGGGTTTGTTGCGAGGTCTGCTGCGAAGTGTGCTGCCTAGCGATTTGCGAGTGTGCCTCTTTGATCGCTTCGCGTATCCGATCAAATGGCTCAACGCCGTCGGGGATATCGTCAAATGTCTCGGTCAACGCGGCAACGCTCTCGACATGTTCCATCGGTACCCAAAGATGGGTGCCAGCAAAATCGACGGATTGGGATCCGGCCAAAGAATCAGCGGTGATTGGGCCTTCGTCTCGTTCGGCTGCTTCTCCAACCAGCACCACGGGAACGTCCACGGACGTCTCCAGGGACAAACCCTCAGGCTGATCGCAGCAAAGTAACGTCAGTGGCGTTCTTGATTTCTTTAGCAACAAGCCGCCAATGATTTCACCGATTAGGTGAGCCCTCAGTGTTGGACCGTAGAGTATTTCATGTGCTTTGGAGGGGCGCACTGGCAGTGTGCATTGGAACTCCAAAGGTCGTCCACTGGAGTTGAGAACCAACAGTCCTCCTGTCCAGCCCATTCGCTCGTCTTCGACCACGGTGTAGTACCCGATCGTCTTCGCTAGGGAAGTGTCTGCCATACGAATCAAAGTGCGGGGGTTTGAGGGGCAACGCTCAGGACACCTCCAGCGGGTGCCTGCAAATCCGGAGTGATCGCGAAACGCATCGTGATCACTAGAGGCTTATCGTCCGTTGGCGTTTTTCTCTGTGCTGTTTGCCAAGCGTTCGGCAACGTCTCACCAGATTTCGCGGTTCCACCTGGGTGGACTTTGACGGCTAGGGTCCGATTGTGCTGGTTGTAAGGGCAACTATTCCGGCTGCAAAAGCAAGCAAACTTTCTCTGAAAAATCCATGTTTCGCTTATGCCGTCGGGAAAGATGGCACCGTCGCTGTGATTGCCAGCCGATTATTGGACAATTTGATTTTTAGCTGGTTATACTCGTGGCTCGAACTTGCCTATTATTCACTCGATTCTCCGATTCTAGCGCAGCAGGAAATTAGCGTATGTCTTCATATGAACAGGAACCTCTTTCACCTATGTTTCGGATCGATGTTTCCGCAGAGACGGAGCCAGAGCAGCAGCAAGTTAGCGAAGAACAGTCCACCGACGATCTCTTGCGTCAGCTGGTCGTTGGCCAGCAAAAACAGAATCAATTGCTGGAACAATTGGCCCAGCAAAACATCGCGATGCAGCAGCAACGTGCCAACGAATTGCAGCAGTGGAAATCGGCTAACCCAGATCTTTCGCGGGCTTGTCGCCAGGCCGCCGAGACGCTCAGCAAGGTGCAGACGCGATTCCTGGACAATCTGACCGAAGAAATTCAGTACAACGAAGAGAATCTGGTCGAGGGCGAGTTCATGATGAACGAGTTCGTCGATCGTTTCGGGCCCCGTCTGGCCCACCTCAATGGTGTTTTACAGGTCTTGGCACAGCTGGGGACCGGCGAACCCGCTGGGAACCAGTAGAGCCAGCGTTTGCGAAATGGGTCACAGGTGGATGGATCGAATCTGATCCAGCGATTTTTTGTACCAAGTCCACTCGCATTGGCCGTTCGATATCGCTATTCTCCCGCTCCAAACGATTGGCTGCGCCTACTAGTTCGCAGGCCTGAGAAATCAGTTGGAGGACGAAAAAACGTCCCCAGGTGAACCTTTCGCAAAATCGGTTGGTCGGTTAATCTATGCCGAAATGATTGGGGTTAATCTCCAGTCAGCACCACACGTCTCGGGGCGTGGCGCAGCCTGGCTAGCGCGTCTGGTTTGGGACCAGAAGGTCGCAG
>CAYUGI010000370.1:0-4677 GCA_964444105.1 uncultured Pirellulaceae bacterium
AGGAAAAAGTGAAACCCGATTCTCGTCCTCACCAATGTGTGACGGCCGCGTGATTCATGTCCAGTTGCCGGCGCAGGCGGCAGCGTGGCGCGAGATTGGCGGTGGTTCCCATTTTCGTTTGGTTGCCCAGCGGGTTCTCGCATCGGCAAGTAATCGTTTTGACGCCCGTTTGCAGAGGGCGCTGCCAGAATCGACTGGGATCCAGCGTTGGTGAAGGTCGGCGAATCATTGGCCATGATTCGATTCCAACATGTTAAATGGTGCGACGCTGGAATCCTCGAAACTTGGCGCGGCCGTCGAAATCGGTGTGCTCGGCATCGACCGGTTCTTGGCGTTATCGGATAACACCGATTGATTTTGCATTTGGCTCACGATCACTTCGGTTAGTTTTCGTGGGCTGAACGGCTTGTGCATCACTGCCAGCAGATTGAATCTTCTGATCAATTCCGAGCTGTCCAACTCCAGCCCTTTGGCAGTGCATAGCACGGTGCTTGGACAGGTGTAGTCCTCCACCGCTTCAAGTCGTTCAAGCAATTCGATTCCTGAGCACAGCGGCATTTGCAGGTCGGTGACGAGGAAGTCGATTCCGCCCTCCATCAACCGATCAAATCCTGCCGCTCCGTGATTGGCCGTTTCGACCTTTAGTCCCGTCTTGGCAATCGAGAAGCTGAGCACGCGTCGGAAAACCGGATCGTCTTCCACGATAAGTACGGTTTCTAGATTGGACATGCTTTTCATTCTCAGGCAGAAGGGAAACTCAGGGCGCGTCTTGAAACGCATCAATGGCTCATGCCGAGTCATTCACGCGTCATCGGCGGACTACCAATTAATAAATCGGCCGTCGCCCTCGGACGCAGTTACATTCAGCCTTAAGCTGCCATTGGCTGGCTTGTAAGCCCAGCCGCCAACGGCGGGTGCGGACGGTTGAACTTGGGTTTCTGTGTCGGCGTCGCCGTCGTAGTAGACTTCGGCGTCACCGCGATGAGATCCGACGCTTGGTGCCGGAAAAGGGCCGTTCAGCATGGTCAACATCGCTCGCGGGAGATCATTCGACTCAGGGTAGACGCCATCGCGTGCACGATACATTTCGATCGCATTACGAAGGACCTGCAGTTGCTGACGCGTGGTGTTTTCTTCAGCCGTTGTCGCTGTGTCAAACATGCGTGGTGCTGCAACTGCTGCGATGATTCCTAGAATCAAAATGACAATGACCATTTCGATCAGTGAAAAACCTTTTCGTGTTGAACGATGCATCGTGGAGGCCTTGGGTTAGCTGTTGGAAAGGGAGGCTGACGGGGATGGGGGAGGCGTTCAGTTGGCAATTGGCTCGCCGAATGAAGCTCGGTGAAAACGGTCGATCTGTTTCGCAAAAGCGAAACGAAACGGCGGCAAGATTTCACTGAAACCTACGAGACGATTTGGTGTACAGCGGAACAAACCACCTGTTACGCATCTTTTGTGCACTTGAAACCGAGTCCCGTACCGGCATAACTCAATCATCCGATACAGCTAGGACGAAATTTGGATGATGTATTTCATAAACATGTGTTGGATTAGGTTTTCGTCTGGGGGGATTTGGTAACAGCGACTTCAATATTGCTTGGGCGAAAGAGTGGTTTGCCTTTCAGCGGATCGGCCCTCAATCGCTTGGCTGATGCCCTTAAAACGTTGTTGTGCGGCCTGCGCCACTGCAACTTCTTCGCGGCGAAGCTGGTTTCGGCTCGTCGTTTGCGACCGCAGTGTCAGCGAAGCACTTGATTCAATCCCGTCCATTCAAAGGCACTGCATTGATAGACTCCAACGAAATGATCGATCGAAAAGAAGAAGATCAGTCCGTAAGCCAAGCTGACGACCAGAGGGTTCAGGCTGACACGAGCATGCGGCCTGTATGGATTATCTTGTTCGCAGCGATCTTGATTCTGATCTGCACCAAGTCGAAGGCTGATGAACAGCATGTTGCACCGATCACTGTGGCCGATGGTTCTGTGACCGCTGGTTCTGTGACGCAAGTGGCCAGTTCTGTATCACACGCAACACTTACCATTGAGCTAAATGGAGAAGTGCATGTGATCAAGCCATCGCCAAAGCCAGCGGCAGCGAATCGGTTGTCCGTTGGCGACGCTGTATCAAATGATGCTGGAGTTCGTCAGGCAAGCTGGGCTCCTGGCTTGGTCGCGCGTCCGGCCTACGCACAGCTAACCGCTCACTTGGCGAACTTTGATGCCGATGCGGATCCGGATGGGTGGCGTGCCGAAGTCATTCTTTTCGACCGCGATGACCGTCCGGTTGCCGTGCGAGGGCAAGCAAACTTTCAGTTAACCCCACGCCTGCCGACGGGCGATTTTCATCACTACGTTGACGCGGAGACAAAGCCAATCCGTTGGAGCGAGAACTTGTCGTTTGATGCCGATGCGGTTGCACGCTTCAAGTTGCCACTTCGTTCACCGTTGCGATCGTCCTGGGGTTGGTCTGCGGATAACTACTCGGAAACTCTCTCGCGTCACTCCGGTTCTCGTTGGCGTTCGTCGATCCCTCGCTTCGGCAGTTTTCGGACAAACCACGCTCGTTTCGTGGGGACCGCTGTCGCTAGGGATATCCGCAGCAGTATCGGCAGACCTGACTTTGGCGAATTGCGTGTGCGGGTATCGGTGGCCGGTGAAGGCGTGTTTGATGCCGTCTGTGTGGTGCCCATTCGACCGGCAGTGTTGGTTGACACCCACTGGCCTTACCGATAGAGTTGGGCTTCTGATTGGTTCAAGCGGTTGCCCGGGCCCCCCAAGGTTCGGGCCGTTTTCGTAAATGGACCCACCAGGAAATGCAATTTTGAGACGTTTTGTACCCAATTCGTGTCGTTGTTGAACGACTCGCAGACACGCTGGGAGCACTGACCGGGGACCTCCATGAATCCGCAAGACATTCTTCGCTACGTCGATTCGCTTCATCGCGAAAAGAATATAGATACGGAATTGGTGTTCGCGGCGATCGAAGCAGCATTGCAGACTGCTGCAAAACGCCAGTACGGCGAAGAGGCTGATATCACGGTTCAGCTGGATCGCGACAATGGCCGAATCACCGCGATGCTGGAAGGTGAACCTCTGGGCGACGATCAAATCGGTCGTATCGGTGCTCAGACGGCGAAGCAGGTCATCATTCAAAAGGTAAAGGAAGCTGAACGCGACTCGTTGATGATCGAGTACCGCGAGCAGATTGGTGAAATCGTAGCAGGCATCATTGGCCGTGCTGATGGAGGTGTCGCTACTGTCAATCTGGGCAACGTGGAAGCGATTCTCCCTCGAAGTGAGCAGATTCCCGGTGAGACACTGCACGCGGGTGAACGTGTTCGTTCGGTCGTGTTCGAGGTCCGTGCGACGGGTAATCGCATCCGAGTGGTTCTGAGCCGCACGCGTCCGCAGCTGGTGCAACGATTGTTTGAACAAGAAATCCCCGAACTGACTGAAGGCGTGATCGCCATCAATTCAATCAGCCGCGAGCCTGGCTATCGCAGTAAAGTCGCTGTCAGTAGCGAAGACTCACAGGTGGATCCCATTGCCGTTTGCGTGGGTTATCGAGGCAGCCGAATCAAAGCGGTTCGAGAAGAGCTTGCTGGCGAGCACATTGACGTGGTTCGCTACAGCGACGATCCCGAAGTGTTGATCCCCAATGCACTGCAGCCGGCGGAAGTCGAGCAAGTTTTGTTGTGCGATATGATTGGTCGTGCCATCGTTCTGGTGCAAGAAGACCAGCTCTCGCTTGCGATCGGTCGTCGCGGACAGAATGTCCGCTTGGCCAGCAAGCTTTGTGGTTGGGACATCGAAATCATGACCGGCGGTGAGTTGGAAGAGCAGATCGAACGCGCGGTGGGCGGTTTCAGTCAGCTTCCTGGTATGACCGAGGAGATTTCGCAATCGCTGGTTGAACAGGGTTACCTTTCTTATGACGACTTGTCAGTGATTGAGCCCGACGCGTTTCAGGAAATGAGTGGTCTGACGATGGAGAACATCGACCAGATCGTGGAAATTGCCGAGCAGCGTGCGGAGGAGGCGGAGGAAGCCGCGGCGGAAGAACGACGCGCCCGACGTGAGCGTGAGAAGTTGGAAAAAGAAGCCGCCGCAGCGAATCCGCCCCCAGCTGAGTCAGAGGCTCAGGATTCGGAGGGTCCAGCGGAAGCGGATGCCGAAACGGCCGGAGCTGCACCAGCAGATACGAGCCCCTCCGAGGCAGATAGCGGTGGTGAGTCCGCCGAAGCGGCCCCCGAAGTCGCTGATGCAACGCCGCAGGAGGGCAGCGCTGATGACGCTGCTGCAAAGAGCTAACGGGGCTCAAAACGTAGGTGTGGCAGGTTTCTTTCGTAGAAACCTGCGGAATCTATCGTTCGCGACCTCTGCGAATCCCTTGTTGTTCGCTATCTTGTACATCCCGATTTTCCAATTGTGACGTCCTGACAAAGGCGAAGTGCAAGGGGCGAATCGAAAATTTAATTTACGTCAAAAACGACCCCCGGTTCGGACGGTGCTGCCAGGGCCTGCCGATATCGATGGAGGAAACTTTTTATGTGACCTAAACCAGACCAGGGAGTCAGGCGTGACGCCATCAAGCTCGTCACGGGCTCCATTTGAATTGACAGGATTTTTACCAAGTGCCCGCACGCATTTACGCGCTCGCAAAAGAACTCAGTCT
>CAYUGI010000371.1:0-4666 GCA_964444105.1 uncultured Pirellulaceae bacterium
ATGGTTATTTGTCTTGCAAGAGCCGATTTCTTCCGTTTTAGCGCAACATCAAAACGTGCGCTAAGGGCTTAGTTGTTGCATCGTCGCTGGCATCGATTCGGCGAATTTCGCGTCGGTAGCTTTCAGTTCCGCGATTGCTTTGGATCGAAGCGCGGCCAACAGTTCTTGGTTCTCCGGCAGCAAAGCTAGATTGACCAACTCCTCGGGATCTTTGTGCAGGTCGTACACCTCCTCCATTTCGCCTTCTTGCAGGTTTCGGATGTACTTGTACTTGCCATCACGAAGCAACGCGTACCAGGGAATGCCATTCCCTGTGACAGTGAGCCTTTCATCGGTCGGAATTGGAAAGGTATCGTCGCCATAGGTTCGTCCGGTGTGCGTCATCAAAGTGGGCGAATTCCAATCGGTTGTCTCGGGATTTTTTAACAGCGGCCGGATGTCACGACCATGCATTTTCCATGGCACGTTGACGCCCGCAGCATGACAAAAATACTGGACTAAGTCCGGGGCATTGATTGGGTGACGGCAGACTTTTCCCGCTGGGATCTGACCGGTGTGCTTCACAATCAAAGCCGAAGCAAGATTCGCGTCGTAGGGTGCAACCTTTTGGTTGAATCCGTGTTGGCCCAGTGCAAAGCCCTGATCGGCGGTATAAACGACGATGGTGTTATCAAGCTGCCCAGAATCCTTCAACGTCTGGACCAATTGACCGACACCTTCGTCAATTGCTAACGCGCATTCGTTCATCTGCTGCACCCAATCGTTGTAGCCTTGTCCAGCGGTGTTCGTGTTGAAGTTGCTGGAGAGAACCTTTTTGCTTTTGCGGTAAGGTTTGCCGTCTTTCCCTCGTTCCCACGCAGCCGTTTTTTGGAGGTATTTCGGCTTTCCGGGCCAGGGACCAAAGATGTCTTCGGGAACTGGGGCTTCCTTGCCGGCGTAGACACCTTCGTGCCGATCCGCCGGCGTTGTTGGACCGTGGACGGCACCGTAGCAAAGCCACAGGTACCAAGGCTTCCTCGTATCTCGGTTGTCACCGGCAATGTACTCCTTGGCCCACTTGGTGTAGTTGTCGGTTGAGTAACCGCCGACCTGTTTGTCTTCCCCGTTGATCGTGACAAGTTGATTCTTGAAATAGTTGCCTGCGTTTTCGGGGTGCCCCGGTCGATTCCAGACGATTTGATGATCCCAGTCGCGCCCATTGCCAGTGTCGATCCCCGTATGCCACTTACCAATTTGCGCGGTGTGGTAGCCCTGCTTGCGAAATTCTGACGCCCAAAACCGACATTCTTTGGGGTCGTAGCTGCTGGCCGGATAAACACCTTCCATTCGCATGGTTTGGATGCCGTGTTGCAAACGACCGGTCAGAAAACTTGCCCGCGAAGGCATGCACCACGCTCCGAAATAGCACCGCTCGAATCGCACGCCACCTCGGGCCAGCGCGTCGATATGGGGAGTACTGACCCAGTCGGGTGACTCGGGAACACAAGACAGCGTTTTGTAGTTCTGATCGTCGGCGTAAATGAACAGAATGTTGGGGCGTTGCGATTCAGTCGATTCTGCTTTGGCATTGCCGCCCGTCTCTTGCGCGTCGACTACGTTGCCGAGGCCCATCAGAACGCCCAATAGGCACGCAAAGCTTGAGAATCGAACATTCACGACAGGACTCGTAGATTGGGACAGGCGGAGCGAGGTGGCAGAAATCGAAGACCAACGTGGAATGCGAAGGCGTCGATTCGGCATCAGCGTAACGGATCGAAAATTCGATTGCGAATCGATGCATTAACCTGCCAACGTAAATCACTTTCTAAAGATGAGCTGCTTTGGCTGCTAGCCGTTGGCCGCAGGAAATCGGGTTATCGTGTGATACCCGGCCGCTTACGCGTCACGGCTCACGTCGCAGACTGAAAGTAGCTTTGCCAACCTGAGACGAAGCCATTGCCCTGTCTTAGCGTATCGAAGGCGATGCGTTACACTTGGGAGATGAACAGACGACTTACCCGAATCAGCAAATATCTAAGCTTCGTGCTGAAGCACCATCCCGAGTCGATCGGGCTGGAACTCGATGGCGAACGCTGGTCAAACTTGGAAGAGTTAGTGACCAAGGCCAATGCATCTGGCAAGACGGTGGCAGCCGAACAGATTCATCAAATCATCGCGGAGAGCGACGAAAAGCGATTTGAATTGAGCGACGACCAACTGAAAATCCGCGCAATTTAGCAGCTGCGAAATGCCGTTCGAGAATATTGCTGTTCCGGAGTCGATCAAGGATCGAAAGCTGTCACCGGGCATTGAAGATTTGATCGATCGCGCGAATGATCGCCTGGAGTCTTTTCTGTTGGCAGACCAAAAAGTGATTGAAAATTTCGTGACTTGCGATTTTCATCTGCTGGCACAGGCGATCGATTGGATCGAGCAGAATCACTTGCTGACCGGGAGGAGATTTTGTGAAATCGGGAGCGGATTCGGCATCGGTGCAATGCTGGCAGGGCATCACGGGATGGAATCAATAGGAATCGAAATCGAACCAATCCTGGTTGAACAGTCCAGCGAACTGGCGAAGGACTTAAACGTCAAAGCAGATTTTTACTGCGGTAGCTTTATCCCTCGCGGCATCGAAAGCCTGGAAGAGCTGGCATCTGATGTTCGTCACGTGGACACGCACGATGACGATGTCTTTGATGAAATCGGATTGTCGATGGACGACTTCGATCTCTTCTTTGCCTTTCCATGGCCCGGTGAGCACACGTTCTTCGAGGCGGTCTTGGATGCATGCGCCGCGGATGGTGCTTTGTTCCTGACCTATCGCGGGCGTGACGGCATGGACTTAGTCCGCAAAGTCTGAATGGGTGGCTTTCGTGTGCAATGACTGATCGCGTGGGAAGATCACTCTTTCTTCTTTTGAGCGTACTTTTGGATCTGCGCAAGCAGGGCTTCCCGCGATAGCCGTGGCATCACGTCGTTGTGTCCCATGCCGTCGACCTCGATCATTATTTTATCGGATGTAGGGGCGGCTTGATGCAGTCGTCGACCATGTTGGATGGGAATTAGTCGATCAGTCGTGCCGTGGACTTGCACCAGGGGGCCGTCATAGTCTTTGATGCGACCGATTGAATCGTAACGGTTTTGCATCAGCCAGCGGACGGGAATGAACCAGTATCGCGAGGCAGCGACATCGACCATTCGATCAAAGGTCCGATCCAGAACCAACAACTTTGCGCCACTATCGGCCGCCACGGCAACGGCGCATCCTCCCCCCAGGGATTGTCCATAGACAATCAATTCGCTTGGTTGGATACCGTATCGATCACACAAGAAGTCACGGGCAGCCAAAGCATCAGCGACGATTCCAGATTCGTGCGGTGAACCGTCAAGTGAATCGAAACCACGATACTCGGCAGCCATGACGTTGGCCTGGAGTTGCTTTCCGAGACGCGAAATACGCTCGCTTTCGTAAGATGCGGTCAGGCCATTGCCGTGGAAGAACAGAATCGTGGGCCGATGCAAATCAGCTTCGGCTTTTGGATTCTCGAAAAGCCGACCGGTCAGTTTTATTCCATCCGCTGATTCGTAGCTGACGCTGGTGACGTCTGTCGCCTGCTGCTGAGGAACGTTCATGTAGGCGCCGGGATACACAAGACGCGATTCAAAAGCGACCATCAAAATGATCACGAGCGCGTAGGCGATTACGCCGACGCGAATGATCGATTTCGATAAGCCCTTGAGCGAATTCCCAGGAGATCGCCGAGGTGGACGCGGAACTTCTTGTGACATTGTGTTTTCGCCTGGAAGCGTTGGCATAAGAAAATCCGTCCGGTGGAGCGGGTTGTACCAGTTGTGGCGTGGCGTTGTTCGCCTAGCTGCCCGCAGGCCGCACGCTGGCAGCTAATCGGTTTAACTAAATGGTACCTTCTAAATATGTCTCATCATGTTTGGTGCGCACGCGATCAATTTCAAGAAACGCTGTATTTTCATGCTTAGCTTGCCAACCGTTAGCGACCCTGTCAGCGGATCGGATCAAATTCGACGCTGGCGGTGTGGCCGAATTGTGATGCAAGATGGACGGCTGTTGCAAATCAAGAAACGATTGATGTGCGGGTCTGTCTCGATGGCGCAAGTCTGGTGGCAGGCGAAATACGGTCGAATGCACGATGATATTTGCTGGTTGGACTATCACCAGCCGATGGGAATGTCTGGTTTCCTAACACTCGATTACGTTCGCGCTGGTGAATTGGCCGGCTACAAAACCTTCGTGGGCGCCATTCATGTGTTGAACGAAATCGCACGAGTACGCGGGGCGACCGCCATCGTGGCTCATGTAAGCAATGGAACGATTTCGGATCGATTCTTGGAGCGTCAGGGGTGGGAGCGTCACCTTGAAGGCTGGTCCGGACGTCATTGGATCCGCCGATTCTACGAAGGTTATCCCGATTCGGTTTTGCACCGGTACCTCAGTCGCACTCCGCAAGGCGAAGTGACAGCGGTGTGAGATCGACGGACCACCGGCTTAGTTTGCTGTGATTTTTCACGCCGCAATCTCAACATCTGGCTTGGCATTCGCAAACAGCAGGTCGAACCGTCCAATGGTAACGCGAAGCGCGAGCGGCGCGTGATGGCCGCTCGCTGGCGCTTTTTGATGTTGCGCAAGTCTTCACCTTCCCGCTTGCGG
>CAYUGI010000372.1:0-3397 GCA_964444105.1 uncultured Pirellulaceae bacterium
GCGCTTCGCGATAGTGGGTTTCCACTTCTGTGCAGCGGAATCGTGAGCCGCACCCACCACCGACTTGAATTGCTTTCAACCTCTGCCGGTGCGTGAATCTTTGCCGATTAGGTCAAGAGCTCCGGTCGTAACGGTCGATCCGTTGACCTATGGCGGTCTGTCGACAGCGTCGATGCCACCCCTGCGCAAGCAACAACGAAACAGTCCGAACTGCTCGGAAATTCAACCGGGCAAACCGTGGAAGAGGTCAATATGGTCAGCGGCAACAACGAAAACTGGTCAGGCGATGAGATGTCGTCGAGCAATCTGTCGCCCAGCGATTCCCTCGGTAATTCGCCCAGCAAGTCGACGACGAATCCATGGACGTTGACGGACGAAGAATTCAAACGCGAAACCAGCTCCGAGCTTCCACCAACTGAGTTGCGCGGAAGCGTTGGCGGAGGCCTGCTGCCATTGGTTGTTGGCGGTGTCATCGCTGCGGTCTTTTACGGCATGGTTCATGTCACCTCATGGGCGCCTCTGGAACGCTATTTCCTGGGCCACCCCGTAGCCGTCGCCGCGACCATTTTGTTCTGCGTTGCCTGCGCGATCCTGCTGTTCAAATGGTGGCACGTCAACGGACAGTGGAATTACCTGCACGCGATTGCTGATCGCGATTTGATTCCGCCCGTTCTTGGTTCAACGCCAGCGGATAAATGGAAAGCAGAAAAGGACGCGGGATTCGTTGCCCAGCATTGGATGCAGACGATCACCGCCCTACCCGCGACAAGCCGCGCCAGTCAATTGGTGCGACGTGTCGAAGAAGTGCTTACGCGGCAAACACAACGTGGAACATCAAAGCACCTTGCCGACGATTTGCGGGAACTGTCCGGACGTGACGCTGACGCAGCGCACGATTCATTGGGTTTAGTACGCATCATCGTGTGGGCGATTCCAATGCTGGGATTTCTAGGAACCGTTATCGGTATCACTCAAACTCTGGGCGGATTGGATTTCACCGATGGCACCGCCGCAGTGGACCGTCTGAAAAGCGGTCTGTACGTTGCATTTGATACAACGGCTCTAGGATTGGTGCTTTCCGTTTTGGCGATCTTCATTCAGTTTCCAATCGAACGAAGCGAACAGCAGTTGCTTGCCGCGATCGACCATCGCGTTGGTCATTTGATGTCGGCTTGCTTGCCAAGTGGTGACGCGGCGGATAATCAAGTGGCGCTGATCACTGACTTGTGTAGCGGTATCAAGGCCGCGGTGGCCGAATCGCTCGCCTCGCAAGCATCGCTTTGGCAGAAGACGATTGACGAGGCCCACGAGACGTGGCAAGACGTCCAGACGGCGAACGCCAATTTGATTGCCGAAGCTTTTCAAGAAACACTTGCTCCAGCATTGAAGTCGCACGCCAGCGTCATGGCTCAGACGTCAGCCGTAACAACCACGACGCTGCAGAAACAAACTGCCTTGTGGCGCGACACGATGGCTACCAATGCAGCCGCGCTCGCCAACCATCATCAAAAAATGATCAAACAGTGCGAGCAACTTGCCAGCGTCTCCACGCAGTCCAAGGCAATCACGACGCTACAGCAATCCTTGGACACAAACTTGGAGCGTTTGGACGCGACGAATCGCGGCATCGATCGCAGTGTCTCGGCAGCGGCGGGCGAAGGTATGTCCGACGCGATGCGCACGCTCGCTCGAGCGGTCGATATTCTCTCGGCCCGAATTCCTGACGGAAAGACTTCCAGTAGTCCCGCGCAAACAAGGCGGGCTGCATGAGTTCGAGACGCCGAAAAGCTCTCTCGCCGTCACTGTTTCCGTTTCTAGCTGTGCTTGTGTGCACGTTGGGAACGCTGATTTTGTTGTTGGCGTTGGTATCACAAAATGCGGCCACCGCGGCGACCGCACAGGCGGAAGCTAAGGAAGCCGAAGCGGCGGCAAAGCAGGCTGCAGCTGCGAAAGCCAAGCAGAATCAGACGCCTCGAATGAGTGGTGCCGCAGCGGCTTCGTTGATTGCCGAAGAGGCTTTTCGGGTAGAGCAGCTTGTCTCGTTTCGCCAGCAGCAAACAGCCGACATGGAGCGGCGACGTGGGCAATTAGCGCAAGTCGAATCGCACATGAAGCGGCTGCAAGACGAATTGAAAAAACTGAGCGATCAAGCCGACATCGCCACGGGCGAGAAGGATGCGGACGCGGTTGATCCGGGGGCACTGGCGCGGCTTCGCGAAAAGGTCCAAGCCGAATCTGAAAAGCTGGACGAACTGTCCGGCGATGGAGCTGCCAAAGCGCCGCTGGTCGCTTTGATTCCATTCAAAGGCCCCAACGGTACCGATCGCCGGCCTGTCTACTTGGAATGCACCGCCGAGGGAATGACGATTTGGCCCGAAGGCGCGAAGCTGACGGTGGGTCATCTTGAGGAATCCGTTGACGGAGCAAATCCACTGGATGACGCTTTGAAAGTCGTCCGTCACCACATCATGCAAAACTATGGCGACGCTGTTCCGCCCTATCCGTTGTTGGTCGTCCGGCCTGACGGAATCGATACCTACGCCGCTGCGCGGATCGCACTCCAAGATTGGGACGATCAGTTCGGCTATGAATTGGTGCCAGCCGAAGTGCAATTGGCCTACGGAACGCCTGATGCCATTTTGAAAAAGCGTCTTGATGAAGTGATTCGACTGGCGATTACGAATCAGCACGGTATGCGGGCGCTGGCCAAACGGGCTCGACAAGGTTATCGCCAAAGTGGGGCGATTGAAGGAAACAAACGCTATCCACGACTGTCAGCCGCGGCCATGGATCGGCGCGGTCGATCAAGTGGGTACAACGACCACCGCGAGACGAGTCCAAGCCGATCGGCTTACCGTAGTAACCAGTTCAGCGGAGGCAACGGGAGTTCGGGATCTGACATCGCACAGGCATTGGATAGACACCTTCGCGAGGCCAAAAACGAACTCCAAAATGGCGGCTTGGAGGACAGCTTGTCTGACTCAAGTTTAGCAGCATCGAAAACGGCAAGCCCCGAAGCGGGCACGGCCTTGGCCGCCCTGGCTGACAATATGCCAACCTCCAGTTTGCCAAGTCGGATTCGACCGAATCAATTCGTTGATCCCCAGCTGGCACGCGATGGCATGCTGGAACGTCAAGGAAACCCGTTCAGCTTGCCAGGTGGGGTGACCGTCGATAGCCAGTCGGGAGCGGCCACACCATACAACGGTGACAGCGACACAGGACGATCGGATCTCGCCATGCGAATGCCCCAAAATGCGAGCTTATCGAATGCGGCTCCACCCGAATCCAAGTTCCAGATGCCGCTCAGTTCGCCGCAAGCCAGCGACCCCAGTGCCAGCGACCCCAGTGCCAGCGACCCCAGTGCCAGCGACCCGCGTGCCAGCGACCCGCGTGC
>CAYUGI010000372.1:3497-4606 GCA_964444105.1 uncultured Pirellulaceae bacterium
GCGTGCGGCTGGGGCGCCTTCGCAATCAATGTCGCTGAATCAGTCGGCGAATCCATCGCATGACGAATTGGCTCGACAAGCCGAGTTGCAACAACGCGCCGCTGAAGAAGCGGCCACGCGGGCGTCGATGGACAGCCAATCTGACAATCAAAACCAGTCCACGCAAAACCAATCTGCAACGCGACAAATGGTCGATCGTGACAGTGAAAAATGGGCGTTACCACGCAGTGTGGCCAGTTCGCGTGGAAATTCGATCGTGCGAACAATCCGCGTTCAGTGCTATCCAGGTCGATTGGTATTAGTCGCTTCGGCGCGCGGCGGAGCAACGGAGATGTTCGGCTTGGCAGATGACGATATGAGTCGGGCTACGCTGGAGCTTGCTAGCGCCGTTCGCGATCGCATTGATCGATGGGGCGCGGCGATCCCCGGAGGCCGCTGGCAACCAAGGCTGGATGTTGAAGTGATGCCCGGTGGCGAAAATCGATACTACCAACTGCAGCGAATGATGTCTGGTAGCGGTGTGGATGTCGTCGGCCGTCATAGCGAAAATGCAACATCGGGGGCTGCCAGATGAGTCGACGAAAACGATCCACTTTGGAAATGGGGCACGACTCCTTCCTGGACATCGTTGCCAATTTGGTTGGGATTTTGATCATCCTGGTCGTGGTGCTTGGTACGCAGTCGCAAGCTGTGCTGGACAGTATTCAAGAATCCGAAACGATCGAAGAAGCAGCTGAAGTCCCCGAGGGTACCTACGCGTCGCAAGAACAGCTCGAGGCGTTGGCGTCGCACACGATGCGAGCCCAGGCGGCGCAGGCAGATTCGGATCGATTCGAGAAAAAGATCCGCATGATGGATGACAATCTGGAAAAACGACAGCGTCAACGCGGGTTGCTATTGGATTTGCTAAGTGAAGCGAAACTGGCATACGAGGACATCAAGAAACAGGCGGATGCTGAGAAGACCAAGGTCGCGACACAGCAAGCCGAATTGCAAACGCTGACCAGTCGCTTGTCCGACATCGCTGCCGCTCGCGAACGACTTGAAAGCGAAAAGCAACCCGTTGTTGCGGTCGAGCATTTGCCCACACCGATGGCCAAGACGGTCTT
>CAYUGI010000373.1:0-4600 GCA_964444105.1 uncultured Pirellulaceae bacterium
ATGTCGGACTACGACCTAACTCACCTGAAGCAGCTGGAAGCCGAGAGCATTCACATTATGCGGGAGGTGATCACGGAGTTTCAAAAACCCGTGATGCTGTACAGCGTCGGCAAAGACTCGGCGGTGTTAGTTCACTTGGCACTGAAAGCCTTCTACCCAGCCAAGCCACCGTTTCCGTTGATGCACATCGATACGACGTGGAAGTTCAAGGAGATGATCGAGTTCCGCGATAACTTCGCCAAGAACGAGCTGGGGATGGAGTTGATTGTCTACACCAACCAGGAAGGCCTCAAGCACGACATCAAACCTTGGGAAGACAGCGAGCGTCACACGGAATTGATGAAAACCGATGCACTCAAGCAAGCGTTGGACTTGCACGGATTTGACGCAGCGTTTGGCGGAGCCCGCCGCGACGAAGAGAAAAGTCGCGCGAAGGAACGTGTATTCAGTTTCCGAGACAAATCACATCGTTGGGATCCGAAAAACCAGCGACCGGAGCTTTGGAATCAGTACAACGGTCGAATCAACAAGGACGAATCGATCCGAGTCTTCCCGATGAGCAACTGGACCGAACTGGACGTATGGCAGTACATCCACATGGAGAACATTCCGATTCCGTCGCTGTATTTGTCAGCCGAACGTGAGGTCGTCAACCGCGACGGCATTTACTTCATGATGAATGACGATCGTATGCCGCTGTTGCCGGGCGAGAAGATGGAAAAGAAGATGGTCCGGTTTCGAACGCTGGGCTGCTACCCGCTTTCTGGAGCCGTCGAAAGCGAAGCAACAGAGCTAACCCAAGTGATCCAAGAAATGCTGTTAGCGACGACTAGCGAAAGAGGCGGCCGCGTGATCGACCAAGACGAAGGCGGGGCTGGAATGGAAGAGAAAAAGCGTCGAGGATACTTTTAGAGAACTCTTTTTCACTCTCCCTCTGGGAGAGTCGAGCCTAAACGAGGAGAGGGCCAAACCGGCTTGTCGATTCCTCCAACAAGGCCGCGTGATCACCCTCACCGGCCGCTACTGCGTCCGACTCTCCCGGAGGGAGAGTGAAGCCGGGCAAAAAACGGGCGTTGCCCCGAAACTCAAACAACACCACAAAGAACCCTCGCTCCCAGCCCCACGCTCCCTGCTTTCTCCATGTCACATAAATCTGATCTCATCGCGACCGACATTGATGCTTACTTAAAGCAGCACGAGCAAAAACAGTTGCTTCGGTTCATTACTTGCGGCAGCGTCGATGATGGAAAGAGTACGCTGATTGGTCGTCTGCTGTACGACAGCAAGATGATCTACGAAGACGACATGGCGAAACTGGAAGCGGACTCGAAAGTCGTCGGTACAACAGGCGGCAACTTTGATCCCGCCTTGCTAACTGACGGGTTAAAAGCCGAGCGGGAGCAGGGCATCACGATTGACGTTGCCTATCGCTATTTCAGTACGGCGAAGCGCAAATTCATCATCGCCGACACGCCGGGGCACGAGCAGTACACGCGGAACATGGCGACGGGCGGCAGTACGGCTGACTTAGCAATCATCTTGGTCGACGCCCGACATGGGATTTTGACACAAACCAAACGACACAGTTTTATCGTGTCGCTACTTGGGATTCGCCACGTTTTGGTCGCTGTGAACAAGATGGATTTGGTCGATTTCAGCGAAGAGAAGTTCGATGAAATTTGCGACGCTTACCGGTCATTCGCTGTCCGCTTGGACCTGCCTGATCTGCACTTCATCCCGATCAGCGCACTGGACGGCGACAACGTTGTTGACCGCAGCGAGAAAACGCCGTGGTACAGCGGCAGCACGCTGATGAATTTCCTGGAGTCGGTCTACATCGGCAGTGACCGCAACATGCAAGACTTCCGCATGCCGGTTCAGTACGTCAATCGACCCAACCTAGACTTCCGCGGTTTCTGCGGCACGGTCGCTTCGGGCATCATTCGTCCGGGCGAAGAGGTCATGGTGTTGCCGAGCCGTCAAACGTCAAAAGTCAAGGAGATCGTCACGTACGACGGCAAGCTTGACGAAGCGTTTCCGCCGCTTAGCGTCACGCTCACGCTGGAAGATGAGATCGACGCCAGCCGCGGCGACATGCTTGTTCGACCTGGCAACGTGCCGAAAAGTCGAGACCAGATTGATGCCATGCTGGTGTGGATGAACGAAGACGCGATGGTGCCGGGCAAGACGTATTTGATTAAGCACACGACCCAAACCGTTCCCGGCACGATTGACTCGCTGCGTTACAAGGTTGATGTCAATACGCTGCACCGCGAGCCGGCCCCCGCTTTGGGACTAAACGAAATCGGCCGCGTTAGTTTGTCGCTGAGCGCCCCGGTCCATTTCGACGCCTATCGACGCAACCGCGGAACAGGTTCGTTCATCATTGTCGATCGTCTGACAAACGCGACGGTTGCCGCTGGGATGATATTGGATAAGTCCGGTGACAGTTCAGCGCGATCAGTCTGGGACGATGAAGTCGAAACTGACGGTGATGTAGACATTTCATCGGTCGAATCAGCCGAGCGTGAAGCACGTTTCGGTCAAAAGCCAGCGACCATCCTGCTAACGGGTCTCACCGGAAGTGGGAAAACGGCGATCGGACATGCGGTCGAGCGCAAGCTGTTTGATGCTGGCCGCGCCGTCGCGGTGATTGATGGCGAATCGGTGCGCCGAGGACTTAGCCGCGACCTTGGTTTCAGTGCCGCCGATCGAAGCGAGAACCTTCGCCGCAGCGGGCACTTGGCTCACGCTTTGAATGACGCCGGCTTGATCTGCGTCGCCTCGTTCGTGGCTCCAGCGGAAGACGTGCGGGCGAAGGTCGGCAAATTGATTGGCGAAGATCGCTTTCTTGTTGTTCATGTTGCCACGCCGATTGAAGTCTGCCGCAAACGCGACACCAAGGGTCAGTACGCGAAGGCGGACGCAGGCGAATTGCTGAACTTCCCTGGAGTGACAGCAGATTACGAGGCCCCGGCAAACGCTGACTTGACCATCGACGCTTCTGAAAAATCGCTCGAAGAGTGTGCCGACGCCGTCATCGAACTGCTGCGCGAAAAAGGTTTGATTAAGTAGGCCAGTCGCTGTCAGCCGCTGGCGCCAGCCACGGGCCCTTGCTCAGCCGACCAGATCGGACAATGGCCCGCGGCTAGCGCCATCGGCTGACAAACTGAACGCCAACTCTAGCGAACGGACCTCACACAAACGGTTGTCACGATGGCGGAATTAAAAATAGCCGTTCGATTGGATGCGATTCGTATGCCTGTCAAACGCGCGCTGCAGCTAGCTGCCAGCATGGGGGCGTCAGCAATCGAACTGGACGCGCGGAACGGAATTCGGCCCACCGATCTTTCTGAAACCGGACTGCGTCAGTTTCGCAAAATGCTGTCTGACCTGAATCTGCGCGTCTCGTCGATCCGTTTTCAAACACGACGCGGTTATGACGTCGAACAAGATTTGGAGCGGCGCGTCGATGCGACGAAGTCGGCGATGCGGTTTGCCTACGACTTGGGATGCCCAGTGGTCGTGAATCAGATCGGGTCGATTCCCGAATCGGACGAAGATCCAAGGTGGGCTCCGTTTCAAGCAGTGATTCAGGACATTGGCCGTTATGGTGCGAAGATCGGGGCGTTCTTTGCCGCCGAGACCGGGACGGAATCGGGTGAGACGTTATCCGACTTTCTGGGCGATGAGGATGACGCGTTTGTCGCCGTTGCCCTCAATCCAGGACAGTTGATTGTCAATCGCCTTAGCGTGACCGATGCCGTGACGGCGTTGAAACGGCGAATTCAGATTGTCAACGCCGTCGATGGCGTACTAGATCTATCCGCCGGGCGTGGCATCCATGTGCCACTTGGTCAGGGGACCGCCGACTTTCCGCAATTGCTGGGGATGTTGGAGGATATTCAGTATCGGGGCCACTTCGTCGTTGGCCGAGGCGATTCCAGCGTGGAAGAGTTGCAGCAGGGCGTTGAGTATCTAAGGAACATGTGACAGATGACCTCATCGTTGCTGTGACGTTCCGCGGCGAAGTGCAGTGCTTTGACATGCAGCATTTCGCCGCGGAACGTCGAAACAACGAAAAGTGCGAGGCTGAGCTAAATCCAAGATTGCCGCGGCAAAGTGTGCCAGCCACCCCATAAGTCTTGCATTGGGTTAGATGAAGTCCCACCTGACCGCTTTCGCGATTGAGTAACGACCGCTGCCGTAACCGCTCTGTCGTGAAATTCGTCCCTAGATAGCACCTTCGCATCATTGACCTGAGGCCCTCTTGCAAATACATTCAGCCCCGAAAAGACGTGCTTTTTGTGGTTTTGAGATGATTCTTTTGGCCACGATTCCAGGCCGTGTTAACTGTCGCTGCGACTTGTGTCGAAGGAAAGGATTCCGGTTGGACACATCGGCGAACGAACGTAGCAACGAACTAACAGCGCGTCCTCCTATTCATTCGGCCTAATTCAACAGTTCTGCCCAACAGTGCGGCCGAGCAAGATTGACCCCCTACTTCACTTACTAACCACGACGGTTTCGACAGAGAGATTCCATGGCGAACAAAATGGTTTATTACTTCGGCAAAACAAAGACCGAAGGCAAAGGCAAA
>CAYUGI010000374.1:0-4515 GCA_964444105.1 uncultured Pirellulaceae bacterium
GCACGACCCACAACGTGGTCAATCGCAGTGGATCATGGTTCAAGTACGGCGAAACTTATCTTGGCCAAGGCAAAGAAAAAGCACGCAACTTCTTGATCGAAAACCCGGACGTCGCTGAAGAGATCAAAACGAAAGTCATGTCCGAAGGTGGATTTGGCCCACCACTGGAAGAAATTCCTGAAGGCAGTGAATCCGCTGACGACTTCGAAAGCCCCAAAGCGAAGAAAAAAGCTAAAGCAGAGAAAGCAGCCGAAGAAGCGAACAGCTAGCACGCTGCTGAAACCAAAACAGTTCTTGCCAGAACCAGCCGCCTTGTGAATCACTCTCCATGATTCGCAGGGCGGTTTTTTCATGCGCCAATCAATAGGCTTCGTGAAAGGTTTAAGTTTCTAATGTTTGACTGATCGCCAAATTCGAATTTTCTCTCCCCTCGGGAGAGTCGGACGCAGTAGCGGCCGGAGAGGGGTTATTCATGTTGAAAATGATTGTCGTCGGCGATCCGGATTGGCCCTCTCCTCGCTAAGGCTCGACTCTCCCGAGGGGAGAGTAAAATTCAAAGAGCAGGCAAATCAGAGCAGAAGAGTCCGCAACGTCGTTGGCCGAAGGGAGGGCGAACTTGATTCTGGCAGCTTCTTGCTCATCTCGAATACAACAAACTGAGCGAGCTCCAGAGACACAGTGCAGGTAGCTCTGGAGCAAACCTATGCCCCGTCCAGCTCCTCAAGCAACTTCTTGATCGCTTTGTTCTCTTCGTTAATCGCGGCCTCGTACTCCCGGACACGCTGTTTGTGGGCATGGAGTTTTGCTTTGACGACTGCCCACTTCTCGGCCTTTCGATCTTCTTCGGTTTGAAACGGGTCAACAAACTCAATGATCTGGTTTTGGTTGTAGGTGCAGTTGGCTCGCGCATCGACGGCCCAGTGTTCTTTGCCCTGTTGATCTACCAACGCGACGGCATCAATCTCGTTCCAGCCGGATGAGAGAGTGCAATTGATGTAGATGCGAACGCGTTTGACTTTCGCTTTTGCATCGACTTTGATCTTGCTGGTTCCCATTGGTGCATCGATGGGCGTGGGATCAATGCCTTTCCAGAGAACGGTTTCTTTCTGCTCGATAAACCCTGTGACTTGGTAGACCGCGCCGGGTGCATGGTTCTCGTAAATGTGGATCTCCTTTGGCTCGATAGCCTTAGCAAAATCGACTTCAGCCCATACCTTTCCGTCGTCGATTCTTCCTGGTGCCCAAGCGGTGATCTGGTCGCCGGGATTCGGCGTGTCCGGTTTTCCAATCATGTGTTTGGAATCCCAGTTGGGAATATTCTGTTTGGGATCCGCGTTTGCAACGGCATTGAGCACCTGGGCATCATCAGCCATTGGATTCACGCCGGTTTGCCAAATGTACCAGTGGGGATAGACGTAAACCCAATGACCAGCTGGAATGTTTCGCTGGTTTCCGTAAGAACTGCCGGACCAATTCCCGAAATTGTGGAAGGCTCCGTACTGCTTCCAATCGCTATCCACTTCAATTTTGGCAAGCAGTTGTGTGAACTTCGCGTCCAAGCTTGCTTTGCGGATCGCATCGTCGTCGCTCAGTGCGTCAGGCGGAAGTCTGTTCTTCGCAGCTTCGTCAATCGGGCGGACACGATCGGGGGTCAGCCAGTTGGTGGGGCGTTGGTTGTATGCTTGGCTCTGAACCAACAATTCCGTTTCGCCCGCTTCGTTGCTGCGGATGGCAAGGACTCGGCTCGTTTGCCATTTCTTGTTTGTCTTGGCTGAAACGAATTGCCCAAATCGATAGTCTAGTATTTGCGGGTTCTTGGCTGCGTCGGAAAAGATGGCATCGCGTCTCGTCGTGGCCAACTGAAAGTCGCTGTTGATTTTTTCGGTCGCAAAACCACTGTGTTGCCCTTCGAAATAGCTCATCGCTTGCTTCACTTCAGCGGCCGTTTCACCCAGCGTGATGAATCCATCGGCGTCGGTATCGGCGACCGGATGCCCGCCCAGTGCTTCTACCAAACTAAGCGTGTAGGTCCAGTTGCCGCTCGACGCATTCTTGATGCCTGCCGACGTGAGGCTGGCCGAGCGAAAACCGTTCTGGCTCAGTTCCGTTGCTACGTTTTGGAGTGTTCCAGAAAAGCAGCAGTCAGCGAGTAGTAGCACCCGGTCGCCGCGAAAGTTGGCTTGGATCGATTCATTCAGTCGCTGGTGTCGCCAGCCGGTCTCAAGCATTTTCCTGGTGCGAATGTCGTAACTGGCAAAGACTCCTTCGCCGTCTTTGGTCATGCCGTGCCCCGCGTAGTACACGATCAACGTCGATTTCTCACCAGCCTTCTTGGCGACTGACTTAACCGCAGTTTCGATTGCTTCACGCGTTGCTTCCTTGTCCAGCAGCAGTGTCATGTTCTCGGCAGGAACACCCAGAGCCTGAAGCTGTTGATGCAACGCAACGTCTTGCCGCCGCTCAGCGGGATATTTCGTGAGCGACTTTTCTTCCCATGTCAAAACGCCGACGATCACTGCGTACGTATTCTGTGGGTCCAGCTTCTCTGCTGCCAGAGCGGGGGATTCCGCAATGACGGTAGCAAGTAACAGAAGAACAAAGACGATTCGCATGTGACCGATCCCTGCTGAAAAAAGGAATTGCAATCACTAGAGTGTCTGTTGCGCTGACTTGCAACTAATTTTGGCAAAAAGATTGGCGGGCAAAAAATTGAAAACTCAATTCGGGCAAACACGGACGTCTAAATCTTTTTGCCGTACTTCTTCATGGACGGACAAGGATCATTCGAAATCAACGGGAACTCGCGGAATTAATTCGTCTTTCCCTTCGCTTCCATCTTGCTCCACGAATCGCGTAGCGGCACGATTCGGTTGAACACTAGTTTTTCGTCGGTGCTGTCAGGATCGGCGACGTAGTATCCAAGCCGTTCAAATTGGACTCGGTCTCCGACTTTGGCACTGAGTAATTCTGGCTCCACGTAGGCTTTTACAACATTCAACGAATCAGGGTTCATGTGATCCAAGAATGTCTTGCCGTCGTCGTTGGAGTCCGGATTCTCCACCGTGAATAATCGGTCATAGTTGCGAACTTCGACCTCAGCTGCATGTTCAGCGCTGACCCAGTGGATCGTGCCTTTGACCTTGCGTCCGGATGTGTCTTCACCGCTTCGTGTTTCAGGATCATAGGTGCAGAGGATTTCTGTAATGTTCCCATCGTCGTCTTTCACAACGTCATTGCAATCGACGATGTAGCCAGCGCGAAGCCGTACGGCGCCGCCCTTTTTCAATCTGAAAAACTTGCGAGGAGCTTCTTCGCGGAAATCGCCGCGTTCGATCCACAGACTTCCTGAAAACGGGATTTCACGAGAGCCAGC
Organism: uncultured Pirellulaceae bacterium; assembly: GCA_964444105.1. Classification (GTDB taxonomy): domain Bacteria; phylum Planctomycetota; class Planctomycetia; order Pirellulales; family Pirellulaceae; genus K23-9. Next base: position 3,374 of record CAYUGI010000374.1, read on the forward strand.
TTCATCGTTTCCTTGAATGTTGGCGGCTTGGTTGCTGTCGGTCTTACCTTCCGGCCAATTCGTAATCGTGAGTCTGACGGGATCCAGCACCGCCATGCGTCGAGGCGCCGTAGCGTTCAGGTGATTGCGAATAGCGTTTTCCAGTCGCACAAAGTCAATTGTGCTGTTGAACTTTGCTACGCCAACGTCAGCACAGAAATCACGGATCGATTCCGGTGTGTACCCGCGCCGGCGAAGACCACTGATCGTTGGCATCCGAGGGTCGTCCCAGCCATTGACGTGTTTTTCCTTGACCAGCTGCAATAGCTTTCGCTTGCTCATCACGGTGTAGTTAATGTTCAGCCGTGCGAACTCGATTTGACGTGGGTGATGAATTTCCAGCGTCTTGCAGTACCAGTCGTACAGTGGACGATGGTGTTCAAACTCGAGCGTGCAGACCGAGAAAGAAATGCCTTCGATGGAATCACTTTGGCCGTGAGCCCAATCGTAGATCGGGTAGATGCACCATTTGTCGCCGGTACGATGATGGTGGGCACGAAGGATCCGATACATGACGGGGTCGCGCATGTTGAAATTGGGCGATGCCATGTCAATCTTTGCGCGCAGCGTCCGCGAGCCATCCTCAAACTCGCCCGCTTTCATTCGGCGAAAAAGGTCGAGGTTCTCTTCGGGGGTGCGATCACGATGCGGGCTGTTCTTGCCAGGCTCGGTGAGCGTGCCACGATACTCGCGAGTTTCTTCCGGAGTTAAATCGCAAACGTAAGCATGACCTCCCTCGATCAATTTTTCCGCCCAAGCATACAGCTGGTCGAAGTAGTCGCTGGCGAAGTGAAGGTTGTCCCACTCGAATCCCAGCCACTTCACATCTTCCTTGATTGATTCGACGTACTCGGTTTCTTCTTTGGACGGGTTCGTGTCGTCGAAACGCAGGTTGCAAGTGCCGTCGTATGACTTGGCCAGACCAAAGTTCAGGCAGATGCTTTTAGCATGCCCGATGTGAAGGTAGCCATTGGGTTCGGGCGGAAAACGCGTGAAGACACCGGAGGCCTTGCCCTCAGCGAGATCTGCTTCGATGGCTTGTTCGATAAAGTGCTTGGAGGGACGTTTTTCGGACGACTCACTCATGACGGTTGGCTCCGTGC
>CAYUGI010000375.1:0-4490 GCA_964444105.1 uncultured Pirellulaceae bacterium
CCGCCGGGGGGGGGGGGGCGCGCCCGCTGCGGGGGGGGGGGCGGCCCGATCCGACAAATCGCGTTGCCAATTTGATCTAACCCGGATTGCCCTCTCCTCGCTAAGGCTCGACTCTCCCAGAGGGAGAGTAAACGACGAACCAAGTTCCCGCCGCGGCCCCACCAATCACTTCCCACCTAAATCATGTCCAGCTTTCCAGCACCCGACGCATTGAGCGATTCGCTCCAGCGGCTGGCTGGCTACTTGAATTTTTCGTCCGGTGCCTGCGACCCCGCGACCATGTCGGCGTGGAATCATGTGTACGCCGAAGCCACCATGGGCGATCCGCTTTCGGGTCCCGCTCCTTGGTTGGTGCTGAAAGACTGGCTAAACGAAACGCTTCGCCGACTGAGTGAAACTGAAGCGGCGTTTCGCGACGTGACGCAGGCCCGGCGCGTCGTTCGATTGCTTTGGAGCGAATTCCTGCCGGCGTATGCTGACTTCCATCGTGACCTGTTGTTCCACCAAGAACCCGAGGTGTTGTTCAACGGGTTCTTTCTTGCACGAGCCTGCGAAGTCATTCTCGGTCTTGATCTGAGCGGTGAAAACGACGAGATCGTTTCGCAAGCGATCCAGCAGCTGAATGATTTTACGGGCTACCGTCCCGTAGCGGTTTTAGAAAACCGACGCTGCGAACCGTATCCGCACGAATTCGTTCGACCAATACCCCTGTTCATTCGTGATGCGGGCGTGACGGCTGGGCCATACAAGGATGTCATCACCGAAGCGATCGCGATTCTGAAAAACACTGATCCTGACGTGCTGCGTGCCGCTTCGTTCGACTTGGATCAATTGGACGAACTGGCCCTCGATCCGCGTGCTTACGATTTCGACCACCCGGTCAACCGACGCCCAAACTATCACTTCGGTGAATGGGACATGCGAAGCGTCGCGAGCGACGGATACTACAAACGTTACGTCCTACGCCAGGTAACACTCGACGCGCTGCTAAGTCGCACCTACGCGACAGGTGAAGTCGAACCGGACGAACTGCTATCCGAAGCGGCGTCGGTTTTGGCGGGCACGATCTTGATGGGATCAGGCATCAGCGGATGGGGGCCAGCTGCATACGGAAGCGACATCACAATCGGATCATTGATGAAACCCATCGCGTCGTACCGCGATGACTTTTACAACGATCGGCTGAACCAAATCGAAGGCGATCACGCCCAGCGGCTTGCTCAAGAACAACAACTTCGTCGCCAGCCTTTCGGTGCCGCTCGACAGCACCTCAATGCCGCACTTGCCGAACGGCGTGCGGCGCAGTTGCAACACGTTCAGCTGGCACGGCTTTATGCCCGCATGGGTTACCCCGACGCAGCGAAGCGACAATCAGACACTGTCCCGGCGACTTCAGCTCGGATGATGTGCCGAATCGATTGTGTGATGACGATGGGGCTGCGAGCCCTGCGTGCGGGCGATTTAGAATCTGCCGCCGCGATCCCCAGTGACGTCTATGACCTGATCCGCCGCGGAATTGATTGCGGAGCGCTGATCGATCCCTGGGACATGCTGGCGTTCGGGGGAAATTTCAGTTTGTACCCCGGACCCGAAAGCGGCGTTCACGATTCGCGTGTTGACGACATCCTGCATCTGGTTGAGCAGCTTTTCAGCTACATGGCTCGACTTTGGAGCGAAGCGGCGGCTCAAGACGACGAACAGATCTACGCCAAAGTCGGCCAACAGTACCGGGACATTGCCGAGTGGTGGCGAACCTACGCGGCGCACACGATCGAGTCGATCGAAGCAGCTGACCCACTGGAGTCCTATGACTCAGCCAAGCTTGTCGCCCACGCACTGCGAGTCTGGCACAAAGGCGGCGCGGCAGCAGGCGACGTCGCATTTTGGGCACCGCATGCGGACTTATTCGATTCGCCGCGAGCTTACGCGCTTGTGATCACGGCTTTGCTGGAACGCCGCGATTTCGTCCCCGCGATGGCGCTGCTGATCCATTGGCTGGGAAATGCCGAAACGATCGGCCTGCGACAAGGCGGCAATTCGTTGCCACGTTTAGCCGAACGCTGGTTGCTACGACTTCGTTCATCGATCGGTGACGAACTGGACGAATACGGTGAACCGTCGATCGATCAATCGCAAGATCGTGACACGTCAGAAATCTGGCCGATGGTTCGCAAGTGTTTCGATTACCTGGAAGCCAACGCGGAAGAATATTGGTCGGCCCCCACTTTCATGTTGGGCCGAACCAAACCGCCCAAACGCGACTGGGACCGCGAACTTACGGCGGCGGAAGAAGCCGAAGACGATGAAGGCGGCCTGTTCGACGCCGCCTACGAAGGGATGACATATCGCGACACGACCGACGATGGGAACGACGGCGCGATCTTTGAATTCGGCGACGATGGCGGCAGTGACGAACTGGAAAGTGAGTCAAAGCGGCTGGTCGAGCATTTGATTTTCCTGCAGTCGCTCGCTCGAATGTGGGCCGTCGCTGCGGACATTGCCATCGCCGACAGCAACCCCGAAAACGCCGAAAGCCGGCTGCACGCATTGCAGTCATGGGCAGACCGCGCTTGCCAAAACCGCATTGGGTTGCTGGAACTTCTTGACGCTGTCCGCAGCTACACGGTCAAACCCGCCGGCAGCGATAAAGATTCGATGCGAAGCTATGACCGGCATCGCGTCCTACGTGACTCCCTGATGGAACGCATCATCGGCACGGCGGTCGAAATGTCCGACTCCCGGCGACTCGTGTGCGGTGCACTGTTGGCCCACCAGAAGGCGACGAGTCATGGCATTGCAGGCAACAGTAGTGCTGGCGATAGTTCGCAGCAGCATATCGAAGCGATGGCCGCCGAAGACTTGCAAGCGGTGCAGATGTTCGCTGCGTTAATCGCCGGCGACGCGGACGCAATCGAAAAGGTGTTCCCCACATTCCTTGGCGAACTGCGTGACAAAAACCTGCTGTACATCCCGCTCTCTCGCGGTGGCGACCCCGTCAAAATCTATGTCGCGCGCTTGCGTCAACGAGTCCTGCGTCACTTGATGCACTGGCTACCGCGTCGGGGATTGATCTCGCAGGCGTGTCAGCTGATCGAAACAGCTCGCATGATGGAGACACAAAACTCCATCGGCATCGGCGCAGTGACAGAGTTTGACAGTCTGTTCCGCGCGGGCTTCCGATCACTGGTTGCATCGCTAGTCGAATCGACACGTCAGTTGTTTGCGTGTGAGGGCAAAGCAGACGACGAAAAAGTCATTGCCAAAGAACTGATTCCGCAACTGGAACACTTGACCGAGATCTTGCTCGCTAGCTGGTTGGCCCACAGTCAGACACTGCGGCTTTCGCCACTGGAAACGGTGACGGACCCTAAGAAGTGGAAGCTCTTTGTGCAGTTTGTCACCGATTACGGCGACCCGATATTTACGCAGATGTTCTTGCAACTTGGTAACGTCCGCGCCGTGCTTCACCAAGGCGTCGGGCCTTGGCTGGAGCGTGCGATCGAGGAAGGCGACGATCAGTTTTGCGACACAAGATTGGTCGAAGACCTTGAATCGGGTCGCCTAAGTTTCAAACAAGCCGATCGCTGGATTTCGCTGGTCTACGAAACCGTCATCGACCATCACAGCGAGTACCTAGATTACAACAGCACGACAACGCAGAGCGACCGCGGTGACCTGATCTACATGTTCATGGATTTTTTGCGGCTACGAACACGCTACGAACGCATCGCTTGGAATCTAAAGCCCGTGATGTGGGCGCATGAAGTTCTGGTACGCAGCGGACTTGAAAACGCTGCGATGATGTGGCGCCGATCGCTCAGCGAACGAATTGGCAGCGAAGCAGAAAGGTACGTCGAAAAACTTCGCGAACTTCAGCGTGACTACGCGATGCGAATGCCGACCGTTGCGGACCGGATCTTGGAACGTTTTGTGCAACCAATGACGATCGCGCGCATGCGTGCTCTTGTCGGTCCTGCGATGCGAGATGCCGAAGCGAATCGCGAGAGCCCGAAGTTTGATTTGCTGGAACAAGAAGCGGAGTTACTCACGCGACATCCCACGGGCGTCGGACTAGATGTCCCCGTTTGGCTGGACGCGTTGGAAGAAGAAGTTGAAACGCTAGCAAAGCGAAGAATGAGCAGCGAGATCGACCCGCAAGCCTTGATGACGATCCCGATTGTGCCCTTGTCGATGGACGCTTTGAGCCAGCAATTGACGACCGCCCGGTCGCAAGGACGTCGTTTGCCGCACATGAAAAACGACGAAGAAGACGGGTAAAAAATCGTTTCAAAAAATGGGTGTCAAGCCCCGCAACATCGGCGATGTGTTTCTGTACAATCTGCCGCTTGCTCATTCTCCGCTCTCTCCTTCAGCAGGCCAACACGGATGAACACGCTTGCCATCAGCCAACTCTCGACGCTCCGTTGGAGCATCCAAGAAGACGCCGAGGCTTACTCGCAGCGCGGCTTCGGTGGGATTGGAATCTATCG
>CAYUGI010000376.1:0-4488 GCA_964444105.1 uncultured Pirellulaceae bacterium
AATCGTTGAAGACGAAGACTTGAGCCGATACATCCTTTAGACCGATTTTCCAAAGTTCTGTCGAAACGGAAGGAGGTCAAAAATACTGACTGTTCCATCTCCATTGGCGTCAAAGGCATCATTGAAGTTGCTGTCGCCCGAACTGGAATTAAAGGCTTGCCGCAATGGGAGTAGATCAAAAATGTTGACCGTTCTGTCTGCATTTGCGTCGCCGTAGAGCCGGAAGAAGTCATCCGTTGCGTTGCCGCCAGCGGCTCCGTCGGCATCTCCATCAAGTTGATTGCCATCGATGTCCCTGATCGTGTCAAGCAACGTCAAACGATAGTTTCCGTCGGGAAGTGAACCACCAACGATATCGGTGCCGCTGAAAGTCAGCGTGGCAATCATTTTGCCATCCTCGACATCTTGAGTGGTGACTTCGGGAACATAGCAAACCATCGTGTCGAGGTTCTCGACCATGAAAGAACTCGAATCCACGCTGACGATCTCACTGAAGTTCACCGTGATCTCCCGAACCATGCTTCGCTGAGAGTCACCGCCATTGATTACGATCGCTTTCACGTTCGGAGCGACTAAATCGATGTCAGCTTCAAACGCTCCAATGTCTACCGTGGCCGTTTCATTTCCGCTGCCATCGAATAAGCGATCAAATCCTGCCTGACGCTGATCCGTGAGGAGTGTGCTGCCACTTGGGTCAAGGGCTTGTGCGTTGTCGCCCGCATCGACGGCCGGACTGCCAAAAACCAACGCATGCGTCAGCGTCGGCCCGCCGTTGTCGGTCAATGTGGTGTCAAGGATCGTGTTGATGTCGCGAGTTCCAGCCCCGTCCACTCCGACAATGTTTCCGTCGGTTCCATCGACAAGTCCACCGCTGCCGCCGACGGCTGAGCCGATCAGGTTGTGTGACGATCCTGCTACCAGGTCGGCAGTGTCCAAATCGCTGGGCATTGCGCCGGTGCCTCTGAAGTTGCCCGCGACAATCGTGTTGTGCATCGTCAGGTTGCCGGCCGTGGCAAAGATGCCACCTTGGCCGCCTGTTCCGTTGCCGTCGGAGTCGGCTCGGTTGCCGGTGAAGGTCGAGCTGCGAATCAGGATTGGAGCTTCAACATTCAGAGCACCCGCTCTGTCTACGGCAGTGTTGCCACTGAATGTTGAATTGACGATTGTCGCACCTGTCGCCGATGACGTGAGATGCACACCTGCTCCATTGTCATCTGTACTGTTTCCACTGATCGTACTGCCATCAATCGTGACCGATGCACTGAACAACGCGAAAATCGCACCTCCGTCATCAACGGCGTGATTGCCGTCTGCAGCTGAACTTCCGCCAATTGTGCTGCCACCTTTCACGTTCAGCGTTCCGCCAACGCTCACAATTCCGCCGCCATGATCACCGGCACTGTTTCCACTAATCTTGCTGTCGTCAATCGTGACCATAGCACTTGATGCGGCGAAAATCGCGCCTCCATCATCGGTGGCATGATTGAAGCTGACCTTCGTATTGTTCTCCAAAGTCAGCGTTCCACCGGATACATAAATTCCGCCGCCGTCACGAACCGCGTTGCTTTCACCAATCGTGCTCGCGTTGATAGTCAAGCTTGTTCCAGAGGAGGCGTGAATCGAACCACCATCCTCGCTTGAACTGCCGTTGATCAAATTTACGCCTGAGATCGTTACATCCGCTCCGACAATTTCGAGGTGCCTTGAACTGTCTTCCGCGTCGATGGTCAGCAAGTCAACTCCTGGACCTTCGATCGTCAAGTCGTCGGTTACGATAGGCAGCTGCGTGCCATCGAGCTGAATCGTTTGTGCTGAAGAGAATGAAGAGCTATCAAAAGTGATCGTATCTGGGCCCGGTGTTGCGTTGGCAAAGCTGATTGCTTCACGGAGGGAGGTTAGGCCATCGAGTGGGTTATCGAGATCATCGTCAGTCGTCACCAGAAGGCTGGGGGTCTCGAAAGGAGACTCGACGGCTCCGATGTCGACGGTGTCGAACTGAATTCGTGCAGCCCCTGTTTGATCGGTGGTGACACCCGAAGGAATCTCTGCATTCGATCCCGCTCCAATGGCTCGGCTGCCATCGACCAGTGCGTGCGTCAATGTGCCTCCGCCGTTGTCGGTCAGTGCTGTGTCAAGAATCGTCTCGATTGGGATCACGCCGCCGTTACCGTCGCCCTCAATGTTGCCGTTAACGCCATTGCTGATACCGGGAGATGACTCACCAATCAAGTTATGCGACGAGCTGCTCGACACAATTGCATCCGTTGTCTTTCGGATATCTGATGCTTGATTGCCCGTGCCGCTAAAGTTGCCTGCGACGATCGAATTGTGGAGTGTTAGCCGACTGCTATCTTGAACGAACAGTCCTCCGCCACGATCTCCCGTGAAATCTCCATCGCTATTGGCTCGGTTTCCGGTAATGGTCGAGCTATGCAGCGTTACCGTTGACGAGCTCAAGACGACGACCCCAGCGCCAATATCAAGCGAAGAGTTCCCGCTAAAAGTACTGTTTGTGATAGTAGCGGTCCCGGAAGACGAAATGCTGATCCCACCGCCAAAGTGTGCAGAGTTTCCACGAAAGGTACTGCTTTGGACATGCAGAGTGCCGCGCGAGTGGTGAATTCCTCCGCCGTTTCCTTGTGCAGTGACAGATCCGCTTCGCAACGTGGTGTTGGATGTCACGACAACGTTACGAAGTGTGAGGTTTTCGGTATTCAGAATGCCGGCTCCGCTTTCACCGGGGGGCGCTCCCAAAAATCCCGGCGACGTATTCCCATCGCGAATCTCCAGCCCGCTGATTTCAACATCAATGAAGGAACTACTGTCATCATCGTCGATCAGAAAGACGCGGTTATCGTCGTCGCCGCTGACTGACAGTAGATCGGCTCCGGGTCCGGTGATTGTTACGTCATCAGTGATCACAAGCTGGTCAGAATCCAACGGCTGCCCGGCCAGCGTGATTGTCGAAGCGCTGAAAAACTCATTTGGCCGGAACGTAATTTCCTGCCGCCCACTTCGCTCGTTGGCGAATTCAATGGCTTCCCGCAACGTGTTCTTGTTGTCATTGGCATCCAAAGTAAACACGCCTAGGCTGTCGTCTGCCGTATCCACATGCAAACGGTCCTGAATCTGGATGGAGTAGCTGCCGGTACTGTCACCATCTGCGTCGCTCCCTCCCGTGTTCGGGTTGTAGGCTGTGTTCCTGAATGCAGAAACGCCTACAAAGTAAACTCCCGCGTCCAATTCCATACCAAGAAACGAATCACGTGCGACGGCTCCCGACTCTCCCGGTGCGTTGGCATCGTCGTTACTGTCAATCGGATTGCCATTGGAATCGAATAGACGGATGAACGAGTCCACACCGGTGGTTGGACGATCAATATCGATTTCGACAAACGAGCCATCGCGTCCAACGACAAACCGATACATATCGACGTCGGAGTTGTAATCAATCGCGACGTTGTCGCGCTCAAGCGTGCCATTTACGAACAGGTTGCCAAGAGTGGTCGCATTCTCGAAAGTGTCATCGGGATCGAGGTCGAGAGTTCGAAGTTGGTAGCTTCCAGTGTCACCGCCGCCGCCGGAATCACCATCTTCCGGGTCGTAGTTGGAGTTGCCAAATCCTGAAACGCCCAGGTAATAAAGACCGGTGTCCTCGAACGGGAAGGTGATGCGTGAATCGGTATTTCCGCTCACAACATCGTCGTTAATTGCCAGTGGGGTACCGCTGCTGTCGAACAGTCTCAAGACGGTGTCGAGTCCATTACTACCGATTGCATCGAACTGAACTGTCTGGCCTTCGAATCCTAGGAATCTGATCAGGTCGACATCGGTTGGCAGGTCAATGTCTTGGAGTGGAAACTGTTGACTGCCGGAAGCCCGATACGCCTGAGAGAGTTCATCAATCTCATCGTTGTTGTCGCTGACGGACAACGTATAGGCACCAATCGAGCTACCTTCCTCGTCGCCGATTCCCGTTGCAGCGTCATAGTCTTCGTTCTCGTCTGCTGACACTCCAAGGTAGTACGTGCCCTCCGAGGTGAACGTGTGATTGATCGTTGCTCGCTGAGTCGAGATCGTGTTGTCCGCATTTTTCAGCTCATTTCCACTTGCATCGAACAAACGCAGATACGGATCGAGGGCGCTGCCGCCGGTGGCTTCCAAATCAAATGTGAAATCCAGAGAGCCAGAATCTTCGAGATCGACTTCGACTTCAAACATGTCGACATCGAGGGTGTGCAGGTTCGCAAAGGTTCGCGTTTCCCCAATCAGAATCGGTAACGCTTCGCTGATCTGGTCGTTGTTGTCGCTGACAATCAGGACGTAGGTGCCGATCGCGGTTGAGCTGGAACTGTTCGTGTCGCCCGTGCCGTCTTCGGCGTTGTAATTGGTGTTGCTGAACGCAGAGACTCCCAGATAGTACGTCCCAGTTTCTGGCAGCGTGATGGAAATAAATGAGTCCCGAGGCCCCTCGCCTCCATCGTCATC
>CAYUGI010000377.1:0-4403 GCA_964444105.1 uncultured Pirellulaceae bacterium
CTCAAACCCGTTTGCTGCGCGCGTTTCCCTCCCCGGCCGCTACTGCGTCCGACCCTCCCGCAAACGGGAAGGTGAAGACTTGCGCAACATCAAAACTGGCGCTTCGCGTTACATATTAAATCAATACGTTCGTTAACTTAGCGGTATTGGCCTCTAGGCGGCTTTCGCATTGGTTCCGGCCGGCTGAAGCCGGGACACCAGCGCGAGTGCCGTTACTTCTCTTGCTCGCGAAATATTACATCGGTACTGACCAAGGCGTCTCGTTCGTCGGTGACCGACAAGTACAGGATGGTTGCGTCAGGAATGTCCTGTGCCGTCACTGAATCTTCGCTGGCCGTTGCGGGTTGGCTTTGCCATTTGCGTTTGATCAGTGGCCCTCTGTCGGTCGTGTAGTGGAGGGTCGCTGATTGGATTTTGGTCGTGCTAGAGAGACTTGCTTCGATCTGACCATTCGTGCGTTCGCATTGCCCCAGTGTTGGCAGCGGATCGCCGCCACGAAGTTGACTGTCGATAAAGAGGCCGATTTCTTTGGGGGCCCAACCTGCTGGATGGCTGTGTTTCATGTTCGGCTCGATGCGAATCGATTTGTCTTTGTCGACTAACTGAAAACTGCGGCTGTAGCTTACTAGCGGATAGTGTTTGTCATTGGTTCCGTTGACGAAGAAAATCGGCACGCGGCAATTGGCTAGGTGGCTGGAAGGATCGTATTGTTGAATCCACTGGCGTTTTGATTCTGACGTCAGGGAATCGATCTGCGTTCGTTGAACAGACTCGCCGTCATGTAGGAAGCCACAGCCGTAAACTGGTACGGCTGCCTTGAACCGGTCGTCGATTGATGCGGTGATGCACGTCGTGTATCCGCCCCAGCTAATGCCGGTGATCGCGGTGCGTTCGGCGTTGATTTCGGAAAATCCACGGATAAGCGAGTGGGCACGAATGACGTTTCCGATGGCATGATAAGGCCAGTCGTCGTCGAGCGATCCACCTATGCTGGCGAACTTTTGCTCGTGTCCCTGGGCTGGGCCGCCGTTTTCCAATCTTGTGGTGGGGCTTCGATGCTGACCCTGCAGTTTTCCGTCAATGAACTTGGGTGACGACGGACGCCTCCCGGACAAGTCCATCGCGATCGCGGCATAGCCACGCTTTGCCCAAAGCCAGACCCAAGGCGCGAAAGCAGTACCGCCTCCGCCGTGAACCAACACGACAGCAGGCAGATCGTTGTCAAGCGAAGGGTCGCCCGCGATGGTCCCCGGCGTCGCGTAGAAGGCGAATACATCGGTTGCTTTGCCGTCGATGCTTTGACCTTCATAAACCAGTTCGCGAATGGGAGCATCCTGGTTGATCCACTTCATCTCTGGAGCGGTGGTGAGTTCATTGATGTTCCAGACCGACAACTCAGGTTTGATGAAAACGCTTTGGAAAAACTCCAGCATGGTTTGCCGTGTTCGTGGATCCATGAATGCCATCATGTGCCCTTGCCCGGGCAGCATTTTGAAACGGACGTCTCGCCCGAATTGTCTTAGTGCCGATTGCAGGCCTCGGCTGGTGGCAATCGGCACCATGAAGTCCCCCTCGCCATGGATGATCTGCAATGGCGGGTCGCCCTTGGATGCGTGCTTGGTGGGAGATGCCATTTGGTAGACGCTCGGTTTCTGTCGCCGCGATCCACCTAGAAAGTACGCGAGACCTGTATTGTCCAGCGGAAGGTCGCGGAAGTCACACGGCGGACCGCCGGCGCAGACGGCGTGAACTTTTGGGATTGCCTTCCATCGCGGATCGTTCTTGTCCCACAAGCTGGTTTGTTGTTGGACTTCGACGGTTTCATCGGCCAGTACCCCGATCAGCGCCGACAAGTGGCCACCGGCTGAGTATCCAAATAAGCCGATCCGGTCCAAGTCGATGGCGAACTGTTCTGCATGATTTGCGGTCCAGATTAAGGCTTCACGCACATCGTCAACTTGACACGGAAACTTGTGCGTCGGGGCCAAGCGATAGTTGATCGTGACGACAACAAATCCGTGCTTCGCCAGCAGACGCGAATAGCCTTCGAGCGTCCATTTATCGCCCGTCATCCAAGCACCTCCGTGGACAACCACGATAACGGGTCGCCCTCGGCCGGATTGTTCTTGCTGGGTGGGTGGTTTGGTTTCCGGTAAGTAGACGTCGCACAGGCCCGCTTTGCCTTCCGACGGGTTGTAGCGTTCGTTCGCCAGGCACTTCACGGAGAAGGTTGGTGACAGCGAAATTTGCGGAGCGTCCACTCCGTCTTGGCAGACTACTGGAACAGACCAGAGGGCTATCAAGCAAGCCGTTGCTGCCGGGATGAGCGTTTTAGCTGTCAGTCTTGGGAGCGACATGAATAGTTGAGCAAAAGTGATGAAGTGTGCTGCAGGACGTTTTAGCAATCAGAAAAGGGGCGGTACCGAAAAAGGGGGCGGTGGGCTGATCTGGTTCGTGCCGTATAATACGCCTCTGTGGCCCTCGGGTCCCCGCTTTCCTTTTACCACAAGCCAATCCATGTCGGTCGAGCTCAACTCGGTCCCCGAAGCTGTCGAAGCCATCCGCAATGGCGAAGTCGTTATTGTTGTCGATGCTGAAGACCGCGAAAACGAGGGCGACTTCATCTGCGCAGCTGAAAAAGCCACCCCAGAGACCATCAACTTCATGTTGTCCGGTCGTGGGCAGCTTTGCGTCAGTATTCTGCCCGATGTTTGTAAACGGTTGGAGTTGTTGCCAGTGGTGGCTCAAAACGATGCGCCACTGAAAACGGCGTTTCTGACACCGATCGATATCAGCACCGCAAAGACGGGCATCACGGCAAAGGAACGCAGTGAGACCATTTTGCGAATGGCGTCACCGGATTGTTCAACAGACGATTTTGTCCGGCCTGGTCACGTCTATCCTCTGTTGGCAAAGCAAGGCGGCGTGCTTCGTCGCGCCGGGCATACCGAAGCCGCGATGGATTTGGCTCGCATGGCCGGCATGGCTTCGGTCGGCGTGCTGTGTGAAGTATTGGATGAAACGGGCGACCGCGCTTCCCGCGATGGTTTGACCGCGATCGCAGCGAAACACAATTTGAAAATCATCAGTATCGAGCAACTGATTGCGCATCGACGGGTCAGTGAAAAACTAGTTAGTCGTGCGGCAGAATCCAAATTGCCGACGAAGTATGGCGACTTCAATATCAAGGTCTACTCGGTGGACTTCGAGGCGCAAGAGCCGATCGCATTGGTGTTTGGCGATCTCTCCAAACCTGGAACCGCACCTCTGGTCCGAATGCATAGCAGTTGCTTCACAGGTGACTTAATCAATTCCCTGCGTTGTGACTGTGGCGACCAACTGCACATGGCATTGGAGATGATTAGCAGCGAAGGCCGTGGTGCATTGATTTACTTGCCACAAGAAGGCCGCGGAATTGGATTGGCCCAGAAAATTCGCGCTTACGCGCTTCAAGACGATGGCATGGACACGGTCGAAGCGAATCATGCATTGGGATTTAAGGCTGACATGCGGGACTACGGCATTGGATTGCAAATTTTGAAGGATCTAGGGCTCAGCGAAGTGCGTTTGTTAACCAACAATCCGAAGAAGACAGAAGCTTTCAATCTACGCGGTTTCGATTTGAAAGTCGTCGATCAAGTGCCCATCGTTTCGGCAGTCAACGAGCACAACAAGAGCTATCTGGAAACCAAGCGTGCCAAGATGGGACACGAGCTCCCTGAAATGTAGGAAGCTGTGCAGGCCAAGCAGTTTTGTATCGGCTTGCTTTTTCGACGCGAACACGAATCCCATTGTTGACATTGTGAATTCAGACACCGGCTCCCCGTTCAAACCTGACCGCGTCGCGATTCTTGGCGTGGGACTTCTGGGTGGCAGCGTCGCACTATCGCTGCGGCGGCAATTACCAGATGTTCAGATCGTGGGCTTTTCTCGTAGCGAAGCAAAACGTCAGCAAGCAGTCGATCTGGGAGTCGTCGATTTCGCGGCCCAGTCGGTGGAAGCTGCTTCGGAAGGCTGCGATGCCGTTGTCGTTGCCGCGCCAGTCGACAAGATCGCGTGCATCGCAAAACAAGCAGCAGGGGCGGCAGGCGAAAACGCTTTGATAACTGATGTTGGCAGCACGAAGGCCTCGATTGTTTCGGCTGTGGCGAATCGCAATTTCGTTGCGGCGCATCCAATCGCGGGCAGCGAAAAGACGGGGATGGAAAACGCGACTGAAGGATTATTCGATGGCAAAGTCATCGTCCTGACGCCGTCGGAGACGACGGATCCAGAAAAACTGAACGCCTGTGATCAATTTTGGCAACTCACTGGCGGGCGTACCGTGCAGATGACGGCCGCAACGCATGACACCTACTTGGCAGCCGTCAGCCACGTGCCACACTTAATGTCGTCGCTGGTGG
>CAYUGI010000378.1:0-3885 GCA_964444105.1 uncultured Pirellulaceae bacterium
AGACTTCTTCGCTGTCAGCGGCGAAGTGCACGAGGCTGCGTGTCTTGAATCCGAACATTGGGGCCGAAGGCAGGCGATCTTCCTTGTATTGTTTGATGGCGTTTCGCCAGTTCTGGCCGGTTTGCGGGTTCTTTAGTTCGATCGTTGCCAGCGGTAAACCGTTCAGCGCAAGAACGATATCGACTGTACTGTTGTCTTTCGGATGGCAGGGAATCTGTCGAGTTACCGTTAGTTCGTTTTTCGTGTACAGCTCCAGCACATCGTCTGCCAACGAGTGGGCAGGCTTGAAGTAGGCCATCCGAAAGAGCTTGCCGTAGAACTTGAAGCCGTGCCTGAGCACATGCAACGTTCCTTTGATCTCAAGTTCTTTCACAAGTCCTTTCACGATCATCACTTCAATCGCATCACCGTGAAGGCCACGCATTTCGCCCCAGAGTTTTTCCTGAGTCTGCTGCAGGAAATCGCACACGCGATCGGGGAACATGGCGATTGACTTGTCCCATTGATGGCCCGCACCTTTATCCCATCCTGATTTTGTCGTCAAAATTTCTTCGACGTAGGATTCAAAGGCTTTTTCGGTGGTTTGTTTATTCACTGTCGCTGGTTTCTCTTAATGCGGTGGTGGCCCGGTATGCCTGCCGTGGGTCATTCGGATTCTGAGACATTGGTCGAATCAAGTCTGCTGCTACCATTTCTGCGACGTACACCCGCCTCAAATGGTTAGCGTTCCGATCGAGAATTTCGGCAAGTTCCACGACTGACAACGCCCGCCATGTCACCAAATCCAGAATCAGCTGGACAATGCTCTCCTTGCTTGCCTTGCGGCCCAAATCTTTGATTCGATCGGCAAGATCCGAAGGCAATTCTGTCGTAAGGTTGTGTGATTTGGCGTCGAGGTTGTGTGGTTTGCCGTCAAGGTTGTGTGGTTTGCCCTCCGACTCCGGTGGTTTGGCCGATTTTGGCGGCCAATTGACTAGGGCCTGATCGGTCGGCACATAGTAAGTTTTGGCTCCTTTGCCTTTCTTTTCCAGCAGCCCCAAATCACAAAGACGCCGCAAATGTCGGCTCGCGGTTAACGTATCCGCGTCCCTGTTCAGGTCGCGATAGGTCGAATTATCAACTGCCCCAACCTCACGCGCTTGCACCATTGCCCGTCGTTCTTCGTTGGTGAGTTCCTGCCCCAAAGAAGTCAGCCATTCAATATCCTGTTCTCCCAAAAAATGGTGGAACAACAGAATCGCCATAAATTGATTACCGGTTCGATCAGATTCCAACAGCGGTGGTGAAAGTCCGCGCGCATCCATCTCTGAACGCATCACCCGAATTCCACTTCCTTTGGTCTCCGCCATGTTCAGATCGTACAATGCCGCGGCGATCGTAGGGTTCCTGATGTCTGAACCCGGTTCCCCCAGTCGCTCAGGAGCCTTCAACGAGTAACCCGGATTTCGAATCTCCAGCCTGTTGGAATATCGAATCAACTGAATCGAACCATGCTTGCGATAGTCGCGGTGCATCACCGCATTGGCGACCACTTCCCGTACCACGCGTTCGGGTAGCGTCGGCTCTTCGATACTTTGCGTTTGATCGGCGGGCAGAGAAAATGCTTTGGGAATGTCATCAAGCACTGCCGACCGAGCGCGATTGATTGCGCGAATCAAAGGGCTACGGATTTCGACCGTATCAAACCGACGGTCAGGATCTTCGACCCAGCGCGTTCCGTTGACACGTATGTAGTCAACACGCATCATCGGAAACAGGCGACGCAGTGCCATCGGCGTACCAAACAGCAAAACGCCCGCGACCGTTGGCTGAAGCCCTTGATCGGTCTGCCGAATCGCTTTGAGCGATTCCAGCAAATCATCATCGGACCAGTTAAGTTCCTCGGCAGCGGGGCTGACTTCTCGGCGCAGTTTGCGGTAAAGTTCGACTGCCTCAGGATCAATGTCTGTTCTTCGAGCATCCGCCAGCGCTTGTTCATCAAATGCTTCACCACGACGGCTTTGGTAAAATACGCCCAAGTCATCGTCGGTACACTGCTGATCGGTTGATCCAATTCTTCGCCATGCACTGGCCGGCAGTGGCTTGTTTTTGAAATGTACCGGTTTCTCATGCGGACTGCATTCGGGCACAAAAACCACGATCACATTTTTTCCCGAAAGTTGCTCTACCTGTATCTGCGGCCGGATTGCAGTGTTGAACATTGCTGCACATTGGGTCGCCAGATCTGCCTGAAGTTTGTCCGGATCTTCAATAATCACTGGTTCGTACATTGGCCAGAACGAATTTTCGACGGGAACGACGCCCAGCAGCAGATAACCGCCACCGAGCCCCGGTTCATTGGCGTAGGCGCAAACCGTTTGAAGGATGCTTTTGCCGATATCCGAGGCACGCTTGGCTTCGATGCGAGTACTTTCGTCAGCCGCGTTGAGTTCGTCGAGTAATTCTTGGGCGGATTTCATAGTACTGCCTCTCGCATTTGAGAAAATCTCTGCGTTCTCTGCGACTCTGCGTTTAATAAACCTGTCGTGAAATTGGAAACGCGGAGATGTGGAGGACGCAGAGTGGTCGGTGAACGCATCGTGAGCGGCAAGGCGCTAGCCGCCGGTAACCCGTGCAACGAACCAGCGACTGGCGCCTCGCCGATCACCCGTTGTTTGGACTCCTCGGTGAACTCTGTGCCTCTGTGTTTTGAAATGCGTGCTGATCGAATGGGAAACACGGAGGCACAGAGGCCACAGAGTTGTGCGGGCGATGGCCTTCCCAAGCAAAGGATTGTGAAATCTGCGCTCATACCTCTACCTCTCGAACATCGATTTTGCCGGTGACTGCGGCGGTGATGAGGGCGGAACGGTATTCGAGCAAGTGGTCAACTACGTCGGAAACCTTTTCTATCAGTTTGTCGATTTGCTTCGTTGTGTCAGTCAAATAGTCCGTGATAGCGGCTTGTTCATCCTTATCCTTTGGGAACGCAAACGGATATTTAGTGATTGTTTCAGTTTCAATTTTTTTGGTTCCGTGCGCTGACTCACTTGCCAATGAAACAAAAGTGTCAGCCATTCCATCGAGCTTCCAAAACAGGAACTCTTTGCTAATGCGATCACCAACTCGCATGGCCTTCATATCTTGATTGACGGTTACGGGTACAGCGTTCACCGCTACGGGAAACGAATGTGCGAGAATCATTCCTCGGATGACGACCAACACGGCACCGGGGTCGATCAAACGAATAGTCGTTTCGCTGAGCGCAAAGTCAGTAATCTTGTCGATAGAGTCTTCAATCACGTCGGTCTTCATATCCTTCGGAGACACCCAAGGAATATCGCCTTCCCAGAAAGCATCAGTTGACCGGTTCGGTGTCGAGCCTCCATGAATGGTCGAAAGATAACCTAGAGGTACGACCTCCCAATGCTCTGGCACATCGCCGAGCCAATCGACACCGGAGGGTTTGAGTTTTGGTTGGGGATCGAGTCCGGCGGCGCGGGCGGCGTCGGGCGGCAGCCCGCGAGTGACACAACGCGAGACCAACGCTCGACGCTTTTCCTGAAGCAATTCGATCAGCTCTCGCTTCTTCGACACCAACGTGTCGATCTTCCCCACAGACACATCCAGAAAACGTGCGATCTGTTCTTGCTCGTCAGAGGTCCCAATAGCAATCGAAATGTCAGCGATGTCTGTCGCGTTGCATGCGGGATAGCTAACGCCAACGGAGCGTGAAACGACTTGATTTACGAATCTGTCATCTCGTAGGGCGTAAGCTAAATAACGTGGCTCGATCTCGTTTGGTCGAATAACGGCGAAACCAGTGGATGCGATCAAATTGTTTTCTGGGTCTTCAACATGAGCGATGGCTTTGAGGTATGTTCGCACAGTCGAAACAATGGTGTC
>CAYUGI010000378.1:3895-4403 GCA_964444105.1 uncultured Pirellulaceae bacterium
GGTGTCACCATCTCTAACGATGCGTCGTGCGCGTGATGGCGCATCCTCGAAAACCATCTCTTCCGACTTCTGAATGCCATCAACGTTGTTAACACTTCCAATGTCAACGTAGTTCACTTCAAAATTCGGATCGGTGTCTTCGTTGAGTTTCTCGTCGTTGATAGAACTCCGGTATTTGAGCCGAATGGCGTCCCAATGTTTCGGCACGTCTTCCAGCCAATCAACGTTTGCAGGCTTTTCGTTCTCATACGTCATGAAGTTCATCTTGGATGTTCCTCCACGAGCGTGACGGAAACGGAAGATTTGTTTTTTGTGAAGCCGAGGAGAATCACGAAGTTACCTCCTTGAGCAGATCGACAATTTCTTTCTCCAAGCCCTTAATGTCGTCTTCGATCACGTTGAGTTCACGAGGTTCTTCGTAGCAATAGAAGTGGCGGTTGAGCGGTATCTCGTAGCCGACTTTCTCCTTCGACTCGTCGATCCACGCATCGCCGACGTGCGGCTTGAC
>CAYUGI010000379.1:0-4399 GCA_964444105.1 uncultured Pirellulaceae bacterium
ACATCCAACCAAACATAATTATTGATGGATCGATTTTTACGACGTCCCTGTTCTCCAGCTCGCCAGCCGCAGTGGCTGACGCGGAGACCACGGTGCGGTCATCAGATCAAATGTCCTCCCGGCGATTCATCGCTGGCGAGCGGTGGTCTTGTGCGTGAACAGCGGTCCGTCGACCTACCATGGTCGAATTACAAGGCATTCCTGTTTCGCCTGGAGTCGCAATCGGTCCTGCGTTAGTTCTGGACGCAGACGGATATCGCATTCCACGTTGTCTCGTCGCCGCCGAAGACGCGGCTGATGAATACGCGCGCTTGCGCGGTGCTGTTGACGCAGTTTCAGCTCACCTGGAAAGCAGTCGACTGGAAACAAGCGCCATCGCCGGGGAAGAAACGGGCGATATCTTTGCGGCCCAGCTTCAAATGTTGCATGACCCGCGACTGCACAGCGAACTGAGACGGCGGATCAAAGAACAACGACAGTCTGCGCCCTACGCAGTCACTCGCGTTCTTCATCACTACGCGTCCGCTTTGCGGCGGCTTGCTAATCCGGTGCTGGCCGATCGCGCCGAAGATGTCTTGGACATCGAAAAGCAGCTGCTGATGCAATTGGGGGCTGTCACGAAGCAACCACTGTCTGAATTAAGCGAACCGGTCATCGTCCTGTCGCACGTTCTGACGCCCAGTGAGACCGCGAACCTGGACCGCCGCTACGTGCTGGGTTTCTGCACCGAAATTGGCGGTGCCGGTGGACACACCGCGATCGTTGCCAAAGGCTTGGAGATCCCGGCAGTGGTTGGCATCGGCGGATTTCTCGATGGCATCGGTGCCGCTTCAAAGGTCATCGTTGATGGCGACCGGGGCAAGATCATCATCGACCCAGACGACGCAACACTCGGGCGCTACGAACAGCAACTCGAGCGACGTCGTTCGCTGACAGCACGGTTGGCAGAACTTCGTGACCTGCCGGCAGAAACCGTTGACGGCGTCCGCATCAAACTGAGTGCCAACATTGAATTCCCGTACGAAACCCACGCATCGCTGCAACGGGGTGCCGATGGCATCGGTCTGTACCGAACAGAATTCCTGTACCTTTCCAGCGAACAAGAACCCAGCGAAGAAGACCACTACCAAGCCTACAGCCAAGTGGCTCGTGAGATGAATGGTCGCCCTGTTGTCTTGCGCACGCTGGACTTGGGGGCAGACAAAATGGGGCACCGACCACTCGCCGAACAGGAGCACAATCCGTTTTTGGGTTTGCGGAGTATTCGCCTTTCGCTACGAAACCTGGACATCTTTCGGCCACAACTTCGCGCCGTGCTTCGTGCGGCCGTTCATGGCGATATTCGTGTCATGTTCCCGCTGATCACAACACTCGGAGAACTGCGACAAGCTCGAATGCTGCTGAACGTGGTTGCAGAGGACCTGAAGGATTCCGGGATCGAGCATCGCAGTGACATCCCCGTTGGCATGATGGTCGAGGTGCCTGCCGCCGTTGTGATGCTAGATCGCTTTGTGACCGAAGTCGACTTCCTTAGCATCGGCACAAACGACTTGGCGCAGTACACCTTGGCGGTTGATCGAAGCAACGAGTATGTCGCCGACTTGTACCAGTCCAGTGACCCAGCAGTCCTGCGTTTGATTAGGCAAAGCGTTACAGTCGCCGACGAACACAACACACCGATTTCCGTCTGCGGCGAAATGAGTAGCAACCCTGGTCGCGCACTATTGCTGCTTGGCCTAGGCGTCCGCCATTTAAGCGTGCCACCATCGCTGCTACCACGAGTCAAAAAAGCGATTCGCAGCGTCTCGATTCAGCAATGCAAAGACATTGCCGATCGGGTCATGGGACTTGAAGCAGCCAGTGACGTTGATCTCTACCTGATGGATCGACTCAGCGATCTCGTCCCCGAATTGATCGTCCGATAGACCATCACCAGCCAACCAAATCTAACTTGAACGCCGCCGCAAACACGACCGATACTCCCAGCGACTCCGTCACGCCGCCGATTCGCGAGCGTTACCGGATTCGGTTTGCCAAAGCCGGGCTTCTGCGCTGGACCGGCCACCACGACTTGGCTCGTTTGTGGGAAAGAATGGTGCGTCGCGCCGCGCTGAAACCATCCATGACGGAAGGATTTCACCCTAAGCCACGCATTGGCTTCCCGTCCGCACTGGCACTTGGAGTCAACGGACTCGATGAAGTGGTTGAACTGGAGTTGGCCGAACGGATTCCCGTGGCCGAACTGTTTCAACGGCTTTGCGATGACAACCAACCGGGCCTGACGATTAAGAGCGTCAAATTGCTGCCCGAGGGATTCGGCAAGGCAAAACTGAGCCGAAGCGACTACGTCATAACGATCCCAGACGATGTGGATATCGATGCCGCACAGTCCGCAATCGCCGAATTGAAAAACCGGGACACCATTTCATTCGAACGAAAACAGAAAACGGTCACCGTCGACTCTGCGCAGATTCCATCGATCGAAATCGAAGGTGACTGCCTGAACCTGTCACTGGCAGCGAGCGAATCAGCATCCCTGCGTCCCGGTGATGTGTTGGATTTGATCAACGCAAGTCACTGGATCGAACATGGCGCCGTCATCAACCGAACCCGCGTCGCACTGAAAAAAGAATTTGAGACCGAGGAACCGCAACTGATCGCGACAGCCGAAGATGGCAGTCAGGCGAGCAACTCCGATTCCTAACCAAATAACAACGAACATTATCACGCGTGCGTCCATGTTGCGATTTCCATCGTGTCATTCAGCACGCTCAACACCCCTGAGGTGAGAACTATGAAACGAGAAATGCTAATCAATGTGTTGCAGCCCGAAGAAAGTCGGATTGCGATTCTTGAAGACAACCGACTGGATGAACTTTACGTCGAACGAAAAAGCGTTGAGGCCTACGCAGGCAATATTTACCGCGGAAAAATTGTCAACTTAGAGCCCAGCATCCAAGCCGCGTTCGTCGATTTTGGTGTCGGCCGCAATGGTTTTTTGCATATCAGTGATGTCGAACCGCAGTACTTTCGCCAAGGCGGCTATGACCCTGCCGAAATCATGCGTGAGTCAGACGAGATGGCCGAAGCCGCTGCCAAGCGGGCGCGCGAGTCAGGCCGCGGCAGCAAGCGTGCTTTCAAAGGCGGACGCCCACGCAACAAACCTCCTATCCAAGAAATTTTCAAACGCGGCGACGAAGTCCTGGTGCAAGTCATCAAGGAAGGCATTGGCACCAAGGGCCCCACTCTTAGCACTTATATTTCGATTCCAGGGCGCTACTTGGTTTTGATGCCAGCTCTAGGCCGCGTTGGCGTCAGTCGCAAAATTGAAGACGACGACGATCGCCGCAGACTCAAACGATGCCTCAATGCTCTGAACCCGCCTAAAGGTGTCGGCTTCATCGTCCGCACAGCTGGAGCTGGACGCAAAGAGCAAGAACTCCAACGCGACATGGACTATCTGCTGCGACTTTGGAAAGCCATCGTTCGGCGGATCGAAGAAACCGATCAGCCCGGCGAAATCTACGCCGAAAGCGATTTGATCATTCGTACGATTCGCGACATTTTCAGCGACGAAATCGACCACATTTTCATCGACGAGCAAGAGTCCTTCGACAAAGCACGCGACTTCTTAAAGATGGTCATGCCGCGCGTTGTCGATCGGCTGAAACTGTACGAAGGAACCGAGCCTCTCTTCCACAAGTACAAGCTGGAAGAGGAAATCATCAAAATCAATCAACGTACGGTCAAGTTGCCAAACGGTGGGTCCATCGTGATCGACCCGACCGAAGCGTTGGTCGCCATCGACGTGAACAGCGGGAATTTCCGTGGTGATAACTCAGCCGAAGAAAATGCTTTCCGCTTGAACTTGGCAGCGGCAAAAGAGATCGCACGCCAGCTACGACTGCGTGACCTTGGTGGCGTAATCGTCAACGACTTCATCGACATGCGAAAAGAAAACCATCGCCGAAAAGTCGAACGAACACTTCGCGATGCCATGGCCAACGATCGGGCGAGAACAAAGATCCTGCGTATCAGTCCGTTTGGCCTGATCGAAATGACGCGCCAACGCATTCGCCCAAGCCTGAAACGCAGCATCTACCAAGACTGCCCTTGCTGCGAAGGCCGCGGGCTAGTCAAGACCGCCGAAAGCATGTCCATCGAAGTCGTTCGAAAGCTGGCCTTGGCCGTCAAGAACAAGCACATCGAACGCGTCACCGTTCGCGTCAACGACGAAGTCGCAGCGCACCTGAACAACAAAAAACGCCGCAGCGTGATGGAAATCGAAGACTCCGGCGACATGACAGTCCAGATTCTAGGTAGCGAAGGCTTGTACCCAGAGCACCTAGAAATGGATTGCCGAGACGGAAGCGGCGAACGCGTCGAAATCGACTCGTAG
>CAYUGI010000380.1:0-2809 GCA_964444105.1 uncultured Pirellulaceae bacterium
ATAACCCACCAATTTTTGCCGGGGGGGCGGGGTTTTCGGCGCCAACGGCTCATTCAGAACCGAAAGCCCACGCCATGACCGCGGAAGACCAACGGCTGCTCGCAAGCAGGAATCGCTCTGAAAACTGGCAACGCTGGGGGCCCTATTTGTCCGAACGACAATGGGGCACCGTTCGCGAGGACTACAGCGAAGGCGGCGACGCGACGTGGAGCTATTTTCCGCACGACCATGCGCGCAGCCGCGCCTATCGTTGGGGTGAAGACGGCTTGCTGGGCATCTCGGATCGCCAGTGCCGTCTTTGTTTTTCGGTCGCGGTTTGGAATGGCCGAGACCCGATCTTGAAAGAACGGCTGTTTGGTGTCACCGGCCCTGAAGGCAACCACGGCGAAGACGTCAAAGAGTGCTACTACTACATCGATAGCACGCCGACGCACAGCTACATGAAGGGACTTTATAAGTACCCGCAGAGTCGCTACCCCTACGAAGATTTGGTTTCGGTCAATCAGACTCGTCCGCTGTCGGAGTTGGAATACGAACTGCCTGATACCGGCGCGTTTGATGAGTCACGTTACTTCGACGTTCAAGCGGAATATGCCAAGTCCAGCCCTGACGATGTCCTGATTCGTTTGACGATCACCAATCGTGGCCCAGTTGCCGCGATTGTTCACCTATTGCCGCAGCTGTTTTATCGCAACACGTGGACGTGGCAATGTACTGACGAAGGTTGCACGATGCCGCCGTCGATGCAGCTGGTTGATGATGTCGTCAAAACCCGCCATGAAACGCTTGATGAATTTTGGTTCGCCTGTGATCAACCCGAAGCGATGGGTGGATGGCAATGGTTATTCACGGACAACGAAACCAATCAGCAATTGCATCCGGGTATGCCTAGCGAATCAGAATTCGCGAAGGACGCGTTTCATCAGTACGTTGTCGAAGGGGAAGCGAAGGCGGTCAATCCGAAACAACGCGGGACCAAGTGCGCGCCCTACGGCTTTCAAAAACTCGATGCGGGCGAATCGACCGTTGTCCGTTTGCGATTGACCAGCAAGGCGGACGCATTCATCGCGGACACGTGTGGCGGCGACACGAAGCAGTTTCGCGACCAGGCGTTTGGTGAGTCCTTTGAGCAAGGATTCCAATCACGACTTGATGATGCAAATGAGTTTTACGCGCAACGCATTCCTGAGTCACTAACGGCCGACCGCCGCGCGATCATGCGGCAATCGTACGCCGGGCTGCTTTGGACCAAGCAGTTCTATCACTACTCGGTGCGTAGCTGGCTAGATGGGGACCCCAACGGGGTTGCTGCACCGGACGCACGCAAATCAGGGCGTAACAGCGACTGGCGACACCTATTCAACCGCGACATCATCTCGATGCCGGACAAGTGGGAATATCCGTGGTACGCAGCTTGGGACTTGGCGTTTCACATGGTGCCGATGGCCCATCTGGACAACGAGTTTGCCAAACAGCAGATGATTTTGTTTCTGCGCGAATGGTATATGCACCCCAGCGGCCAGATCCCGGCGTATGAATGGAACTTGGGTGACGTCAATCCACCTGTTCACGCATGGGGTGTTTGGCAGGTCTACAAAGCCAGCGGGCCAGAGGGCAAACGTGACAAGGTCTTTCTGGCCAAAGCGTTTCAGAAACTGCTGATTAATTTCACCTGGTGGGTGAACCGTAAGGACCCTCGCGGTCGCAATATTTTCTCGGGTGGTTTTCTGGGGCTTGATAACATCGGCGTGTTTGACCGCAGTAAGCCGATGCCCAACGGCCACTTAGAACAAGCCGACGGAACGGCCTGGATGGCGTTTTATTGCGGCGGCATGTTGCGAATGGCGATGGAATTGGCTGAAGACAATGAAGCCTACGGAGACATGGCCAGCAAGTTCTTTGAGCACTACGTCGCGATTGCCGAAGCCATGAACAGCATGGATGGAACGGGGCTATGGGACGAAGAAGACGGATTCTACTACGACCATCTTTTTGTCGACGGCCAATCCATCCCGATGCGAGTTCGTTCGTTGGTTGGATTGTTGCCGCTGATGACGGGCGTGCTGTTGGACGAAGAAGAAATCGCCAAGTTGCCAGGTTTCAAACGTCGCATGCGCTGGTTCTTGGACAATCGCGACGACTTGAGCAAACACATGACGTACATGGAATGCCAGGACGATGATGATCCTACCAAGGGACTGCGGCTATTGGCGATTCCATCGGAAGATCGTTTCCGTCGATTGCTAACGGTGATGCTGGACGAAACGGAGTTTCTTTCGCCCTACGGTATCCGTTCGCTTTCGGCAGCGCACAGGGACGAACCGTATGTGTTTGAGTTTGGTGGGCAGAAGAACGAAGTGCATTACGTTCCCGGCGAGAGCGAAACGCGAATGTTCGGTGGCAACAGTAATTGGCGCGGCCCCATTTGGTTCCCCACCAACTTCCTATTGATTCAATCTTTGAAACGATACCACGCTTACTATGGCGATAGCTTTCGCGTTGAATGCCCCACTGGCTCTGGTCATAGCATGACGCTAATGGAGGTTGCCCAAGAACTGGAGCGTCGGCTGATCTCGCTGTTCGAGATCGACAAGGATGGAGCGCGGCCAATTCACGGCGAAGATAAAGCTTATGCCGACGACCCGAATTGGAATGAACTCGTGCTGTTTTACGAGTACTTCCACGCGGATACTGGCCGCGGGCTAGGGGCCAGTCATCAAACCGGTTGGACGGCGTTGGTGGCATCGATGCTACGCAGCCAAGCTAGGCTACCGAAGCACCTGCCAATTACCTAGCCAGGGTTCCACTG
>CAYUGI010000380.1:2909-4382 GCA_964444105.1 uncultured Pirellulaceae bacterium
CCAGCTATTCGGCAGCGATCCAGCTATTGGACAGCGTTGAACAGCAAGATGCCGATGATCTTTATCCGACGGATACGTGCTCGCTAGGCGCGGCCTCACTAGGTACGGTCTCGCCAACCTTAGGCGCAGGTTGCCGATCTGCTTCATCTGAACGAATGTTCAATATCGCCCCCTGAGTCACGGCCTGACCGTAGTCTTCAGCCTGCTCTCGTGGCTTGAACAACAACCGGCGACGCCGACGTTGGCACCAAGAACATTCGTATGCCGCACGAACTAGGCAAAGTCGTTCAATGAAACTGCGACGTACGCGTTCCAATCGACAGTCGCATTTACGACAAGTTGGGCTTGATGAGTGCATTGAAAAAGATCCCCTTGTGCGCTTTTGCACGCTCACTGGGATCAACGAAGAATTCGTTCAGCGAGCGGCGATTTCTGGTCACGAAGAGTTTAACGACTCAGCAGCCAGAAAACAGTAAAAGTGTGGATAATCCTCTTTCACGAGCCAATACTGGTCTTAACGCCAAAATCGCCGCGGCAACGCCGACGATCGTCCCAATACGTGCCGCCAGCGGAGGTTACGGAGTCCCCATCAGGGTGATGACGACCCCACGGCTGCCGCCATGATCACGATGCTCGCAGAGATAGATCCCCTGCCACGTTCCCAGTTGCAGCCGTCCATCTCCGATAGGAATCGTGACGCTGGCTCCCATCATCGATGCTTTCACGTGCGCAGGCATATCATCGGGCCCCTCTAGCGTGTGGACGTATGGAAGTGTCTCCGGCACTGCATGATTCATCGCGGTTTCGAAATCGACACGCACGTCCGGGTCAGCATTCTCGTTGATCGTTAGTGACGCGCTGGTGTGCTGGATGAAAACTTGCATCATGCCAACCGACAGGTCCTTCAACTCGGGGACAGCCTCGACGATCTGACGCGTGACAAGATGAAAGCCTCGGGGCGCGGCGGCTAGCCGCAATTTTCGTTGGACCCACATGAAAACTCTCTCAATCCGAATCGGTGTCTTCGAAAAAGGGAAAAAAATTCAGTCGCTTCTCTTGCACTCGCAATGGTAGCGAATCACCCCTGAGCCAGGTTGATCGATTACGAAGCGATGATTGCCTGGCTTGGAATCGAGCCCCGGCGTGAGATCACAAGCGCCGTCTGAGGCTAGCTAGGTGAGCCATTCTCCCCTTGTAGGCAAATTCACAGAAACTCATTTTTTCAATACGGTATTGGCACATCGTTGGTCTTTACCGTTAGGCCTTCACTGCGCCCAACGACCACCTTGGCGATGAGGTCGGTTCATAGAAATACAAACACAATTTTCTTGACTCATCGCTGAAAACGCTAATAATCCACTCGTGACGTGTTCGGCGGACGACTGGATGGTTCCGCAACAAAAAATTAGGAAGGCTCTGCGAGAGGATTTTGCTGAGCCAGCAGACTGCGCCTTGCAAGCGTGAAAAGAGAAA
>CAYUGI010000381.1:0-4354 GCA_964444105.1 uncultured Pirellulaceae bacterium
CGGGGTCGGGAGACCCGCGCACAGCAGGTGATTTTCGACAGGATCAACTGGATCAAACATGATCTTGCGTTCGGATATGCATCCTGTCGATCTTGTTCATCCTGTCAAACGAACGTCTGTTACGACTCTTCGCTCGCCAATGTGTCGTCTGGCTCGCTGGCGTCAGGCACTGCAGGCGAATCGCTGTCGCTTGAAGCTTGTGCATCGGCTGCTGGCGGTTGAACTGCGTCACCTTCACCCTCTTCGTCATCGTTTGGCGGGACTTTGGCCAGCACGGCCAATGAGTCTTCGCCATCGAGTCCCATGATGCGGACACCCTGAGTATTCCGGCCGATCACGCTGATGTCCGCACAACGAATCCGCTGGATCTTGCCCAGCGAAGTCATCAGCAGCACTTCGTCTTCCTCGGACACCGGCAGGATTCCAATGACGGGTCCATTGCGATCGGTGGTCTTGATATCACGAACACCCTTACCGCCTCGTTTCTGAGCCCGATAGCGGTTGCTGCTGGACGTGGATTCATCACCTTCGACATCGTCGGCCATGTTCGGTCCGAACGCCGTGCGTTTGCCGTAACCTTTTTCGCAAGCGGTCAACAGCGTCGCGTCTGGATCGGCGACCACCATGCCAACCAGCTTGTCGTCGCCAACCAGCGTGATGCCTTTGACGCCGCTGGTGTTTCTGCCCATCGGGCGAGCATCAGACTCGGCGAATCGAATCGCCATGCCGGAAGCGGTGGAAAGAACGATCTCGTCACCCTCCTGACAAACAACCACCTTGATCAGGCTGTCGTCCTCGCGAAGTTTGATCGCGATGATTCCTCCACGTCGAGGCCGCCCGTAATCGGACAGTGGCGTTTTCTTAACCAGTCCTTTTTCAGTGGCCATCATCAGATAATGATTCGGAGCACTGAAGTCACGGATCGCTCGACATGCCGCCACGGATTCGCCTTCGGCCAACGGAATCAGATTCACGATCGCTCGGCCACGACTTTCGCGACTGAGTGCCGGAAGTTCATGCACCTTGCGCCAGTGGACGGTGCCGAAGGACGTGAAGAACAGCAGGTAATCGTGAGTGCTGGCCGCGAAGACGTGTTCGATCGGATCCTCGTCCTCAATCTTCGCGCCTTTGATGCCTTTGCCGCCGCGACGTTGAGCCCGATACGTGCTGACGGGCGTTCGTTTGATGTAGCCGCGATGGCTGATCGAAACGACCATGTCCTCTTCTTCGATCAAATCTTCCAGATCGATGTTGCGAATTTCTTCGCCCGAGATTTCCGTGCGACGCGGATCGGCCAGCTTCTTCTTGATGTCGGCCAGGTCGTCACGAATGATCGCTCGGATGTTATCGTCGTCGGACAAAATTCGCTGGTATTCGAGGATTTCTTCCAGCAAGGCGGCGTGTTGCTTGCCCAGCCGTTCCTGTTCCAGGTTGACCAACTGGCCCAGCGTCATTTTCAGAATCGCGTCAGCCTGCACGCTGGTCAACGTGTACGTGTCGGATTCACCCCGCTCTTCTTTGAAGACGCTGAATCCCTGTTCGCCCAACGCACGCTCCATCATGGCTGCCGGACATTCGATGCCCATCAAGCCGACCTTGGCTTCGGCCTGAGTCTTGCTGGCGCGGATGATGCGGATGATCTCGTCGATGTCAGCCAGAGCCAGCAACAGACCTTCGATGGTGTGTTTTTGCTTGCGAGCACGAGCCAACAGGAACTGGGTCCGGCGGCGAATGACCGACACGCGATGCCGAAGGAACTCGGTCAGGAAATCCTTGATTGAAAGCTCGCGTGGCTTGCCGTCGACCAGTGCCATGAAGTTCATGCTGAACGAGGTCTGCAGCGGCGAGTACTGATACAGCTGGTTCAGCACGACTTCCGGATCTGCGTCGGCTCGAACGTCGATCACCAGCTTGACCGGCTCCTTCAGGTCGCTCAGGTCCTGAATGCCCGTGATACCTTTGACTTTGTCGCCTTTGACCAGGGCAGCGATTTTTTCGACGACGGGATCGGTCGTCTGTTGGAACGGCAGCTCGGTGACGATGATTTCCGACTTGCCACGCTTGCCTTCCTTGATTTCGCATTTCGCTCGAACGGGAATCGTGCTTCGACCGGTCGTGTACGCTCGGATGATGCCCGCTCGACCGCAGATAATTCCACCGGTTGGGAAGTCGGGGCCGGGCAGGACTTCCATGATCTCGCGGATGCTGCAGTCCGGGTTCTGGATGACCAAGTCCAATGCGTCGCAAACTTCGCCAAGGTTGTGCGGAGGAATCGAGGTTGCCATCGAAACGGCGATGCCGCTGGAGCCGTTGACCAGCAGGTTGGGGAACTTGCTGGGCAGAACGGTGGGCTCGAGCCGTCGATCGTCGTAGGTGGGAGTGAAGTCGACGGTGTCCAGCTTCAGGTCTTCCAGCATCAGCGATGCGACCGCCGACATGCGAGCTTCGGTGTATCGCATCGCAGCGGGAGGCAATCCAGCGATCGAGCCGAAGTTACCTTGCTTGTCGACCAGCGTGTGGCGCATGTTCCATTCCTGAGCCATGCGAACGAGAGTCGGGTAGACGATACTTTCACCGTGCGGGTGGTAGTTACCGCTGGTATCACCCGAAATCTTCGCGCATTTGACTCGGGACGAGCCCGGCGAAAGATTCAAATCGTTCATCGCGACCAGAATCCGTCGTTGAGACGGCTTCAGGCCATCACGAACGTCGGGCAAAGCACGCGAGACGATCACGCTCATGGCGTACGTCAGGTAGCTGGCCTTCAGCTCTTCTTCAATCGGCAGACCTTCGACGTTTCCAGCGTCAAAACCTCCGTCATCGCCGCCACTGATCCCGCCGCCATCGGCCGGGTTGGTGTCGTCTCGTTCGTTGTCGTCTTCGGGGAGATCGGTAGACAATTTCTGGGCCTTTCGAGCGGTCGAAAATCGCTCGATAAATCAAGCGTTCTGTGGAGCGTTTGAGGCCCGAAAATGCGGGAAAAAACGAGCTTTTTCAAACCCCCAAACCAATCTTGAATTGTACCAAAATCTGGCCCCGATCACAACGCGCCGAACGAGGTGCAGGCGGGCGCAGAATCCTCCATTTCACGACTCGAACAAGTACCATTGAGTGACTCGAAATCATAATCAATTCAGCCTCACGCAAAGGCGCGAAGCTCGCAAAGAAGGGGTCGCCAGCTTCTGCGACCTCACTTCGCGCCTTTGCGCCTTTGCGTGAGACAAGATGCTGGAATCGAGCGAACGGTTTTGACAAACTTGTCGGTCGTTTTTTGGCAGCGGAGTGCCCTCGTCCGTAGAGATAACGAGTAAGATCACTGATATGAATCTCGCACCAATTTTTCCACGCTCCTCCCTCATCTGGTCGCTGAGGACTCAAACGCTCTCGTTCGAAAACGGGCCGGCGATCATGGGCATCGTGAATGTGACGCCCGACAGTTTTTCCGATGGAGGAAAACACGATTCGACCGAAGCGGCCATCGACCACGCGATCACGTTGATTGATCACGGAGCCGATATTCTGGACGTCGGAGGCGAAAGCACTCGGCCTTACAGCGATCCGGTTGGCGAAGGCGAAGAATTGGATCGCGTCGTCCCGGTGATCGAAGGGCTGGTCGAGCGGATGCAGGAACCAGGCGTTCGAACGGTTCCGATTTCGATTGACACGTCCAAGGCGGCAGTCGCGAAGGCGGCGATTGAAGCCGGAGCCGAGATCATTAACGACGTGACGGGTCTTGAAGGCGATCCGGAAATGTTGAGCGTGGCGGTGGACTCGAAGGCCGGCGTTTGTGCGATGCACATGCAGGGAACGCCGCAGACGATGCAGGACGACCCGAAATACGATGACGTTGTGGAAGACATTTATCGGTATCTGGCTTCGCGTCAGAAGCAGTTGGTTGAGGCGGGGGTTGATCCGACACGCATTTGTCTGGATCCGGGGATCGGGTTTGGGAAAACGCATCAGCACAACATTACGCTGGTTCAGCAAGCGTCACGGTTTGTGGATCTCGGTTGCCCGATTCTGGTCGGACATTCGCGGAAAGGCTTCATCGGAAAATTGTTGGGCGATAAGGAGGTGAACCGCGACGCGGGAACGCTGGCGATCACGCTGATGTTGGCTGCTCAGGGAGTTCACGTCATCCGTGTGCATGAAGTCAGAAACACGGTTCACGCTTTGAAGGTTTTGTTTAGTCTGCGGATGCGGGGTCGTGAGACCCTCGCATAGCGCGGCCCGGGGGTGCGGGGTCGGGAGACCCGCGCACAGCGCTGTGGATGCTCGGATGCGGGGTCGGGAGACCCTCGCACAGCGCGCGTGGATGCTTCGGATGCGGGGTCGAGAGACCCTCGCACAGCGC
>CAYUGI010000382.1:0-4322 GCA_964444105.1 uncultured Pirellulaceae bacterium
TCGCCACCGGTCGAGATGGCGACGCGCATGCGGTTGCAGCAGATACCGATTTTTGGCGTGCCGGTCGGTGAGCCAACACGACTACCCGACATCGATCTGTTGAGTTTCGATTTGCCTTCGTTTGGTGTCGTGGGCAAGACGGTTCGGATTCCGTTCACGGTCGAGAGTTCATTGCCTCGCGATCACGCAGCCATCGTGACGATGGAATCATCCGACGGGACGAAAGTCACGAAGGAACTACGTATCTCTGCGATGGGGCGTACCACGGACGCATTGATGTGGAAGCCCGAGGACGTGGGTGACTACACGCTGACACTTCGCGTTCCGCCGCACGGCGAAGAACGCAATGTCGAGAACAATGAAAAGACAACGCCGATCGTGGTGCGTGAAGAGAAACTGAAAGTACTGGTTGTTGAGTCATTGCCGCGTTGGGAGTATCGCTATTTGCGAAATGCACTTTCTCGCGATCCAGGTGTTGATGTTTCGTGTTTACTATTTCATCCGGGGCTAAGCAAAGTCGGTGGCGGCAACCGTGATTACATCGGAGCTTTTCCCGATACTTTGAAAGAACTTTCCGAGTACGACGTTGTGTTCCTGGGCGACGTCGGTGTGGACGAAGATCAGTTGACCGAAGAACAGTGTCGGCTGTTGAAAGGTTTGGTCGAACAACAAGCCAGCGGTTTGGTTTTCATGCCGGGTTGGCAGGGCAAGGGACTGTCACTGGCTGATACGCCGTTGGACGATCTGTTGCCGGTGATTTATGACCGTGTTCAAGTTAACGGTTGGGGTTCGCGCCAGCCAAGTCACTTTGGGCTGACTGAACTTGGGCGTCGGAGTTTGTTGACGAAGTTGGCTGACACTCAGGACGACAACATGGAAGTCTGGGAGAACCTGCCAGGTTTTCAGTGGCACGCGCCGGTGACTCGCGCGAAGGCTGGTACCGATGTCTTGGCTGTTCACCAGGAAGCGTCCAACGAATACGGTCGCATTCCGTTGTTGGTCACGCGAACGTTTGGCCGCGGCAAAGTTTTGTTCATGGGTACCGATGGAGCTTGGCGTTGGCGACGTGGTGTTGAAGACAAGTATCACTATCGATTCTGGGGACAGGTCGTCCGCTGGATGGCTTACCAGCGAAACATCGCCAAGGGCGAATCGATGCGGCTTTACTACAGTCCGCAACAGCCGCAAGTTCGCCAGACGATCGCGCTGAAGGCCAACGTGATGGAAAAGAGTGGCGAACCACTCAGTCAAGGAACGGTCACGGCGAGGATCGTCGCACCGTCGGGGCGAACGGATACCGTACGCATGAAGATCGCCGGGAATGAATGGGGTGCCTTCGCCGGATCGTACACGCCTTCGGAGCCCGGCAACCATCAAGTCACGCTCAGGTGCAAAGAAACCGGCACGAAATTGGACGCGAGTCTTTTTGTACAGGGCGCGATCCTGGAGCAAACAGGCAAGCCTGCACGGCCCGAAGTGATTGACGAGCTAGCAAGGGTTTCGCGGGGTAGGGTGCTGAAAAGTGCTTCGACCGAGGAAATTATTAAGGCAATCGGGCAAGTTCCCGAGCCACCCAAGCAGCTTCGTCGGGTTCAATTGTGGAGTCACCCGCTGGTCGCCGCCCTAATGATCGGCCTTTTGGGCCTGTTTTGGACCGGCAGAAAAATGGTGGGGCTGATTTGATGAATTCGATAGACTGTTGCCACGAGAGATTTACTCTCCCCCTGGGAGAGTCGAGCCTTAGCGAGGAGAGGGGCGATGGGAATTGCAGCGGATTGAATTGCTGCGTGACGACTTGGCCCTCCCCGGCCGCTACTGCGTCCGACCCTCCCGCAAGCGAGAGGGTGAAACCAATACGAAAACGACACAACTCAAAGTGACCATCCCATGAGTGTTGCCTCTCCCAATCGAAACCCGGATTTGCTCCGCGTGCCCGACAGTTTGAAAGAACAACTGTCACGGTTCCGTAGCAAAGTCTGGACGACCAAGATGGCTGAAGCGATTGCGTTTGCGGTCGCCGCGATCTTGATTGCCTTCTTGACCGTGTTTGTGGTGGATCGGTTTTGGGACACGCCATCGTCGGTGCGACTGGGAATTTTCTTCACGACGCTGGCAGTGTGGCTAGTTGTGCCCTGGGCGTTTCATCGTTGGGTATGGCGGCATCGCAGTTTGGACCAATTGGCGAAGCTGCTGCGTGTTCGCGAGCCCAACATCGGCGACCAGCTGCTTGGCGTTATCGAATTGGCAGACAGCGAAACCGAACAGGCTCGTTCTCGCAAACTCTGTGAAGCCGCGATTGAGCAAGTGGCTGTATCGGCGAAGAGTCGCGATCTGAATGAGGCCGCGCCGACTTCAAGAGTCAAGCTTTGGGGCAGCGTCCTTGCCATTGCCGCCGGTATCGCAGTGGTTTTGGGTGTCGTTGCAGGGCCGGCTGCTAAGAACGCTTGGGCACGAATGGCTGCGCCTTGGATCGACACACCGCGTTACACATTTACCGAAGTGACCGAGTTGCCCGAAACGATGGTTGTCCCTCACGGCGAGAACGTGACTTGGACGGTTTCACTTGCCGACAAAAGTCGTTGGCAACCGGAGACGGCGACGATCGAAATCGACGGCATGCCCAACAATGTTGTTTCGCTTACGGACAATAAGTATCAGTTTGAATTGCCGCCACGAACGCAACCGACCGACATGATGGTCCGTGTGGGAGATTTCTATCAAAACGTCACCCTGGATCCGCAGATTCGACCTGAATTGGTTGCCGCGAACGCTGTCGTGCAGTTGCCGGATTACTTGGAGCTGACTGAAGCGGTTGAGCGTGACGTTCGCAGCGGTACGTTGAGCGTTGTCGAAGGCAGCACCGCCAAGGTGTCAGCAACCGCATCGCGCGAACTGGATTCGGCGAGCATCAATGAAGATCCCGTCAAGGTAACCATGGCGTCGTTTGCATCGGACAGTGTCAGCGTGACGGATGCCGGACGAATGAAGTTGTCGTGGAAGGACCAGTTCGGATTGGCTGGTCGTGAACCGTTTGATCTCGCGATTAAGCCGCTCGTCGACGAGCCGCCAAGTGTCGTGACGCAGGACTTTCCCCGGCAAGCTGTCTTGCTGGACAGCGAGCAGCTGAATTTCCGTGCTCTGTCAGCGGACGACTTCGGCGTCAAAAAAATTGGCATGACTTGGAAGGGGCTCGACGATCGTTTGGCGAAGCCAGCTGAAGGCGAAAAAGTGCTTGCCGTTGGCGGACCCGATCAATCGTCGATTCAGGTGCCAGCGACATTCTCAGCAAACGCATTGGGAATCGATCCGCAGCCTGTCGAAGTGCGACTTTGGGTCGAAGACTACTTGCCAGGTCGCAAGCGAGCTTATTCAGCGCCGCACATTTTCTATGTGTTGACGGCTGAGGAGCACGCGATTTGGGTGACCAGCCAATTGAGCAAATGGCATCGAGCTTCGTTGGATGTTCGTGATCGCGAACTGCGCCTTTACGAACGCAACAAGCAACTGCGTGCGATGACGGCCAACGAGCTGAATGACGATGACATGCGAGACGAGCTTCGTAAGCAAGCCGGCGCGGAGTCATCCAACGGACGTCGTTTGGATAATTTGAACAAGACCGGTGAAGACCTGTTAAAGATGGCTGCTCGCAATCCCGAGATCGGCGTCGGCCACCTGGAGCGCTGGGCTGAGATGCAGCAAACGCTCAAGGACATCGCCGCCAACCGAATGCCATCGGTGTCCGACTTGCTCGCCAAAGCATCGACCGACGATAAGGTCGCTCGCGGAGAGCCGACCAAGCCAAAGCCAGAAGCTCCTAAGGCCGGCCAGAGTCTCGATAACAAGACAGCGCCAGGCGGTGAAGACGAAAAAGACGGCGATGCAAAGGACATGCCCGCGATTCCAACCATCGCGGATCGCGAGTCATCGCAGCAACCACTCGATGAAGAAGGCGAGCCATCTCCACCCAAGCCACCGGGTGCTCCGCGTCTGACGTTGCCAACGACCACGATCGCTAGTCCCGGCAAGAAAGGCGAAACACCGGAGGAGTGCGAGGTGCCTGAAGAGGCTCCTGTCGACGAAGCGATTCGCGAGCAAGAAGACCTATTGGCTGAGTTTGAAAAACTAGCCGAAGAAATGAATGCCATCTTGGCCAACTTGGAAGGCAGCACGCTGGTCAAACGCCTCAAGGCGGCATCGCGTGAACAGGATCAAGTTGCCGAGCGAATCGGTGGACGAATCAACGCGGTGTTTGGCGCCAAGCGTCTGGCCAAACCAGAGGACCGCAAGATGTTGGGTGATTTGGCCGAGGTCGAAAAGAAGAG
>CAYUGI010000383.1:0-4246 GCA_964444105.1 uncultured Pirellulaceae bacterium
CCCGCGCCTCGACTGCCGGTGTAACCGGTCGCACCAACGCGTGGATCGCTGACCAATTTTTCTCCGTCGGCATGACTGGTTCGATAGATCAGCTGAACCGTCGCAGCTGGCAAACCGGTTTCCTCCAGCGCCTTGGCTGCTTCAACTGCAAATAGACGCGTCGTCTCGGGATGCGAACTATTCGCTTTTCCGATGACGGGGTTGCCAGCAGCAATCGCTGCCGCAAAATCGCCGCCCGAGACACTACCAAACGCAAACGGAAAATTGTTTGGCCCGAAGACACAAACCGGTCCAAGCTGCCCGTAGCAAGAACGAATTCCGGTCGCTGTATCAATGGTCGGAATCGCCCAATTGCCGCTACGACAAGCCGCCGCGGCAGCTCGCAATTGATTGCTGGTCCTTGGCAATTCAACGTCCGCCAGCCGAGGGCTTCGCGCGAGCCCGGTTTCAGCCAGCGCGGCATCAGACAGTACGTCTTTCGCCGCATCGATACGATCCGCGTACGCTTCCAAGAACGATGCGATTTTCTCCGCAGGTAGTTTCCGCAGTTCGCGAGCAGCTTCGGCGGCTGCTTCAAGCGCCGCGTCGCAGTCTTCCCAACTGCTAACGGGAAACTCAGCCTCCAGCAGTTGGTTGCTGTTGGGATCGGTGGCTTGAAACGTGTCTTGGTGGTCAGCGTCTCGCCAAACACCAGCGATCAGGACAGGGCGAACAGTGGATATTGCAGTAGACATAAACAAGCGTTGGAGAATGGATATTGAAGTGAGTGCGTCAGTCGCAGCTAATGGTTCAGCCTTGAACAATCTCATTGGACAAGGTCCCGATCCCATCGATCGTAATATTGACCACGTCACCTGGATGGAGCGTGAATTCCGTCGTCGGAACAATGCCGGTGCCTGTCATCAAGAATGCACCACTGGGAAAGGTGTTGTCCCGGGCAAGCCACTGCACTAATTCCTGAAATGTCCGAGCCATCTGCCCGGCAGAACTTTGCTGGTCGAAAACGATTTCGCCATCGCGATCGATTTTTAGATCGATGCCAATTTCGTCGTTCGCGGGAAGCTGGTCATACAAAGTGATCCATGGCCCCAGGCCCGCACACTGGCTGTAGCATTTGGCTTGCGGAAGATAGAGCGGGTTCTCGCCTTCGATGTCCCGCGAACTCATGTCGTTGCCAACCGTTAGGCCGACGATTTTCATGGCCGGGTTTAATACCAAGGTGACTTCCGGTTCGGGCACATTCCAAGTCGCATCAGCTCGAATCCGCAGCGGTTGCCCATGCCCACTCACTCGGTGGGGAGTGGCCTTGAAAAACAGCTCGGGGCGATCGGCTTGGTAGACGCGATCGTAGCAAGACGCGGCCGCTTCGGACTCTTCCATCCGCGCCGTTTGGCTGCGTTTGTAAGTCACTCCGGCGGCCCATACTTCCTGTGTATCGATGGGTGGTAACCAGCGGATTGAATCGTTGATTTCGATGGCAGGTAATTCTTGAAGCGACTCGACAGCGGCGATTGGATTTTCTGCTGCCAGCAGACCGGCCAGGGATCCAAACGGGCTGACTAATTCCAACGGCACAAGTCTGCTATCTTGCACCTTGGCGACTCGGGCGATCCCCGATCCATCGATAAATTTTGCTACGTTCATAGTCAGTAGCGTATCGAATCAGACGCCATCCTGGGAACGGTAGGAAAACAGCTGTGGCAAAAGACGGAAAGAACCAATCGTCCGCCAAGGACTCTGGTCCTGCAAAGAGCGTAGTCCCACGGTTTGTTTTGCTTGCAGGAATTGTTCTGGCAGCCATGGCGATCTTCTTGTTTTGGCGACTTGACCCTGGTGGCGATGGGCCGGACGCCAACCCGACCGCTGGCAGTGACGACCGCCTGCAACAACAGCTTGAACTATTGCGATCGGCGCTGGCAGCAACCGAAAACCTGGACAACGAGGACGCCTTGCCGAAGTGGGACACGCTCCACACCACTTTCCCCGATGATCCCTCCGTCGCCCTAAACCGTGCACTCAGCGGTTCCCTGATTGTCGACTCGCTCTCTGGTGTCGTCATCAGTCCTCTGAGTGACGACGATCAAAAGAAGGCCGCGCGATCAAAATTGTCGCCCGCTATCACAAAGGCTCGCGCGGCGATTGATGATTTGGCAAGCCTTTCGGACGACGAAGTCATCCCACTGTGGCTCAAGAGCCGCATCGACATGCACGCCGCGGCACTGGTTCCGGCGCTGAGCAAATCGATGCGACGCGACGTGTTCGATAAACTCTGCACAGCGGTCGAAGAAGGCAAGCTGACCCAAAGCAACTCCGTCATCCTGGGCGGCTCACTCACTGAAGTGATCGATGAGATGGAGGATCCAATCGATGGGCTGCCGCAATCTATCTTGCCACGTGCAGCGTCTGTGATCGGAAAATTGTCGGATATGCATCCCGCTAATCTCTATTTAGCGATTCGCGCGGCCAGGCTAGCGATTGACGCGAAAGACAAGAACGCGACCACATTCGTCCAACGAACATTCGATTTAGCGAAAGCGATTGAACCTTCGTTGAACGAAACCACAAGGCCGATCGGTTTGACGCCGTTGGAATTGGTGGGAGAGATCAACACGGCGATTGAAGACGAGAAATGGGAGCAGGCGAATAGCCGAATGCTGCAGTGGTTCAATGTGCTGAACCCCACCGAAATCTTGAAAACGGATCGTCGCCGTGCGTCACCGCATCCACTCGATCGGCTGAGCTTTGAAACGTTGCGGCGACTGTCAGCCGAAGCGATCAAAAAGTCGCCGCTGAAGCAAGGCGATGTCGAAATCCAATTCGCTGCGAAGACAATCGATGAAGCAAACGCGGTGACCGAAGCGTTGGCGATTGATTTTGACCTGGATTTGGACGACGACATCGCGACAGTCAGTGAGTCCGGTGCCTTGCAGCTTTGGCAAAACGAAGCGAACGACTGGAAAATCGCCGGTTCGCTCCAGCTGGAATCCAAACCAACGCGACTGATCGTTGCCGATTTATTCATGGTCGACAGCAGCGACCCGCAGCGAATCAAGACCGACGCGAAGTCGGGCGCGACCGACCAGCGTGATTATTCATCCGAAGCGGCGCACGACACTTTCCCCAGCCTGATCGCATACGGAGATGCGGGCTTGGAGCTGATCGGAATCGATGGCCGATTAAAAACGCCAACAAGCGAACGTTTGATTCCCGTCTCCAAGAAGTCTGGACTGGAGGATGTCTCAGAGGCAATCGACATTGTCACGGGCGACCTGGAAGGAGACGGCGACTTGGATTTGGTTGTGGCGACCAAAAACGATGGCATCCGTTTGTTCGTCAATCGCGGCAACCGGACCTTTTTTGAAGTCCAGTACGACATGAGTGACTCCGAAAAATCTGACGCCGCATCTTCCTTGGCTGTTGTCGATATCGACCGTGACTTGGATCTCGATATCGTTTCTGTTCATTCAGGTAGCGGTCGCGTCAGACTGCTGGAGAATCAGCTTCATTTGCAATTTCGATCTCGCCTGATCGACGACATTCCGGCCGTTGCCGGTGCGTCGGCGATCGCGGTCGCTGAAATCGATGGCAACGTTTCTTGGGACTTAGTCATCGGTGGGACGGACGATGCGGCGATCGTGTTTTCGCAAACCGCCGAAGCGGGCATCTGGACGGTCGAAAGCGTGAAACCGTTTGATCTTCCCGCACCAAACATTGCATTGGCGGATCTGGACAATGACTCGTGGAGCGAATGCTTGGTTGCCGGCGGGCTAAGCAGGCTGGGACCTTGGGGAGCCAGCGACAAACAGACGCTAGATTTTCTAAGCAATGCGACCGACGTTGTTTCCCCTGC
The DNA here is from genome assembly GCA_964444105.1 of uncultured Pirellulaceae bacterium. Classification (GTDB taxonomy): domain Bacteria; phylum Planctomycetota; class Planctomycetia; order Pirellulales; family Pirellulaceae; genus K23-9. Next base: position 3,851 of record CAYUGI010000383.1, read on the forward strand.
CAATCTGGACGGCAACGGACGTGTCGATCTAGTCGCCACTGTCGATGGAAAATTAGTAGTCGCAACGAACAAAACCGAAACGCAGAATCACCACCTGATGGTTCGTTTCAAAGGCATCGCAGACAATAATGCCAACAGCGGCCGCGTGAATCACTACGGTATCGGCAGCGTATTGGAATTGCGATTCGGTCCACACTACCGTTCGCATGTGATCACGTCGCCAGCCACGCACTTTGGCCTCGATGGCTTTGGCGAAGCAAGCAGCATTCGAGTCATCATGCCCAACGGCCTGACGCAGACGATCCGTGAACCCAAGGTCGATGCGCTGGTGCAAGAGCAGCAAACACTCAAGGGATCGTGTCCTTACCTCTATGCGTGGGACGGTGATAAATTTGC
>CAYUGI010000384.1:0-4124 GCA_964444105.1 uncultured Pirellulaceae bacterium
TCGTTGTTTTTGGGTCACGCATGCCGCGTCCTTACGTCCTTGCAGTGGGGACGATGCGCCCCCCTTGGCACACCGTCCAATGAACAGTGCTTGCGCACCAGAGCATCGGATGCAATTACTATCGGGTGAGGATTGACGGGACATTAACGATTCTGTCGATACACACAGCTGTACCGAAGATCCGCAACGTGATTCTTGTAGTGAATCCGACAGTCATGCCGACTGCGGCCGAAGGCTCAAAACACGGCGAAAAACGAATTGTTGCGAAGAAAACCGGCGTTCACGCAAGTCATTGGAACGTGATATCGCCGACCCGCTATCGCCTTTGACGAGCCGCTTCGAATGACAGAACGGCGGCAGACACCGAGATATTCAAGCTATCAACTTGTCCATTCATGGGAATCCGCACTCCCGGAATTGGGTTTTCCCCGATTGCTTGCCAGCGAGCTGCCAAGCCGTCTGCCTCGCTGCCCAACACGATCGCCAGTGGCGGCATCAAGTCTGTCTGCCAAAGATCGCTGGACGATTCCACCCGTGCAGCAATCACGCGAATTGAGTGACTGTCCAAAAACGCTTGGACATTTTCCGCGCTGTCGATTGCGGCGGGTGTCGAAAACACGGCGCCCAGACTGCTGCGAATCGCATTGGGGTTGAACAAATCACAGCGACAGTCACTTAACACCACCGCATCGATGCCCGCTCCATCAGCACATCGGAAGACCGCGCCAATGTTTCCGGGTTTTTCAATCCCGTCCAAGACCAACAGCAACGGAGATGGCGGCAGCACCAATGCATCCAGGGTCCGTACCGGCTGGATAAACTCGGTTACCAACCCGCGCGGTGACTGGCCAAAGCTTATCTTTTGCATCACGGATGCTGAAACCGGCTGGATCGCTGAACCAAAGATATTCCCTGCGCGATCAACGTCCTCTTCCAAGACATACGCAGCGATCAGCTCCAAGCCAGCTTCGGATGCTCGTTGTGATTCACGCCAGCCATCTACAATCACTCGCTGAGCTTTTCGACGTGAACGATTGTCTCTCATTCGCACCAACCGACGAACCGTTGGATTAGCGGCGCTTTGCAGTATTGGACGATCGTTTCGCGACATCAGTTCTCTGTTATCCTGTGGCACCGATTTCCTCTGCATCAATCCTACACTTCCGCCAGCCAAACCCAAGATGACACAAACACTGGAATGTAGTGAAGTTCAATCAAGACGCGACCAACGCGAGTTTGTTGATTTAGAAAAACGACTTTACCGAGACGATCCTAACTGGGTTCCACCGTTATGGTATGACTTTCGCGAACGCGTCGGTTTCAAGAAACACCCGTTTTACGATGACGCCAGTGCGCAAGGATTTTTGGTTCGCCGCGACAATCGAGTCGTCGGTCGCGTCTTGGCGATCGTGAATGATGCGCACAACCGACGCTACGACGAAAAACGCGGTTTCTTTGGGTTTTATCAATGCGAAGATGACGTCCAGGCAAGCAATCTGCTCTTCAGTTCCGCCTGCAAATGGTTGAAAAGCCGAGGGATGACGGATGTACGGGGGCCAGCTAACCCAAGTCTCAACTACGAAGTGGGAATGTTGGTCGAAGGATTCGACACACCGCCAACGTTTTTGATTAGTTACAACCACCAGTACTACGGGCGGTTGGTCGAAGCTTTTGGGTTCGAGAAAACACAGGATCTGTACGCCTACGACGCCAGCATTCATCAACTGGATACCTTGGATCCCAAAATGAAGTTCGTCATCGAGGAGGCGACACGGCGTTTTCGTGTCAAATGCCGACCGTTGGACCGCAAGAACTTTGCTGCCGACGTCTGCACGTTCTTGGATATCTACAACCAGTCGCTTCAGCAAACCTGGGGTTACGTGCCGATGAGCGAGGCCGAGATCAAACACCAGGCAGCCGGACTGAAGCACTTGATTGTTCCCGAACTGACTAGCATTGCCGAGATCGATGGTCGCCCGGTTGGCTCAGGATTTGGGCTGCTGGATTACAACCCAATCATCAAGAAAATCGGTGGCAATCTGTTGCCGTTCGGCTGGCTGAAGCTGCTGACGGGAAAAAAACACTTGAAGCGGCTACGGCTGATTAGCACGAACGTTTTGCCTGAATACCAAAAATGGGGACTCGGTCTTGTCGTCCTCGCACGCATGATGCCCAGCGCGATTGAATACGGAATCGAAGTCGGAGAATTCTCGTGGATTTTGGAAAGCAATTCGCTTTCATGGGGCACGGTCGAGCGAGGTGGTGCGGTGAGAACCAAAGTCCAGAGGATTTACGACCGCACTCTGAGTGATATCGAATAGGTAGTTTGTTGCTGTCGGATAAACCAGCGACAGTTTGTTAGGCAGGCATCCTCACGCTAGGCAGGCATCCTCACGCTAGTCAGGCATCCTCATGCTAGGCAGAATCGGGCCCGCAATTCATACTAACTTGCTTCTTTCAGACGCCGTCCTCCTTGGTTCTAGATTCATATGCCGTCCCGCAAAACAGTCATCACTGGCTTAGGCATTGTTTCACCGATTGGAATTGGCTGTGATACGTATTTCCAAGCGTTACTGCGACAAGATTCAGGGGTTCGCTCGCTATCTGAGCGTGACGATGGTGGCGCGAAGCCGAGCGGGCCGGAGAGTTTGTGCGGTCCTTTAGCAGGACTCTGGATAGGTGCCCCGGTATTGGATTTCGATCCGAAGCAATTTGTCCGGCCTCGTAAAGCTCTCAAGGTGATGTGCCGCGAAATACAGACGGCGTTCGCTTCGTCACAGATGGCAATGGAACAAGCTGGATTGGCTGACCTCTTGCCAGCCAGCGACACATCTCCCATCGCTCCATCGAGAATTGGAACCGTATTTGGCGGCGAAATGTACTACGGGCCACCCGAAGACATGATCGAACCGATTCAGGAATGCTTGGACGATAATAACGAAGTCGTAACGGGAAAGTTTGGTGCCGCTGCTCGACGGGGTGTGATGCCGCTTTGGATGCTGAAGTATCTCCCTAATATGCCTGCTTGTCACATTGGAATTTCGGTCAACGCACATGGCCCCAACAATTCCCTGGTTCAAGGCGACGTTTCTGGGCCATCCGCGATGATGGAAGCTGTTTCCTACATCGGTCGCGGCCTTTGCGACGTGGTTTTGACAGGCGCGACAGGCACTCTTATCAATTCAACGCGTCTTAGTTATCGAAACGACCGGCCTTTGGCGTCGGTCTGCGATCCAATTGCCAGCAGTTCACGACCACACGACGCGAAGTCAACGGGAGTTGTCGGTGGCGAAGGCGCTTGCGCCGTTGTCGTCGAAAGCGAAGAGTCCGCGAAGCGACGTGATGCCAAAGTGGTTGCCCAAATCGCTGGCGCTGCATCGCGTTTTGCACCCGCGTCTTTGTTTTCAAAACAGCCACGCCGCAGCGCTGTTCAGTATGGTGCTGCAACGGGAGATGCTGGCCGCGGTTCTGCCGATGCGATCCGACTGGCGATTGATGCGGCGCTGGGGCAAGCAGAAATTGACGCAAGCGGAATTGGTCTCGTTGTCAGCCATGCCAGTGGCGATCGGGAAATGGATGCGGCGGAACAAGTTGCTTTGAAAGACGATTTGCAATCAGTTCCTATGATCGCACCGATGGCTTCGATCGGTCACACGGGAGCAGCCAGCGGATCGATTGCGATCGTAACGGGAGCAGCGGTGATTCAATCGGGAGTGATCCCGCCGACGTTGAACGCCGCGACGTCAAACGGCGCTGCGTTACTTACCGAAGCGACTGATTTGGTCAAAGACTACGTTCTGTGTCTCGCACATACGCCCGAAGGGATCGCCACGGCGGTCGTGCTAAGACGCGTTTAGCGGTTCGCCCAACAGGCAACGCGGTAGCGGACTTTTCAGGCTTTACTCTCCCTTCGGGAGAGTCGGACGCAGTAGCGGCCGGAGAGGGTAATTCGTGTTGAACATGCTTGTCGTTGGCGATCCAGATTGGCCCTCTCCTCGCTAAGGCTCGACTCTCCCGGCGGGCAACGCCGTCGCGGATTTTGGTGCGGCAAATGACGGTCGTAAGCCGCTGGCGCTAGCCACGGGCCTTTCTCGGACTCCCAATACGCTTTGCTAATTCGATGA
>CAYUGI010000385.1:0-2627 GCA_964444105.1 uncultured Pirellulaceae bacterium
CATCAGTAGTCGTCAAATCAAATAAGAGGAGAAAAGGTGCCGTTAAAGGGGCTCGTGCGTCGTAACATTGTATCAGGAGACAAGTCACCAAACTGAATCCGGAAGTGGATTCCAATTCCGCCAGTAGAAATTGACTATCGGATTTCGGTTTCGCGAAGAATCTACTCTGGAAATTTAGGTAGGCGAATTGACGCCTCGAAAACTTGCTGCCTTGACGCACTTCCCAGACACTCATCATCGTAATGTCGTGTTCGGTCACATAACCATGGTCTCTAAGTTAATAGCCGGAGACGCCGAGCTTGGATATTCTGAGCGATTCGATCCGGAAAATTGGCAATTCGTTCACTATTTAGGTTGGGTGGTCGATGTTCCAATCGACGGCATCATTTAACGCGGCGGTTTTGCCCTTTGGCGGCATATAATGTCAGCAAGCGTCACTTCAAAGGACCAGTCCGCCTGGTAGCAACAAATGTCAACCACGACTTCCCCCACTCGCTCGGCTTCTGCAGCTCGATCGCAATCCGTTGATGCGTTTCTTGCTGAACGGATCGCGGAGACCTGCCGTGCATTGTGGTGGGAAGAAGTCATCCGTCGAACATTGAAGCTAACGATCGCTGTAATCCTAGCGGTACTTGCCTGGATCATCGTTGACCAGTGGATTTATGCCTTCGGGCCATTGTTGCGTGGTTTATCGTTTTTGGCACTGGTTGGTGGCGGACTGTTCTATGCGGTGACACAAATCGGTCCGGTGCTGACCAGCAGCGTTCGTCCGGCGTACGCGGCGCGGGCGCTGGAGCGAGATCTGCCAGAGTTGAAGCAAGAGCTGACCAGCTACGTGACGCTGCACCCAAGCGATAGCCAGAACGCAGGGAAGGACGCGTCGGCCAAGACAGGGCTTCAAGGACGCGTGCTGCGATCAATCGGGTCTCGTGCGGCCGGGCAACTTCGCTCGTATGATTCGCTGCCAAGCGAAGCGACATCGACGTTGCGATGGTGGATTTTGGCTGCTGTCGCTTTGGCGATGTTGATGTCGTACGCCGCGTTTTCACCCAAGAGCACAATCGCATCAGCAAGCCGGCTTTTAGCGCCGATTGCAGCGATCGATCCGGCCAAGCGAGTCTTGATTTCTGACGTGCAGCCTGGTGGCATCGAAGCGATCGCTGGAAGAAGCGTCACTGTTTCAGCCGATGTGGAAGGTTTGAGGGAGGAAGAACGAGTGACGTGTCGTTGGCAATCGACGAGTCGCGAAAACGAGTTTGAGCTCAAGTACAACGAGGAGACGTTTCGGTTTGAAGGTGAGTTGCAGCTTGCGCACAGTGACTCGGGCGAGTTGCCCTATCGGATCGTTGCTGGCGATGCCGAGTCGGAAGTGTATCGCTTAGCCGTCAAGAATCAGCCGGTCGTGGCAATCCAGTCGGTGCACTACGAACCGCCCGCATACACCGGCGCGATTCCACACACGAGCAGCAGTGCATCGATCACCGCCGTTGATGGCACCAACATTACGATCACTGCAAAAACGAATCGCCCTGTTGTCAGTGCTGAGATCGAATTCAATCCGCGGACCGTAGGCGATACGGTTCGCGCCACCGCGGGATCCAAGTCGTTGGCGATTGATGCGGCGGGAACGCAATTGACGATTACTTTTCCTTTGCGAAGCCAACAAGGGCGTTCGACGGCCGTGCAGTTGGAAGGTTATCGGATTCGAGTGCGTGACGATGCTGGGCAGGGAAATCCAGACCCAATCATTTATCCAATTCAGGTGGTTTCGGATTTGCCGCCAGAAGTGTCGATTGTTCTGCCAAGAAAGTCACCCAAGTCGATGGGTGTCGAGCTTCAGCAACTGATCGAAATCCACGCGATGGATCCCGACTTTGGATTACGCCTTGTTGAGCTAGAGATTCGTCGCGGAATTGACTTGGTGGAGAAGTCGACGCTTTGGAGCGACCAGCAAGGTGCCAAGGGCAATCATGTGACGGAGTATCGTTTTCGTCCATCGGAGCATGGGCTTCGTGTGGGTGATGTGGTTCAGATCACCGGCGTCGCGACTGACAATCGAAGGCTCCCTGGCGACACGTCAGTTCAGGCAAACCGTAGTGTCACCGATCCAGTCGAGATACGAATTGTGGCTGATCAGCCGGCTCCCGATCCTCAAGGCGCAGATGATGGAGTGAGCGAGTCCGACCAACGACCCGCGTCCGATCATCCGCAAGACAACGCTGGTGGAGACAAGTCAGCTGCCCAGCAGGGCGATCAGAAGCAAGGAGGCTCAGGAGGTAAAGGCGAGTCAAGTCAGCAGCAACAAGGCGAAGGTGGCAGCGAGTCCGGAGAAGGGCAAAGCGGCGAAGATTCTTCGGATGCGAAAGAGAATGGAGACTCGGGCGACAGCCAGGGCGGTGGCCAATCTTCGCAGCAAAACAACGGTGATTCTGCGAAAGGTGAGTCGCAAGGCGACAGCGGCGAAAATGATGGGCCCTCTGAAGGTGATTCCAATGAGATGTCCGATGAGTCTGGTGACCAAGATCCCGGCGCATCGGGTAGCAAGCAGGGTAGCCAAGACGGATCGCAAGGAAAGCCGGCTGGTGAAAACGGTGACCAAGCTGGCACGGAAGGTAGCGGGAGAGATG
>CAYUGI010000385.1:2727-4095 GCA_964444105.1 uncultured Pirellulaceae bacterium
AGGGTGATCCTGCAGGAAAAGATGGCGAGCAAAATTCCGGCGGTGCGGAGTCGTCTTCTGCACAATCCGACGGTCCTCCCAAGCACGACGGGGAGACGTTTGAGAAGATTAAGGACTATCTAGAAAAGAAGAAGAACGAGGCATCACAGGAAAAAGATACAGGTGAAGGTGAAGGTGAAGGTGAAGGTGAAGGTGAAGGTGAAGGTCGGAAAAAGGATTCGCAGGCATCCGACAAAACGGGAGAAGGCTCAGAGCAATCCAAGGACTCAGCGGGCAGTCAATCCGCTGGTGAATCGAAACAGGACGGCCAAGAAGGCAATGGCGGGAATCAAGACGCCGAGGAAAAGCAGCGAGAGGGCGGTAGTGAAGGTGGCACGCAAGGGAACGTGGGCGACGAAGAGAAGGGCATGGGGCAAGAGGGCAGCAAGCCGGGAGAGACTGACGGAGACAGGCAGGGTTCCGAGGGTGGTGATAGCCCCGAGAGTCAATCAGGCGAGCCGGGTGCCGGGAAAGAAAGTGGACAAGGAAATCAGGACGCGGGAAATCAGGACGCGGGAAATCAGGACGCGGGAAATCAGGACGCGGGAAACCAAGAGACCGGAAAACAGGGCACCGAAGACACAGGCAAAAGTCAGTCAGGATCCACCGGCGAGCAAGGCGAAAGCCAAGATTCCCAGGGTGGCACGGACCAAAAAAGTGGTGACCACCCGAATGATGGCAAGGGCATGGAACAGTCCGGTCAAGATTCCTCCCAAGATTCGACCGCGAACAACCCAAAGGGCGATGCGTCTGAGGCCGGCAAAAAGGGTGAAGGTGCTGATTCTAAGTCGAATCCACAAACCGGTTCACCAGGCGATAGCCAAAAACAGTCCGACAAGCCGGCTTCATCGGGCGAGCAACAAAACCGCAGCGGAAATACGGATGGCGGTGATCAATCACCATCGGGCGCCGATGGGGGCGCAGGTGAGGCTGGCGACGGTGCTCCTGCGGCCGAAGCAGCTGACTTGGAGTACACCAAAAAAGCGACCGACATGGTGTTGGACTACTTGGAAGAAACCCGCGACGCACCCGATAAGGATTTGCTGAAGGAACTGGATTGGACCGAAAAGGACCTCCAGCAGTTTGCTGATCGTTGGAAGGAAACGCGACAAATGGATCTGCCTGAGGATGCATCCAGCGAGCAGAGCAAAGGGATTCGCGATGCTCTGGAGAGTTTAGGGATGCGTCCGCCGTCCGATGGTCAACAGGATGTGCGCCGCGAAGCAGCCGACGATTTGCGGCGTATTCGTGACTCCGGAAATCGCCGTCCACCGCCAGCCGCGTACAAAGATGTTTTCGACGCATTTCGTCGCGGGCTTGGTCGGCAAA
>CAYUGI010000386.1:0-4089 GCA_964444105.1 uncultured Pirellulaceae bacterium
ATCAAAACTGGTGCTACTTGGCTGCTTTCTTCTTTGAATACCAATCTCGGCGTTCTTTGTCGGTTGCTTGGCCATCGTTGTCTGCATCCATCTCGTCAAAATTGGCTTCGACCTTCGCCTGGTTCCATGGCCAACCGTTGGCTTCCCACTTTGTCTTTTCCTTCGCGATATACACTTCTTTGCTGAACGACACGGGACCGGAGGTCTTTCCGACATCCGTCTTCCGTTTCCAAACGCGGACGTAATCCACCGACATGTGAGTGGGAAACCCATCGGCGGTTGACGTTTCGTCATTGGGCACGCGGTCGTTGTTTACATACTTGACGAAAGGATGCCGAAGCCCCAGGGACAGTGTCACATGCATCGGCAGATGCCAGTAAAGATTCGGCTTCTTGGCGACTTCTACGCCGTCGATATACCAAGTGATTGATTGGGGTGTGTTCTCGACACCATAGACGTGGTAGTCGCTCCGCGGATCGAAATCGGCGTCGAAGTGATTTTGGCAAATTTGCGGGTGAGTGTTGGGCCGCATCCAAACACGCTTTCCGTCTCGCATCACGGTTGTGTGAAGATTGCAGTCGATTCGCGTGACGGGGAAGTGCGTTTTCGTTTTGAAATCGAACTCACATTGCTGCAGCTCAATGACGTCGATCTCCGAATACGCGACCACCTCGCCATTTTTCGCATGATGTCGATTCTGCGGACCGATACTGTATAGCCAGAACGCGGGAGAAGCCCCGGGATAGCGTGAGCACCCCTTCACACGAGCCTCGAAATAGCCGTAAGTGATTGTGCGCTCGTTGCGTGCCAAGCCAGATTTGTAGTAAAGCGTCTTCCCGTCGCGAAGATGTTCATCGTGGACGATTTGGATGTGCATCGATCCGTCTTTTTGTACCACGTTCTCAGGCTCCCAGCTCCAAACGCCGAAGTCCTTTGTGTCGACATTCCATCGATCGCGATCGACCTTGTCACCGGAAAATTCGTCGGAGTGCTCGGGCGCAAACACCCAATCACCGCTAGCTTTGGCCGCCGTTTTTAGCAGCGGTTGAAAGTCGGCTCCGGAAGCTTCGGCAGAAATACCAACCGAAGAGATCATCGCAAACAGGCCAAAAATTGCCGTGAGAATCACGGCCTTCCTAAACGCTTGCTTGCTGAATCGGGAAATTCCAAAGGGCAGGCATTGAAGCTGAACTAATACAGAGTGTTTCATGGAAGAGCCTGGCGTTGAGGCCATCGAGGGAGGCGAAATCGGCAAAAGCACGGTTCCGGGTTTCGCCAGCAAGCAGCGATGATCCAGCGTATCGGAAGCGACAGCAGTAGATAGTGGCAGTCGGCCTGACCTAACAGCCGTTTTCGGATTTCGGTAGATTCATGTCTTAGAACGCGTTTACGGAGAATCCTTTTGAACCTGATCTACGTTTTGCTTCGGTGCGCCTGGTGGGGCCTACTGTTGGTCGTTCTCTTTTTTAATGTGCGGCTGTACGTGGAATCGCCGTTGGCGAAGTCCGACGACCGACTTCCGCGCGACTTGGTCTATCAGTTGAGCGCCAACCGGATGGCGATTGACTCGGGGCGACCCGAACGGATGCAGCAGCTCTTTCCCGAAGGCTACTTTTTCTGCCACGGTCTGCACGGGCTGGCATGGGTCGAAGCGGCACTACGTGATCCGACGTTGACCCAAAGAGCGATTGATGAAGCCAGGCTGGCAATCGCAGCACTCGATTCACAAAACGGCAAAGCGCCTTTTCCGTCCTACTTGCCGCCTTCGCACGGGATGTTCTACTCGGCGTGGAAGGCGAATCTGCAAGCCGGGATCGTGCTGTTGACCGATGGCTCCGACGAAGCCGAGCTGACGAGCCTACGCCAGCAATGTGATGCGATATCGACCGCACTGAAAGAATCCCCGACACCTTTCCTGGCCTCTTATGACGCGAGCGTGTGGCCATGTGATTCGTTTCCCGCCATTCATGCCCTGGTCACCTATGACCGCGTCACGAAAGAGGATCGTTACACGAAAACCGTTCAGGATTGGCTCTCGGGCGTAAAGAAGAGACTGGACCCGACGACTGGTCTGGTGCCGCACATGGCGAACCTCTCTGATGGTCAACCAACGACCGTCGCGCGGGCGACTTCGCAGGTCATCTTGTTGCGATTCCTAGCCGACATCGACCCACCGTTTGCGAAGCAGCAGTACCAGGCTTTTCAGCAACAATTCTTTACACGTTTTGTCGGCATTCCTTGTGTCTTGGAATACCCGCGAGGAATGTCGGGCAAGGGTGACATTGATAGCGGTCCACTGATCTTCGGCCGTTCGATATCGGGGACCGTTCTGACGATGGCGGTCGCTCAGATATTTGGTGACGCTGCCGTCGCCGACGCCATTGCACAAGCGGGAGAGGCCGTCGGGATCCCATGGACGCGAAATGATCAGAAGCAATACGTCGGTGGTGTGCTTCCGGTTGGAGATATTATTGTCACTTACGCACACGTCGCGCGGCCTTGGCATGTCGAACGTAGCGAACTTGCTGTAAAGCCTCAGACGGTATCGAAATTCTGGCGTTGGAAAGTTCACGTTGTTTCGATTTGCCTCCTGGTTCTGACTCTGAAGGCAAGGCGTCGTCGTTTGGAAAAACAAGGGCAGTTGTCGCTCGGCTGAAATCCACGCATGCGTGACACTTTGGATTATATTCCTCGCGACTTTGTGCACGTGCGCAGTTTCGTGAAAGTGGTTGTCGTTGCAAGCATGCTGCAATGACTTGGATTTGCTAGGCTATGCGGCAACGCAGGACTCTACAAATCTCCTTTTGAAGCGGAACAGAACATGCGATTTCTACTTCTCGCGATACTCAGCAGCATCGTTGGCGTCGGCTACGCCCAGGTCGAAGACTTCGACTCGATCAAGCTTTATACGCTGAAGAACAAGAATGGAATGACGGTGAAAATCACCAACTATGGCGCGATCATCACTTCAATCATCGTTCCCGATCGCGATGGCAAGATGGCCGACGTCGCGCTCGGATACGATCGCGTCGAAGACTACATCAACGCCGTGGATAAACCCTATTTTGGCGCGATCGTAGGGCGTTATGGAAATCGCATTGCCAATGGCGAGTTCAAGTTGGATGGTGAGACTTATTCGTTGCTGAAAAACAATGGCAAGAACCACCTGCACGGTGGCGCGATTGGATTCGACAAAGTGGTCTGGGATGTAGAGGATGGAACGAAAAATGGCAGGCTCAAGCTGTCGTACCTCGCGAAGGACGGCGAAGAGGGCTATCCGGGCAACCTTTCGCTGCAAGTCACTTACGTTCTGACGGATGGCAACCAGCTTGCGGTGGACTATCAGGCGACCACCGACAAGGCGACTCCCGTCAACGTGACCCAGCACACCTATTTCAACTTAAAGGGAGAAGGCGAAGGCACGATCCTGGATCACGAACTGATGCTGAATGCGAAGCAGTTCACACCCGTGGACGATAGTTTAATTCCTACAGGTCAGATGCTTGACGTCGCGGGGACACCCTTTGATTTCACCACCGCGAAAACTATTGGGCGGGACATTGGCCAGAATGACCCGCAGCTCGGGTTCGGACTTGGCTACGATCACAACTGGGTGCTCGATAAAGGCGGCAAGCCGAAGTCGATGACAACAGCTGCCAGAGTGTATGAGCCAACCAGCGGTCGAGTCATGGAGGTCGTGACTTCAGAACCCGGCATTCAATTCTATTGCGGCAACTTTTTGGATGGCCGTTTGAAAGGCAAATCGGGGAAGCCCTATGTGCAGCGTGGCGGTTTCTGCCTGGAAACGCAGCATTACCCCGATAGTCCGAATCAGGCCCATTTTCCGACCACGATCTTAAAGCCGGGTGAGACGTTCAAATCACAAACCGCTTTTATGTTCTCAACCAAGTGATGTTGCGCAAGTCTTTACCCTCCCGCTCGCGGGAGGGTCGGACGCAGTAGCGGCCGGGGAGGGAAACGCGCAGAGTAAACGGGTTTGAGCTGCGATGCTGAATTGGCCCTCTCCTCGCTAAGGCTCGACTCTCCCGGAGGGCAACGCCGTAGCGGATTCTCCACACTTCACTCTTC
>CAYUGI010000387.1:0-4085 GCA_964444105.1 uncultured Pirellulaceae bacterium
GTGCTCAGTGGAAATCGAGTCATCACAGCCTTTCCGCTTTGAGAATCGTGGTCGCTTTGCCTGACTGTTTGGCCTGCTTGTTGTCGTTTAAGAAAACACTGATATCCTCCCCAGAGATTGCTGACTGTGAGTCCTAAACATTCCATCGACTTTTGCCCCATCTGCGGCGGCGGCCTGTGTGGTATCCGAATCTGCGGTTTGGAGTCGTCAGGTGAAAATTCCGTCGCCAATGATGCCAATGTCAAACGCGACAGTGTTGGCCGCAATGCTAATGACAATGCTAGTGACAGTGCTAGTGACAGTGCCCACGGTTTGATCATTTGCGATGAGTGCGAAGCGATCTGGTTGGAACCTGATGTTTCATCAGATCACCAGTATCCAAGTCCCGAAGATGCCGCCTGCCCCGTTTGTTCCCAATCGCTTTGGGGCACCAATTCTCGCTGGGCAGATCCGGCGGACATCGAAACCATTGGCTGGACGTCAGCGGTGAATCACGACTTGGATGTCAATCCGGACCAAGGCATCGCGTAGTAAGGACCGTGCTTGAACCGATTGAAATTCCGTCATCGATTGATCGTGTAGCACTGCCCGCTGAGGTCCAGTCGCAGTTGGCCGCAGCCAGGTTGCGTATCCAAGCGTTCCAAGATTGCTGGACCCGTCCGCAGATCGAACAGTTCGTCGCAGCAGATTACGAACTGGTGTATCAGGCGCTGGTGTGGATCCTGCAGACGCAGCCCACCATCGGCCGACGGTTTCTCGAGTGGGGCTGCGGTTTTGCTTTCGTCAGTGCGATCGCTTCCTTACTCGAGTTGGACGCGACGGGGATCGAATCCGAAGCTGTGTTGCTGCGAGAAGGTCGCAAAACCATCGACGATTGGTCCGAACCCGTCGAATTGATCCAAGGCAATTTCTTGCCTCACGGCAGCGAGTCACTTGCAGACGACCCTACTTTGCCATCCTTGGGTCACGAGGTTGCGTGTGCATACGAGATCATGGACAGCGAGTTAGATGATTTTTCGATCGTCTATTCTTATCCGTGGCCTGGCGAAGACGAATTTCACGCTGACGTGTTTAATCGCTACGCAGCCGTCGGGGCGCTGCTGCTTCAGTTTCGAGGCCCCAACGACGTCTGTCTTTGGCGAAAAGTGTCTTAGGTAGTCGGAAGAAAATAAAGTACCAACGGACATCGTTTTCCGTTGAGCAATCGACGGACAAGGATGTCCATCGTACGGTGTATTACTTCGGCTCGACTGTCTTAGTCGCCAATCGTAAGCACGGCTTACGCTTCGACTTCAAAGATCGCTTCGATTTCGACAGCGATTCCGCCGGGAAGAGCGTTCGTGCCCAAGGCACTACGGGCCGCGACGCCGTGGTCTTCACCAAACACATCTCGGAACAATTCGCTGCAGCCGTTGATTACAGCTGGCTGTTGATCGAAACCGTCAGTGCAGCGTACCAAACCAAGCAGTTTTACTAGCCGCTTGACTTTGTCCAGGGAACCGAGATGTCCTTCCAATGTCGCCAACATTCCCAGGCCTGTTAGTCGAGCTGCGTCGTAGCCTGCCTCGACATCCATGTCCAAGCCAAGGCGTCCCGTGATCAAAGACTTGTCAGCCTTCAGTGGACCGTGACCTGAAAGGTAAGCCATGCCGCTAGAAACAACGATCGGCTTGTAAACACCAACGGGCTTGGGAGCAGGTGGCAATTCCAACTTCAGTTCCGCCAGACGACCTTGAGCACTCATTGGTATTCTCCGCTTCAGAATTGGTTCAAAGGGCATGATTACAGACTCGCCAAGATGAATCGTCGCGGTCCGATCAGCAAGGGGCCAGACGCAAAGCTACTTCTGGTCCGGATACACCGACGCTGGATCGACCAGTCGCTCGTCTGCAATCTCTGCAGCACCGTCTGCATTGACACGACGATAGAAACAGCTCGCATAGCCATCATGACAGGCCGCACCTTTTTGATGCACGCTTAGCAGGATCGTATCGGCATCACAGTCCACGCGAATCTCTTTGACTTCTTGTTGATGACCGCTCGTTTCTCCTTTACGCCAGAGTTGCCCCCGGCTGCGACTGAAGTAAACCGCATGACCGGTGCGAAGTGTTTCTTGCCAAGCATCCTGATTCATCCATGCCATCATCAAAACCTGACCACTGCCGGCGTCCTGCGCGATGGCAGGCAGTAGCTGATCCACGCCTCTTGAAAAATCGGGGATCGCGGCAGGTTGTGACTTGGGATCCATTGAATTGTTGGGCTGAGAGGATATCGACCAGATCGAAACTTGGTCGTTACGAAGCGGATAGCAGAAACAGCTTGTTACACCTGGATTATAGGAGCAATCCGAATGCCTGTAATGATGTTCGGTAAGACTTTCGTTTTCATCTTCAGCAGAATCAAGAAATCATGACCCGGTGTCTTTGTCGCCGATAACGTCATTAGGAATCGACGCGGCGAAGTCACTCTCCCTTGAGATCGCCCGTGGTCTTATTAGCCACCACCCGAGCAATGTCTGCTTCTGCATCAATGCAATGAACCCGCCAGAAAGTGTCTCTTTCGTCCTGCCAGTTCGCAACGTTCAGCGTCTGGTGGCAACACGCGTCAAGAAAACTCTCGCCGCGATGGTAGAGCTTTCGCGCGGCGTTTTCGAGATCGTGGTGGTAGACGATGGCAGCCAAGACGCGACTGTCAGTATCGTCCAAGAACTCGAATTTGATGAACCCAGAATTCGACTGCTGCGGCACAGTCGACCCCGCGGAATCGAAGTGGCTGGCCAAACCGGACTCGAGCGCGCTCGCGGTGAGCTGGTTTTCATCCAGGAAACCATGAACGACCTTCGGATAGCGGATTTCGTGCGGCTGTACGAATTGAGCGATGATCCTTCGGTCGTTGCAGCCCACGCAGAAAGTCGCCCGCGTCCCATTGCGCCTTCGCTGGTTCGACGCCTGCAATCATGGGGTACGAGTGCCAAGCACTCGCTTCTACGCGTCGACCGAGCAGGCGAGCACGCGACTGGTGCAAGTAGGCTTCAGATGATACGTCGCCCTCACTTAAAGAAACTGAAAAGCCCGCAAGGCGATCGCTTTCGTCTGACGAGTGAAACGATCAATGATGCGGCTGGCAGTTCTTTCACGCGAAGTGTGCCGAGACCGAATGTACTGCCGGCCAAATTGCCAGCGTCCAGTTCGCTGAAATAATCGGCTCATTGAAACAATCAGCTCACTGAAACATCGCGTCCAGTTTCTTCGCCCACTCTTGCCACCCGTCGGCTGCTTTCTCAAAATCCACTCGCATCCAGCGAACAGGTTGTTCTGGCAGCACACGTGGCGGAAACTTGCTTTCGCGGCTAAGCGGCATTTGGCTACTGTTACCCATCGCCAAACGATCTTCGGTTTCAGGTCTCACCAGGTAGTCCGCAAGCTTCCCGGCTGCGACAGGGTGGGGGGCATTTTTCAAAACAGCGATCGTATTGGGTATGCGTAGCGTGCCAGGTTGGTCAGGTTCCTGGTCAGGGAAAACGATCACGACGTCTCGTCCAAGGTCTTTTTCTATGATTGCATCATCCGTGTCAGTCAGGCCCCATGCGACTGTGCCGGCGGAAACAGCCTGCGCGACTTGTTTGTTGCCGGATAAAATCACCGCATTCTCTTTGATCAACTCGAGTTGCTTCAGCATCTTCTCTTCGCCGTAGAACTCGCGCAGCACAGCGAAGTGGGTTGCCGTCGTACCAAAAAGTGGTCTGGCCATCGCGCACTTTCCCTCCCATTTCGGATCCACCAAATCTCCAATCGAAGATGGGTAGTCGTCCTTGGAATCAATCGACTTCGTGTTTACCAAAAGGACTCGGCCTCGCGCGGCAAAGCCACACCAAGTGCCATCGCTGGAAATCATCCCTGCCGGCCACGCCGCATCGACATTCCAATCACGGGCTTCTAGGAGTCCCATTTTTTGCAGTCGAACGGTGTGCATGATTTCGTTATTCCAGAAAACATCACATGACGGCTGTTCGCTTTCAGCGATGATCCGGTTGACCAATCCCACGGTTTTGGTCGACTCGATATCGTAGGTGGCAACCACGGTCG
>CAYUGI010000388.1:0-4040 GCA_964444105.1 uncultured Pirellulaceae bacterium
ACGCAGGGCATCACCAAGGGTGTTGTCTATCGCGGTGAAAAGGTCGAGGTTCGCTTGGCCGATTCGATCCGTGGACGTGTCAGCCGACAATCGATCGTCAATCCGGTCACCGACGAAGTCATCGTTGGCGAAAGTGAAATGATCACCAGCGATATCGCTCGCAAGATTGAACAAATGGGTCTGGAGAAAATCCAAGTCCGCACGCCGATGACCTGTGACGCACCTTTGGGTGTGTGTCGTCGCTGCTACGGCATGGATATGTCGACCGGTGCCATGGTCGAAGAAGGCATGGCTGTCGGTATCATCGCTGCACAGAGTATCGGTGAACCAGGTACTCAGTTGACGATGCGTACGTTCCACATTGGTGGTTCGGTTAGCAAGACGATGGAAGAGTCGGACATCAAGAGTAAGCGTTCCGGCGAAGTCCGTTTGACTCGTATGCGTGCCGTGCGAAACACCGACGGTCGCAACATTGTGCTGACTCGAAACGGTGAAATTTCGTTGGTGGATGATCGCGGTCGTGAAATCGAAACGTACCCGGTTCCAACCGGTGCGATGTTGATGATCGAAGAAGGCGACAAGGTCAAGGAAGGACAAGTCCTTTGCGAATGGAACCCGTACTCGATGCCGATTCTCTCGGAAGTCGAAGGTCAGGTCCGTTTCGAGGATGTGGTCGAAGGCGAAACCATGCGTCAAGAACGCGAAGCCTCTGGCAATATTCGCACCTTGATCGTTGACCACAAAGGTGACCTTCACCCTCAGATCGTCGTCGAAGACAACGCTGGCAAAGCGTTGGACGTGCAGTACTTGCCCGAGCGGGCGATGCTGATGGTCAAGGACGGCGAGAAGATCAAACCCGGTACGGTGCTTGCCGAGATGCCGCGTGAAACGGGTGGTGTTTCGGACATCACTGGTGGTCTGCCGCGAGTCACGGAAATCTTCGAAGCTCGAAAGCCAAAGGACCCAGCTGTTATCGCCGAAGTCGACGGTGAAGTTGAAATCTTGGCCGAGAAGAAGCGTAACAAACGCACGATTGTTGTCCGTAGTGAATCGGGCATCGAGCGTGAGCACATGGTGCCGCACGGAAAACACTTCTTGGTCCACAGCGGTGACATCGTCAAAGCTGGCCAAGCGTTGGTCGAAGGCCCCTTGGTTCCCCACGACATCTTGCGTGTCTCGGGTGAAGAAGCCGTTCAGCAGTACTTGCTGCACGAAATCCAACAGGTCTACCAATCACAGCGTGTGGAAATCAACGATAAGCACTGCGAAATCATCATCGCTCGCATGTTGCGTAAGGTGAAGATCGAGAATCCAGGTGACACAAGTTTGCTACCAGGTTTGGTCATGGACCGATTCCAGTTCCGCAAGGCCAACCAAGAGATGGGTACTTGTATGAAAGTCGCTAGCCCTGGCGACACGGATCTGACCGAAGGCACAATCATTCCGAAGGAAACGTTCGAGCAAACCAACGCCGAAGTCGAAGCGATGGGCGGAACGCCTGCTAAAGGCAAGAAACCAAAACGAGCGACGGCATCGACACAGCTGTTGGGTATTACCAAGGCTGCCGTTCAGTCAAACAGTTTCATCAGTGCGGCATCGTTCCAAGAGACGACCAAAGTGCTAACCGAAGCCGCTTTGGCAGGCAAAGTCGACAAGTTGGTCGGACTGAAAGAAAACGTCATCCTAGGTCACTTGATTCCAGCAGGTACTGGTTTCCGAATCTTCCAAGAATCGGAAGTCAACTACCGCAAGGAAGCTCTGGAAGAACTTTCGGCTGCACCCGTGCAAGCTCTCGAAGACAGCTTCCCATTGCTCAATGCTGACGAAGGCGCCGCGCCGGCTACAGGTTCCGACGAACCGGTTTCGCCGGCAACTTCGCCGCAGTCGTTCACATCGACGCCGCCGGCAGGTGGATACACTCAGCAACCCGTTGAGCACCCGCCCGTGCAGCCCGCGGAATCACCGGTTGCTCTGATGGACAGCTTAATGGGCGAATCGTCCGAAGCTGCTCCAGTTGAAACGACACCGGCTGAATCGAATCCTGCTGAATCAACTCCAGCTCCGGCAGCACCAACCGCCGAAGCCCCTGCTTCAACCGATGATCTCACAAAGATCGAAGGTATCGGACCAAAGATTGCCGAGCACTTCCAAGCCAACGGTATCGCAACCTTTGCTCAGCTTGCAGCAGCGGGCCCCGAGCAACTTTGCGAGATCCTCGATGCGGGAGGTTTCAACGCTCATGATCCTGGAACATGGGCTCAGCAAAGTGCGATGGCCGACGCAGGTAAATGGGACGAACTGAAAGTTTGGCAAGACGAACTCGATGGCGGCAAACCTGTTGCACCTTCGGACGACTTGACCAAGATCGAAGGCATCGGACCGAAAATCGCCGAGCACCTAGCTGCCAACGGAATCACTAGCTACGCCCTGTTGTCGCAAGCGACCCCAGCGCAACTCAGTGAGATCCTCGCAAGCGGCGGTTACTCGGCTCACGACCCAGGCACCTGGCCACAGCAAAGTGGCATGGCTGCTGCTGGTGACTGGGACAACCTGAAAGTTTGGCAAGATGAACTTGATGGC
The DNA here is from genome assembly GCA_964444105.1 of uncultured Pirellulaceae bacterium. GTDB lineage: Bacteria > Planctomycetota > Planctomycetia > Pirellulales > Pirellulaceae > K23-9. Next base: position 2,581 of record CAYUGI010000388.1, read on the forward strand.
GGCAAAGTCGTTTCGGCTCCAGACGATCTAACTAAAGTCGAAGGCATCGGTCCCAAGGTTGCCGAAATTCTGAACGCTAACGGAATCACCACGTTTGCACAGCTGGCTGGAACATCGCCGGAAGCAATCGGCGAATGGTTAACCGCCGCTGGCGGAATGATGGCCAACATGAAGCCGGGAACTTGGCCCAAGCAGGCCGAGATGGCAGCCGCTGGCCAATGGGACGAACTGCAAGTCTGGCAAGACGAGCTAGACGGCGGCGTCTAGTTCCAGCTAGTCACATTGCAAATTCAAAACGGGCGAGAGCGAAAGCTCCCGCCCGTTTTTCGTAAGTGGAACAATTTCGTTCGCGATAGTCCCAACCGGCAGCGCGGTAGCGGATTCTGCACCGGCGAATTCCACATTTGTGAGCCGCTGGCCGTGAGGCCACGGCCCCTGTTTGCAATTGCGAGCGATGAAATGCCCAGCCGCTCACCCGTTGCGACTCACAAGAATTCGCCCCGGCGATGCCCTCCGGGGCTGGGACAACGACACGCTAAAAATGGAGCAAGTGTTTATTGGGATCTTCAATTCATCTGGACGATTTTCTACTCAAGCATCACAATCTATTTCTGTCAAAACTAACCGAGAGCACTGATTGCCCACGTGGAACCTAACATGACGTTAGCTGAAGTCTGCCGACACGAATTCGGCTCCGGTGATCGGCAGCGTGGCGACAGCTCGACCATGCTTGAGAAGGTCGAAGTGAGGCAGGTTGGTGATCTGGGTGTGTTTGCTCATGCCGAGGGTTCCTACGGAGAATCCTACTTCGTTGGAATCGACTTCAGCGAAATCCGCGACGGCATTTTGGGCGCACATTGCGACTGCCCTCGATTCGATTCTGTTCAAAACTGCAAACACCTTTGGGCAACCATCTGCAAAGTGGATCGGCAGTACGATTTGGACATGCCCGGCTTAGGTCGCCTGGGACTCTATCCCGTCGATCCAGACGAAATCGAAGTCGGCAAACTCAAAGAGCCGTGGAGTAGATCCGACCAACCACGAAGAAAAGTGAAACGCAAGAAGGCTACATCGACAACGACGGTTCTATCGGAAACGGTCAAACCCAAACCAAGAGTACCTGACTGGAAAGCCAAACTGCAGCAGATCGCAACGGCCAGTTCCGCCGATTCACCAGGGATACACCGCGGCGAAATTTATGACGACGTTCCGTCTGAATCACAACACTGGTTCGTCATTTCCATATCGGAAACCGCGAATGAAACCGGACTCAACCTGTCCGTCATGCGAAGCACTCGCAAACGCGATGGTCATTGGAGTCGCCCCGTCGGAGTCGAACTGGAACAATCCGACCTCGAAGAGGTGACGTGTCCGCGAGACCGCGCAGCGATTTCGATGCTCGTGCCGATCGAAGAGAACCAATACAACTCCTACTATCGCCGTGGCGGCACACGAGCGTT
>CAYUGI010000389.1:0-4031 GCA_964444105.1 uncultured Pirellulaceae bacterium
CAGTGAGATTCCCAATGATGAGCTTGATGGCGAAAAGCGCGATCTTGAGCAAGTCTATTCTCGCGGCCTTGGCTCACACTTCGTATCTGGCGTCAATCATCAGACCGTTGTCGTCGGCCGGGCACCTCGGCATCGAGGCGTGCAGGTTGGGAAAGTCATCGCCATCGGCAAATCCAGAGTCGACGTTGAGATCCAGCACGAAATAAAACCTGGCGATGGTTTGGTGTTTGACGCCGCCGATTGGCGAAGTCCTGACGAACCTGAAGAAGGCGGCAACGTTTATACCGTCAAGCAAATCGCCGACGATCTGGTTCGCATCGATTTTGAACACGGAAAGATCGACTTTGAACGAATTCGGCCCGACGATTTGGTGTGGCGAACTCATCAGCCGTCAGTCGTGAAGTCGCTCAAGTCAATCACGAAAGCTTCGAAACCTGTTTACACTCGCCCGATCACTTTCAGGGTCACGGCCAGAGTTGGCGAAACGCTGAAGATCAGAATCCAACATGAATCCGGATTGTCGGCTTCATTCGAAAGTCCATCGCCGCTCGAAGCCGCTGCGAAACGTGCGCTCGACAACGATACCCTTTTGGAAAAGCTTGGCAGGCTTGGCGGAACGGCGTTTCATCTTGAAGGGATCCAGCGGACGGAAATGGCAGAGGTTTTCGTACCGACCAGTTTGCTCAACGAAGCGAGAAGAAATCTGGTTGAGCAACTTGAAGCCCTGTTGGCAGAAACGAGGCCGGGCATCACGGGCGACTCTAACGAGGAAACCGTCAAACAAGAAACGGCTCAGAATGAATTGGCTTTGAAAAGCAGAGACCGTGTTTCCATTCCCTCGACACCGCAACTTCATCTACTGGTGCGAACTGCAGGACAACTTGACGCTGCGATTGAGTGCAAGCCCGACTCAATCACGCTCGACTACCTTGAACTCTACGGCCTGCGTCCGTCCGTCGAAAAAGTCCAAGCCGCCAACATCGTTGCTCGCGTCGCGAGCCCGCGGATTCTTAAGCCGAGCGAACAGAACATTATTCGCTTTCTGTTGTCGCTGGACTGTGAGATTCTGGTTCGAAGCGGCGGGCTTCTGCGAGACCTGCTTCTGGAAGACATCGAATCGCAGCGACTGATCGGCGACTTCAGCCTCAACGCAGCCAATCGGCTTGCCGTCGAAACGTACCGGCGAATGGGTTTGGCCCGCATCACTCCAACCTACGACCTCAACGCACAACAGATTGCCGATCTTGCGGTCGAGATCGATCCAGCCGGCTTTGAGGTGATTGCCTTTAGTCACTTGCCGGTATTCCACACCGAGCATTGTGTCTTCTGTCGATTTTTGTGTGAAGGAACCGACAACACCAACTGCGGCCACCCGTGTGAGCAGCACCAAGTCGCCGTCCACGACGCCCAGGGCCGCGTTCACCCGGTCATGGCCGACGTCGGCTGCCGCAACACGGTTTTCGGTGCCGAAGCACAAACGGATTCACGTTGGCTGCCGACGTGGATCAAATCGGGCATCCAAGACTTCCGCATCGAGTTCGTTCACCAAACGCCGGCTCAGGTCGCTGGAATCATCGCCGCTTATCAAGCGTTTTTCCACGAACACGGTTCGATCGAAGCGTTAGACGCCGCCCTTGTCGCCAATTCGCCTCAAGACGTCACCACCGGCAGCCTCTACGTCCCGCACGACTACAAAAACTTGGTGCAGCTGGGTTGATGCTTATTCAGTTTTCCCCAATCGCCGTCGTACGATCAACAAACGCAGCCAAAGCCTCGTCGCGTAACCATGGTTTGTACTTCAGGCGATAGCCTTGCGTATCAATCTGCAAACGCTCGGCCAGAATCTGACGAACGCCCGTGCTTCCACCAAAGTCCGCAGCAAACCAGTGAAACAGTGGCGTCAGTCGAATCTCTTTCGCTGCCGCATCGATTTCCGTTTCCGATTTTAAGTACGCCAATGTTGCCCAGTCCAACTGCTGGTCAAGTTTGTCGGGCGAGTAGAACGCGATCGGCGGGCAACTTTTGGCTCCACAGTTCAAGGCAAAATGAATTCGCCAATCGACCTTGGCCACCGCCAATGATCGAATCGTCCGCGATGCAAAGACATTGGGCAGATAGCCTTGGAAATACTTCCAGCGATAGCGCCGCAAAATCCCGTGCTCGATATCATCCAGGCTAAACCGTTGACCCGCGATCACAATTTCTCGCTTGCGATAGATCCGCGGCGGCCGCAAATCATAGTGTTTGCGCAGGATTTGAAAGTACGCGTTGTACACGTTGATCCAAAACGCGATCTTGGAAGGATCGGACTCCAATGACTGACGAATCGCTTGAAGCGACAAACTGGCCAGCTGCTGAGCCAGTGGCTCAAACGGTTCTTCTTGCTTGACCGCCAGCAGCAGTGATTCGGCCAGCCGATGGGCGTTCGGTTTTGTCATCAATCAAATCGCCAGCAAGTTGTGACAGAAAATCAAACGATATCACAACTCTCGGGGCCTCGTAAGAATCGACATCCGCGATCGCAATCCGACACGGGCGAACGAAGCACGTTGAACTACTGCCTTCCGCCTGATTCCCGTATAATCAGCAGCCGCTCGAATCGCCGCATGGCGACAACCGCCGATACCGGCTTTTCCCAAGTATTCCCCTTTAGGATTTCTACGTCTCATGTCGACCGCCACTGTCATCCGCCTGCCTGAACGAAAAGACGTCGCTCCCGAGGACACATGGGATTTGACCAAGCTGTACGAATCGGACGACGCCTGGGATGCAGCTCTGGCCGAGTTCGAATCAATCTTCCCCAAGTACGAAAACTTTCGCGGCAAGCTAGGTGAGAGCGCCGAATCATTGGCCGCCTGCCTGAAGTTCGATAGCGACCTCGAACGCGTTGGCGAGCGATTGGGCAACTACGCGTTTTTGAAAACAACCGAAGACCAAAAAAACGGCGACTACCAACGCATGGTGGGGCGTTTCCAGAACGTCGCCACGCGGGCCGGTGAAGCGGGCAGCTTCATTCGCCCCGAAATCCTAGCGATCGACGACGCGACGCTCGAATCGTTTATGGCCGACCCGGCACTGGAACTCTACCGATTGAGCTTGGAACGATTGACTCGGTACAAGCCCTACACGCTGGGCGAGAAAGAAGAACAGCTGCTGGCGATGCAGGGAGAAATGGCCGGCGCGACGTCGAAGATCTTCCGCCAACTGCACGACGCGGATCTCAAGTTCGGCAACGTCCAAAACGAAAAAGGTGAAACGGTCGAGCTATCGCCCAGCACGTTCAGCCAGTTCTTGATCTCGCCCGATCGTAACGTCCGCAAGACCGCCTTCCACCAATTCTACGAACAGTTCACCGCACACGAAAACTCGCTGGCCGCGACGATGAGCGGCAGCATCCAAAAGGATGTCTACTACGCGCGTGCTCGCGGCTATGACAGCGCACTGCACTCGGCACTCTACAGCGACAACGTGCCGCAAACCGTTTACGACAGCTTGATCGGCGCCGTCCGCAAAAATCTGCCGTCGTTATACAAGTACTACGACCTCCGCAAACGCAAGATGGGACTGGACGAGATCCATCACTACGACACTTACGTCCCAATCCTCAGCGATATCGATCTCGAACACTCATGGGAGGAAGCCACCGACGTCGTCTGTGCCTCCCTGCACCCGCTGGGCGATGACTATGTCAATGTGTTACGCGAGGGCCTGAGCAGTGGTCGCTGGTGCGATCGTTACCCGAACGCGGGCAAGCAAAGCGGCGCGTTCAGCTATGGGACCTACGATGGCAACCCGTACATCATGATGAATTACAAACCCAAAGTGCTAAATGACGTCTTTACGCTAACGCACGAAGCCGGGCACTCGATGCACTCGTACCTGTCGATCCAAAACCAGCCATTCGAGTACTATAACTACACGATTTTCGTCGCCGAAGTCGCCAGCACGTTTAATGAACAATTGCTGACCCGGCATTTGCTTGACAACGCTCAAGACGATCGGGTGAAGGCCTATTTGATTAACAACGAAAT
>CAYUGI010000390.1:0-4029 GCA_964444105.1 uncultured Pirellulaceae bacterium
AGCTGGGACGCGAGGAATGCTGGATTTGGGCGGTTGAGAGGACATCGGGCGGAAACCGGACTTTCGCTGCAAACGCGGAACGTCCGTGTTGTACTTCGTAAAGCTGACATTCGCGAGTTTTCCGAGTGGCGCGAAAACAATACATCTAGAATTGCATGCTCACAAAGTATCACTATGTTGTGTTGATGGTGTTTAGAATTCTGACTCTCTCTGGTGGTGGCTACCGCGGCCTTTACACTGCTCAAGTCCTGGCTGGATTAGAGGAGGAGAGCGGGGACGTGCCGCTACACCGCCGCTTCGATTTAATTGCGGGGACTTCCATTGGTGGCATTCTCGCTTTGGCAATAGCGTCTGGGAAGACGTCGATGAAGGAAGTTGCGGCCGCGATGGAATGCCAAGGCTCGGCCATCTTCGGCGAGGATAATCCGCCCAAAGGCAAGATGGCGCAGTATCTCGACTATTGGAAAACGAAAAGCACTGCGCGCTACGATCCGGCTCCGCTAAGAAACTTGATTGCCGATCTAGTTGGAGCGGACACTTACATTGGGGACCTCAAGCAAAAGGTCTTGGTGCCTGCCGTGAACGTGACCAAGGGCAGCCCACAAGCTTTCAAGACACCGCACCACCCGCGCCTTATCCGCGATTGGAAGTTACCTCTTGTGGATGTGGCCATGGCGACATCGGCGGCACCTTCATACTTCCCGCTACATACTATTGGAAGCGAGCGTTTTGCTGATGGCGGGATGTACGCTAATAGCCCTGATGATTTGGCCATTCATGAAGCTCAGTACTTCTTAGATCAGGATTTAGGTAACGTAGAAGTGCTGAGCATCGGTACAACGACATCGAAATTCAGTTTTCCAGCCAGCGTAGCCAGCGACATGAGTTGGCTCGATTGGATTCAAGAGCAAAGGGCAATTTCTGTGATGATTGCGGCGCAGCAAATGAATACGGATTTTGTCATGCGCCATCGCCTTCGCGACAGATACATTAGAGTTGATGCAGAGCCATCAGCTGCTCAGCTTTCTGATATCACGCTGGACAACGCCAACCCCGAAGTGGCCAAGGACTTGATGGGGTTAGCAGAAGCCTCGCTGCGTGACCATCTACCCACGATTAGGGCTGCGGGAATATTTGACCATACCGTGGACGAAGAAGACTTTCTCCAGCGAGAGGAAGTTTCGCTATATTTTAAGCATTTGAAAGGTTGAACATGGGCACTGCGGCGATCCTTTTCCACAGCACATCAAATCGTGAGAATACTCTTTCGTATCGAGTTCGTCCCTCTGAGCAGCAGGTGCAAGACCAACAAGAACGTTGGAACGACCTTGCTGGCGTACTCAAAGAAGGCCTTAGGTCAGAGTTCAGCAAACCTGTCTCGTCGTGGCTGCAAGGGTCCTACAAGTTTGGGACGCAAATCAGACCTGCACGCTTGAATGAAGAATTCGATATCGACCTCGGCGTGTACTTAGAATGGCATGGAAGTGCTCAAGACGGGGATGTCGGCGCAGAACAGCTGAAAGACAAAGTTCAAGATATCCTTACAGACTATGCCAACGACGATGCCAATGATGCTTCCGAGGTGACAGCGCCGAAAACGCGCTGCAACAGAATTCGGTTCACTGAAGACTTTCACATAGATGTTCCAAGCTATCATCTAGATCGTGAAGACGATGCGCGCGAGCTAGCGACTGAAGACGACGAATGGGAAAACAGCGACCCAAAGGCAATCTATGTTTGGTGGAAGGATCAGTTTGACGGGAATGAGCGGGACCGGGCCAGACGTCTGACACGCTACCTAAAGATGTGGGCGGCTCTGACTTTTGAAGAAGCGTCTAGGCCGTCTTCCATTCTCCTCACGGTGCTCGTTGCTAGAACGTTAGGTGCAACTGCTACGCACAACTTGTCGGGTGATGATGAATTCTTGCGCGCCGTGATCAAAGGTATCCTAGATCGTCTGAGTAGTTCGAGTGTTGTTAGAAATCCAGCAAACAGCGCAGAAGACCTCAATCGCCTCTCTGAAGACCACTTTGAAGCCCTTCAGGTAGAGTTGGAAAAGTTCCTAGGCATCGCTGATCGGGCGCTCGACGCAATCGACGAGTACGAGAGCGCGGATGTTTGGTCAGAAGCGTTTCGGCATTTCTTCCCCTTCCCGGAAGAAGAAACGCAACCCGAAAGTGCCAAAGAGGTAAATGGTGCCGTTTCTGTGTATCGCTGCGACCCCGATATTGCCGTTGCTGCAACGGCAGGAAATCGACGGTGGAGCGGATTCAACGAAATCGGACCGATCCCGAGAGGATGTGAGCTCGCATTTTCTATTGTGGAGCCTGAGAATCTTCCTGAAGGTTGCCAAGTCTTTTGGACGGTTCGCAACGAAGGCTCAGAGGCCGAGTCTGTGAACGATCTAGGACACGTCGCAGGGACAGGTATCCGAAACACAGAAAGCAGCGCCTATAAAGGAGATCATTTCATGGATGTCGTAGTCAAACTTAACGGGCGGCAGGTGGGAAGACGGCGTGTGAAAGTGCGTGTTTCTGGTCTAGGCATTCCTCTGCGAAACCCGCGTCGGCCTGCGTGGACGAAGCTTCGTAGATAGCCCCGTCTTCGCCAAGCGTATCGCTAAGACCCAGATTTCCCATGTCGGAATGACCTTCGGATTGAAAGAGGCAAGTATGGGCAAGATTGAAAAGAAACTCGAAGGCATGATTTCGGAGCTTCCTCGCAGGTTGTTGCGCAAGAAGCTGAAAAAGAAGCTTCGAGCAGAAGGTGTGACGGACAAATACGCGATTGAAGCTTTCGTTGAGCACGTCATGGGTGACAAAGACGGTAGCTTTGTTTGGGATGACGGCGACGAAGGTCCACCACGCCAAATCAAAATCTCATTCACGGAAGAAGAACAAAACGAAATCTTTGAAGCGTTGGAACGTTTCAATACAGAACTTCCTGACGTCGTTGATACCGCTTTGCAAAAGACGGCAAAAAGCGTTGCGAAACGACTCAAGGATGACTGGAAATGGCTCAAAATCGATTACAAGCATGAGCATGCTCACTTCAAGGACCGATTAGACCAGAGATGGAAAAAGGGACTCGATCCCCTCAGGATGATGTTGGTGGCGGCGCGTGAACTGGGGCAGGACTACGCGGATAGACTTGGCCGTTCAAAAGCCAAAAAGGGCATCGAAACTCGGACGGCTATTTCAGCGCTTCACATCCGCGCATGTCAAACCACGCTTGAGATACTGACCCTTATAGAGAACGGTTTGCCAGACGGTGCCTATGCGCGGTGGCGAACGCTATACGAATTGAACGTGGTCGCCTACTTCATCCAACAAGCGGGCGATGATGTGGCGAGCCGCTATTTTGCGCACGATGTCGTCAGCATGAGAACAAACCTTACAAATGAGTTTCGCTTTTATGGAGAGACTTTTGACAGGGAGAAGCTGGACGAAGAAGGAAGAGAGCTTGAGGACGAGTATAATGTGTTGATTGCCAAATTCGGAAAACCTTTTGCATCACCCTACGGGTGGGCAGCCGAGTACCTTGACCTCAAGAAACCCACCTTTCAAGACTTGGAAAAGGCAGTGGACTGGGGGGCGCTTCCACCTGAATATAAAATGTCCAGCTTCAAGGTTCATGCCGGTGTCGCGGGAACCTTTCGGACGCTCAGTACTGTAGGTGGATCGGGACACATGATAGCGGGCGCATCAAACTACGGAATGGATACGCCAGCTATTCTGACTGCGCAGTCGCTTCTTCAAATCACTGTTCTGGTGTTCAAGACGCCGCTCGATATTGAGCTGGCTGCACAAATGCAGAGCCTAACTCTTCTGAGGGACCGCGTAGCAAAAAACTGCAACCGGATTGCCAAGGAAATTGAAACGGAAGAACTGGCGAAATTTGAAGAACCTGAAGGCGAGTATGATCTAGGTGAAAGTGGGCGGTAACGACTATGCTTGATTTGCAATGTCTGCTTTGAAGACGCTGCATCGCAACATCAGCTCACTCGGCGAACGTCCGGTACGGGCCGAA
>CAYUGI010000391.1:0-4014 GCA_964444105.1 uncultured Pirellulaceae bacterium
CCCCTCCCCGGCCGCTACTGCGTCCGACCCTCCCGCAAGCGAGAGGGTGAAGACTTGCGCAACATCAGAACTGGCGCTTCGCGTTGTTAGAAATTGTTTAACGTAGCGACATTGGGCTGCGACGCGATTCACGGAGACCGTTGATAATCCTCGGCTAGGTCTCTGTCATCACGTTCGCGGTTTCAGCGATGCGCTTTGGTGATCTCTGTCTTGGACCGTTTAGCAGAGTGCCGATCGGCGTGTAACGCACAAATATTTGGTAGGACAACAGCAGTAACCCGCTGACGATCACACACACGACTCCGCATTTGACGATGGCAGGAAGCTGCCAGTGCCTGACGATGTACTGAGCCAACATGATGGCTGGTAAATGAGCCAAATAAAGCCAATAGGAGGAATCTGAGATGTATCGCATTGTTTTATTCTCGCCTCGAAAGACACTGCGAAAGAATCCGACCAATCCAAATGTCATCAGCCAAACGTAAATAACTTGGGTGACGACCGAAACACTGCGATGCCAGGACGGTTCAATCCATTCGTTTCCCGGTTTGCCCATGGTGACGACGTAGCCAATCGGAAACACGACCAACAATGCGATGGGCAAAGTCCACTTCCATTGATTACCTAGTTTTCCGCTGCTGTCTTTCGAATCGAAGTACATCGCCCCGAAAAAGAAAAAAATGGCGTAGTAAAAAAGAACTTGCGGTAGCGGGACTGGACCTGACGATGTGTCCGGCCCGAAATTTGGATACATCAAACCCATCAACATCTGCGGCAAGATCGTCAGCGGAATCAGCCAAGCGTAACGCCAAGGCGAAACGACCAATACATCTGGGAATCGATCCCGACCAGTCTTCCGAAGGATCGCCGCGTAGAGAATGAATGCGACAACCAACCAGCACAGAAACCATAAGAACCATAGGTGATGGAAAACAGGAATCATGCCCCAGTACAAAAGGGCTGCCACGACTCTGTCTTTACTCAACTTTGTCTCAGAATCTCGTGCCGCTTTTGGCTTCTTGTTCGCAGAACGCACCGCGTCCCAATCAATCATCCCGGAAATTCCTTTTCGCCCCGCTTCCAATTCTTCTCGTTTCAACTCAACACCCAGCATCTTTGCCATGGAGTTGGTTAGCATCCAAGGTGCTTTCAGGGATTCGCCGATTCCGTTGCCATCTCTATTTCGCACCGTTACGTCTGCGCCCGCTGAAATCAACACCTTCGCGCACTGCTCACGCCCAAGAAAGGTGGCGATATTGATTGCAGTTGATCCGTCTCCCGTCGCAGTATCAACATCGGCACCTTGTTCGACGAACCAGCCAATCAATTCTGGGTGGTTGGCGAGCACGGCATGAGTTATCGCCGGCATTTGGAAAGTGCTGTCCAGCTTCTCCAAATCGATTGGCTCACTTGCGTTGGCCAGAATCCGATCAGCTTGTTCAGGCGTTGAAACTGTAAACAGATCCATGGGCTGCAAGGTCGGCTGATCACCGGCCGTTGCCATCGAAATACCAATAATGGCGGCCCACGTCACCGGGATGATCGTGAACATACCAATCAGCAGTGGTAGAAAGATCCTTTTGAAACGATGACGCAACAAGCTTCTCAGGCCTCGTTTTCGCCAAAGCATGGCAGTAAAGAAACCGCTGATAAGAAAGAACAGGGGCATCCGAAATCCATGGATGGCTGACAGAACAACGCCAAATGCTTCGCTGGCGTTGTCGTCCTGCACAGGCCAGGCACCCTTAGGCATGGGCACGAATGACAACAAGCCGTGAATCAGAATGCCCAAGAGCATTGCGATTGCACGCAGTGCATCCAGGTCGTGCCTTCGGTCAATAGTTGGTTGGGCGTCAGCCGTCGGTGCTGATTCAATCATACAAGCGTTTACGAGCAAATTTCCTATTCATGGTGATCCCCTCTATTCTACGAATGTACACCGCGGATTCGCGTATCAGAATACACGTGGCATGACGTAAGTGGCATGGTTTGGCTACTTGGAGGGCGCCATCAATGCATTTTTCTCGATCAGATTTTTGATGCTCTTGTACTGAGCTTGCCAAGCGTCCTTGCTATAGCCGCCGGAAAGCGTCAGGACGACTGGAATGTTTCGCTCGATACATTCATCCACAATCATCTGATCACGACGGGCAATCCCGCTGTGTGTCATACTGAGCGAAGCGAGAGGGTCACCTGAGAGAGTGTCGCATCCTCCGACGATGAAGCAAATATCTGCCTTGGCCTGATCGAAAACAGCAGGCAGGTGCTTCGCCAAAGTCTTCAAATACTGGTCGTCGTTCAGGCCACTGTGAAGCTCGACATCCAGATCGCCCTTCTCTTTCGGCGTAGGGTAGATACCACCTTGATGCATCGAGAAAGTAAAAGTGTTATCGTCATTGGGTAGACAGACAATTGTTCCGTTGCCTTGGTGAACGTCAACGTCAACCACAACAGCTCGCTTGATCATCTTTTCTTGCTGCAAACGGCGAATCGCGATGGGTACGTCGGCGAACAAGCAAAACCCCTCGCCTTTGTCAGGCTTGGCATGATGATATCCACCACCCAGATTGATACCGATTCCTGATTGTAAAGCCTGTCGAGCAGCCAGGAGGGTTCCGCCGCTCGCGTGGCGAAACGGTCTGAGGATCGCAGTGTCCAGCGACACCGGAGCGAGCATCAGAATAGGCGCTTCTAGATAGCCGGCAACTTTGGTTCGCGATTCGAGTGACTGCAAGTAGTCAGGTGAATGAACCAACAACAAATCGTCATCGGCGATCGGTCTGGGGGACAAAAACTGTTTCGCTTGACAGAGACCATCGTCGACCAGTGCATCGTGGATCTTTTGGTACTTCTTAATGTCAAAAGGGTGCATTCGCTCCAAGCCGCCGACATCGATCAAGTAGTTCGGTGAGTAAACCAAGCTAACATTGAAAGGAAGGGCGTTGTCGGAAGGTTCATTTAATTCGCCCTGGACGTCGGATTGCAGTTCATTTGCGTTGTCGTTTTCTGTGTTGATGGGTGAGTGATCGACCAGCGAATACTCGAAGTCCGTGCGCGGTCGATTGACATAGATGACCCAAGCGACCAAGAGGACTGCAAGCGTACGAACGATGTAGCGTCTGATTCTCAATCTCACACCCTCCTGATTTCGGTTTTATTGACAAAGTCGATGCGAAATTATCGTGTGACATCAATCAGGCGGGCAAACGAAAAGTGCTCAATTGAGAATGGTTTTACATTTCACTGGTGCAAACGAGCGTGACTACTTCATCGCCGAATAGTCTGTCGGTTTCATGTAGATCGACGTGGGACGCTCGCGTAGGAACTTGCCGTCCTTTTGAGATTCTTTGGCGACGGCTTTCCAGTTAGGGTCTTTGGAAAAAGCCTTCCAGGCAGTTTTCGCTCCGTCACTGCTTTGATGACGAACGATGTAGATCAGCGTGTCCTTGGACTCCGGTTCATCGGCAGGATGCCAGTAAGCGACAGACTCGATGCCGTGTTGGTTGAACATACCGATTGTGTGATCGCGAAAACGGGCATCCAAGCCAGGCAACTTACCTTCGGCGGTTTTGTAGATTCGCAATTCATAGACGGCATCGTCGCCCTTTTTGTCGCCAGCGAACTTAGGTGAATAGTCTGCCGTTTTCATGTAAACCGATTCGGGACGCTTCGCCAAAATGGGGCCATCCGCCTCGGAAGCTTTGTGAGCAGCTTTCCAGTCTGGATCATTCATGAAAGCCTTCCAGGAAACCTTCGCCGCAGCGCGGTCCTTGTGCGCGATGATATAGATCAATGTATTGGCTGACTTTTCCTTCTCGGTGGGCACCCAGTAGCCGACGTTGCGAATACCATGCTTCTCGAAAAGCTTGGCAGTGTGGTCACGGAATCTTGCATTCAGATCGTCCAGCTTGCCTTCGTTGGTCGTGTAAGTTCGCATCTCGAACACTTCACCGCGAACATCTTGGGTAACAGAAAAGGCGGCAGCGAGAACGCAAAGCGTCAGCAGTTGTTTGG
>CAYUGI010000392.1:0-3982 GCA_964444105.1 uncultured Pirellulaceae bacterium
GCGAATCCGGATATTTCGGTAAAAGCCGACCATAGCGAGGTCCTTCAAGCCGGACGAGCGGGAGCTGATAAAATGGAGTTGATTGTGCGGCGCGTCTTGGACGATGCCTTACGCGTATAGACGCAGAGGGGAAAGAATCTCCTCGAGACACCAATTTTCCCACCAAATGCGCCCTTTCTGGCGTCAAAGTCTGCCTGTTTCGGTATGCCCTCCAAGCCTCCCCCTTCCGGAAAGCAATCTTCACCTGAAAACGCCGATTCGTCGGCTACCGATGCGATGGCTGCAAACGCACCTCGCCACGAAATCGCGATGGACGGGCTTACACATGTTCAAATCCGCGAGGCGATACACCGAGTCGCGCCGTCAGGTTCAGACGAAGAACTTGTTCAGATCAATCTGACCGGAGCGGCTGGGCAGCAATCTGCCCTGATGCGATTGGATCATCCGGTTCGGTTGCACTTAGAAGGTGCTCTGGGAGACTACGCATTCGCTTTCAACGCTCAGGCGGATTCACGATTGGTCGGCAATGTTGGCAACGGAGTTGGTGAAGGCATGATAAGCGGCGCGGTCCGGGTGCGCGGCAATGCGGGAGACGGTGCCGGTACAGCCATGACCGGGGGAACACTGGCGATCTATGGTAGCGCTGGTGACCGATGCGGCGCCGGCATGCGTGGTGGCGGCATTTTCATTCGTGGCAACGCTGGTGACGAAACGGCTGTTGGTGCTATTGGCGGAATGATCGTGATTGGCGGCGATGCCGGTGAAAGATTAGGCGACGCGATGAACAACGTGACAATCTTCATCCGCGGACGGGCCAAAAGCCTTGCTGAAGGCGTCACCGAGGCACCGCTTCGAAAGCGAGAGTTATTGCGATTGGGATTGCTGCTGATCAATGCATCGATCCGCGGCGACGCCAAAGAGTTTCGACGAATCGTACCGTCATCGCTGCTAGCGCAAGAAAACAGCAAGCGTGGCGAAGTCAATCCGAGTTACCGTTAGAGCCACCATGCAAGACAGACTCGCAGCACTCTATCTGGTACCTCCACCCGCCAACACTCCGTGGGCAGGGTCACCTGGTCAGACCATCCGATCACAGATTTCGCGAGAGAACGCGAGTCCAGTGGACTTGGCATTACCCTTGTTTTGGTACGATCCCCGATGGTCAAATCTCACGACAACACAAGCGGACGATTTGGCTGTTGCAGTGAGTCGATATGACGTTTTGGTGTCGGCACTCCAAAGCGACCTGAGTGGCCCAGATACCCAAACGAAATTTCATTCCCCGCAAGGTGCGCAAACGGACGACCCACCTCCTGAGCAGCAACCGCCGGCATTCTTACCTCGCATCGTGCCGTATCGTCCGGAAAGGTACGGATTAAGCCCCAGTGACTTCGACGAAGCAACCATCATCGACGTGCGATTGATGATGCCACGCGACACGTCGGGTCGCTTCGCCTATTCGCCCGAGCAAATTGCGCGTTGGGAATCCCAACAAGAGCTAGAAGAAGCCGAAGGCGATTGGGTGCCCGCTGCATCATTCCCACCGGATGTTGATTCGTTTGAAAGCCTCTCGGCCAAGCTGCATCAACTTCGCCAGCTCGCTCCATCGGCAGCCGTCTTCACTTCAATCGGCCCGTACCGGATGGAAAAAGAGATTCCACTCGCCTTAGGATCTCATCCCGACGGGTTGATCGTTCGATTTGATGAAGTCGCCTTGGAACCACTTCAGCTGGCCGCCCTGACACGTCGCGCTCGTCAATTAATGAACACCGCCAAGGCAACCGACACGCCACTTTGGATCGTCCCTGGCGAAATCACTCCCGATGACGCGGTGAAATTGGTGGCGCTGGGTGCTGACGCGATCGGAGTCGATGCGTGGTGCAATCCGATGTTGGATGAATCACAGTTCGCTCAATCTTCGCACTACTCTTCGCGAATCAATTTCGACGAGCTGGCCGAAGAAACGCTCTACGATCACATCGAACGATTTAGTGGGCTCTACTTGTCGCTGCAGCGCGTTCCCAAAGGCGAACGTCTGGGCAGTTTCAGTTCTAGTTGGGCGAAAACGCTCGACGTGAAAGCACTGAGATAGTCAAAGCGTGGACGAAGCACCATCCCAGCCCGCTATGTCCCAACCCGCTATGTCCCAACCCGCTATGTCCCAACCCGCCACGTCCCAGGCTGCTACGTCCCAACCCACTACGTCTCAGCCCGCGACCGTCTTGGTGATTCACGGCTTTACGTGCCATCGCTTTTGGCTGCGTCCCCTTTGCCGACGTTTCCGCAGAAAAGGCTACGCGGTCGAAAACTACGGCTACAAGAGTTGCTTTCGGCCGATCGGCGTCCACGCCGAAGCGCTTCACGCGCACCTACGAGACGATCTCGCTGCATCAAAGCGAATCGACATCTTCGCGCACAGCATGGGATCTTTGGTAACACGCATGGCCCTCGCGCAAGGTGACATCAAGAATCTCGGTCGTCTCGTTCTTTTGGCTCCACCGAGCCGCGGAACTCCCGTCGCCAGGTTTGCATCACCGCTGATTGGCGGCCTTTGCAAATGTGTTTCAGATATGTCCGATGCAGATAGCAGCTTCGCCAACCAGCTGCCACGCCACGCTCCAACAGACGTAGGCGTCATCGCTGCGAAGTTCGACACACTCGTTCCCAATCGGTGTACACACCTAGATAACGAAAGCGACCATATCACCCTCTGGCACTCCCACAACTCATTGCTCTTTTCGCGAAAGGTCAGTGACTTGGCGGATCACTTTTTTCGCGAAGGAAGGTTTACCGAATGACTCAACACCGTCGACCTTCAGCCTCCTGAAAGCGGGGTGCTGAAATGACTAGCGCAACCACAAAAACACAGCAACGGGCCAGCCGAACCGCTCCCGCATCGGCTCAACTTTCTGTGGCCCAAGTACGAGTGGGGATATTTCAGTACACCTTTCTTGAGAGGTTCACCCAGCTGAACGGGCTGAATTTCCCACAATCGATCAAGCCACTTTAGGCCTGATGACGATTACCCCGATTGGATGAATCTTCACGGCACCTTTCGGGCTATTTGGTCATGGCAAATTTGGCAAAGCACAGCAGGACGCGAGTTTCACGATGTTATCCCTCGGTGGGCAGCGGACTGTTGATGTTGTTTGCAATCGGCTCCACCGGCTGTGCAACGATCGTCAGTGAAAAACGCTATCCCGTGACGATTGCCAACGCGCAAGCACCGACGTACTTCTCGATTCAAAATCGGAAGAACGAAACCATCCATCAAGGCGTGACGCCCCAACAAGTGACGTTGGATGCAAAAGCGTTTCCGTTTTGGCCAGCGAAGTACAACGTGGTATTCGCGGGCAACGATTCGACCTCGCAGACGGTGCCACTGAAAGCCAAACTCGACCCGTGGATCGCCGGCAACATCATTTTGGGCGGCGTCGCGGGCACGGTAGTCGATGGGGCAACCGGTGCGATGTTCAAACTGCCAAAGGAAGTAAAAGGCCACATACCGCCGCAGTTTGCCGTGACGGACGTGAATCAAGGTTTCTCGTTGGCTTCAGCGGCTGTGAAGACACCGCCCCAGTCGCCAACCCAGTCGCCCATTCACTCGCTTGGCCAAACACCCGCCGCTGTTGCTACGGTCGCCGGGCAGACTTCTCAGCCAAACGTGCGGACGGCCTCCGCGAAAGTGGGTGACTACTCCCAGCCAGCGAACTTCCGTCACTAAAACGGCTTCTAGGTAGATCGCTTTACGAAGCTGAATACCAAAGGGCGGCTATTGCACCAACGCTGAGCATCGCTGCCACAGCAAATCGCACCCGAAAAGATACTTTTTGAGTTTTGTGGCGCGTCAGCTTGCCAGCGATTAAGCCGCCAGGCCAACCACCCACGAGCGACCAGCCTAGTAAGGTGCTTTCGCTCACGCGGCGGTTGCTTTTCCCCGCAGCTCGCTTGTCCCATACAAACAGTGCCGCGGTAATCAAAC
>CAYUGI010000393.1:0-3981 GCA_964444105.1 uncultured Pirellulaceae bacterium
CATCTTACGCGCCAAGGACGGGGCCAGATGCTGGACTTCTCATCGCTCGATACCTTCTCGCGAATGTTCTTCGCCAAGGGCGATACGCTCGTTGATCGCCGTGATTTTCTGCGTGGAACCGCTGCGACGGGACTGCTGCCATTTGCGTTTGGCAATCGGAAAAGTGGCAACACCAACGGAATCAAGATTCCTGACAACCCGCTTCAGATCTTACGAGAAAAACGCTTCAAGACGCTCGTAGCAATCATTCGCGCTCAAATCGACGCGTTGTGGTGTGGCCATCAAGGCGACAATGCCTGTCAAATCGCCAACGAGATACTTTGCTACCTGTCGTATCTTCCCAAACGCATTCAGCACGGTTCCAACGTCGCGCTAATGTGGCTGGATATGTACAGCGTCAAGCAGGTGCATCGTCGGCTGCACAATCTTTCTATCCAAGGTTTGCGCGAAGTCCTCAACCAGGGTGAGTACCCAAGACGGAAGCACTCGCCGCCATTGATCTTATGGGAAGACGACCACCTGCTTCACTTGGCGGCAGGTGGCATCACAATGTTGGGTCGGATGGTACTGCATTCACGTGCACCCGCTCGCGCACACATTGGCCTGGGTTGGTCAGAAACCTGCGAGCAAGCCAAGCACTTAGTGACTGTTGATAAACCGCCGCTAGCAGATTTATCGCAGCACTACGATGTCTGCATTATTGGCAGCGGTGCGGGCGGATCGACAATGGCCAATCGTCTGACCGCAGAAGGGAAAAGGGTTCTGATTTTGGACCTCGGTGATTTTGTCGCGCCCGATGCGTTGATTCAAAAAATTCCGCAAGCGGATGGTAGTGTAAAACTCGCTCCGCCACGGAGCGATGAAGTGCTTTACACGCTGTACAAAGACGCGGGTGCTCAAATCGCAGGAGGGCTTGGAAAGGTCAACTCGCGACTGGATCTTGCTGTGCCAGCGCTGCGAAAAAAGATTCCGGCCAAGCAATCGATCAATGTCTGCCAGGCGCGCGTGTTCGGCGGTGGCCCCTACGTAAACAATGCAATTCACTTGGCCATTCCCGATGTTGTCTACAACGAAAAGTGGGCGGACCGCCAGCCCGACGGTGTTTCGTACAGTCAGCTATCCGATTTGATGACGTCGATCAAGCATGAGCTGGGAGTGAACCAGCAAGTTACGCAGCAGCAAATCAGTGATCGCAGCATGCGTTTTGCCGAAGGCTGCGAAGCGTTGGGCGAAGAGGTGCAACCGCTGCCGGTTGCGATGCGACGAAAGTGCTTGGGCTGCGGTAGCGACAACTCGGTGGACAGTTTTGGTGACCATATTGGCGGAATTCACCCGTACGCACCGGGAGGGCCAAACAGCTTCTTAGTGCAAGCGATGCACAACGCAGAACCAGCACAGGTGTCCTATCGCACGACAGCAAACCGATTGCGTATCAGACGGGACGAATCGGGGACGTTGAAGGTATCGGGTGTTGACGTTCAACGAATCGAAGAATCTGGCTGTCGCACGAACACAACGATCAACGCCAATCAGTTTGTCGTCGCCGGCGGCGTCGGTGCGACAACCAAGTTGCTGAGTCAAAGCATGAGCGCGGCAGGCGTCCACAACAAAGACCTTGGCAAGCGGTTGACGGCCAATGTCGGAACCGCCGTCTACGCCATGTATGACAAGCCGATTTGGCCGACGGGAAGCGGTCGTCCCGAGCCGGGCGTGACGCAGTGTTTCCTGGTCGATCGGCGGATGATTGAGCAAGATGGACAAATGGTCGAAGAGCCCGCACTGGAGAACTGGTTTCATTTCCCCGGCACCGTAGCGCTTGCGTTGACGGGATGGTTCAAAGAGTTTGCCTGTGTGATGCGAAAATTCAATCACCTGTCGATGTCGGGCATCGTGGTCCCAACGGAAGTTCGCTGCAGTAACTACGTCGACTCCTGTGGGAAGTTCCACTTGGAGTTGGACTGCAACGAATTCGAGATGCTTCTGCGAGGCATGCGGCGAATCGCGCGAATCTATTTTGCGGCTACGAAACCTGACGACGGCGTCACGCTACACTTGCCAACCAAATCCCTGATGATGAGGAACGGCTGTCCGCTGCGAATTCGCACGATGGCAGACTTTGAGTGGGCGCTTTGCAAAATACGCCAGCGCGGCCCCGCTTACATCAACTTGTTGAGCACGCACCCGCAGGGTGGCGCATCCCTGGGAGAGGTCGTCGATCCGTCAACGTTCCAGGTGAAAACCGGTTGTGGTGAAGCGATTGAAAACTTGACCGTATCCGACGCGACTTTGTTCCCCGCTGGCTGCGAAATCAATCCGCAGTTGACGGTCAAAGCACTCTCGACGCTCGCAGCAGCACAAGTCTCGCGTCGATGTAACGAAGCAGCCTAGTGCGAGGCGCCAGCAATCACCCAGGCCGATTGCTGACGCCCTCGCGTTAGGGTTGTTGAGGTGTGTCGAAGATTCGATCGCCTGCATCGCCCAGTCCAGGAACGATGTAAGACTGTTCGTTCAAAATAGGATCGATCGCCGCGACAAAGACCTTCACATCTGGGTAGTCGCGTCCGACGCGATCAACACCAAACTGAGACGCGATGATGCTTAGCACGCGAATCTCACTGACGCCCCATTCTTTGAGTCGTTGGACGACGAGTTCGATGGAACCGCCGGTAGCCAGCATCGGATCCAAGACCAACGCGACGTTGGGCGCGTTTTCGTGAGGAAGCTTGTCGTAATAGCCAACGGGTTCCGCCGTTTCTTCGTTTCGGTACAGGCCCAAGTGCCAAACGGCGGCATCGGGCAACAAGTCCTGTAGCGGGTCGACCATTCCTAGTCCTGCGCGAAGAATAGGGACCAATCCGACGTTGACCGACAGTGACTTGCACTTGGCGTCTGCGATGGGCGTTGTCACCGTGACCGAATCGGTCTTCAAGTCAGCCGTTGCGTAGACCCCCAGCAGCATTGCCAGACGCTTGATCGCAATGCGAAATTCACTTGGCGGCGTGTTCGCGTCGCGCACAGTACACAAGTGATGTTCAACCAGTGGGTGCTCAATCTTGGTCAGTTGGCTCATGGTAACGATGGTAAAAAGACGGTTGTTGGGTATTTAAGATGACTGGTCACTTATCAAGCCACGGGTGCACGAACGCCAGAATCAAAGCCATTTATTGTCATCATTCCTCCGTGTTCCTCCGTGCCTCCACTTCTACTTAATAGGACTGAAAAATGGAGATCAATCAAGTCACCGGGCAAATCGTCGATGCGTCGATGAAAATTCACACTCGCCTAGGCCCCGGGTTGCTCGAATCGGCTTACGAAGCTTGCCTTGCCTACGAACTGCGAAAGCGTGGTCTCGACGTGCAAGTTCAGCATGCTTTGCCCGTGGTCTACGAGGATGTTAGTCTCGATGTTGGGTATCGAATTGATCTGCTGATCGAACGCTGCGTCATCGTCGAACTCAAAGCCGTTGAACTCAAAGCCGTTGAACGAATGATTCCGCTTTATGATGCTCAACTGCTTTCGTACTTGAAACTGAGTGGCAACAAAATTGGTTTGCTTATCAACTTTAATGTCCCGCGTTTGAAAGACGGAATCAAGCGAATGGCCAATTAGAGAGCTTAAATCCGGTTGCTTGTGGCGATCAGTTATTTATGTAACCACAGAGGCACTGAGGAACACAGAGCCTAGGATGCCATTGGTCTTTGGTTTTCTTCCTCTGTGTGCCTCCGTGCCTCTGTGGTTAAAACAGTCGACTTCTAAAGAGCCTTGTGGCAATAGCGTGAGTGCCGCGTCGGTTGCTGCCTGCCAGGAAATCGAGGCAACGTCTTCCGGTCGTTTGAGATAGCCGCTCGGAAGCTGGCTGATAAAACCCGGAACGGGCAGAAGTAAGAAAAGCGGATGGGGTGGGATTCGAACCCACGGTACGCGTGAACGTACGCCAGTTTTCAAGACTGGTGCAATCGACCGAACTCTGCCACCCATCCT
>CAYUGI010000394.1:0-3958 GCA_964444105.1 uncultured Pirellulaceae bacterium
AGCCAAAGTCGTGCGAACTTCGCTGACCAACGCTGCCAGTGTTGCTTCCTTGTTGTTGACCACCGAATCATTGGTCACCGAAATCCCATCCGAAGAAGAAGAGGATGGCGGCGACCACCACCATGACCACGGTGGTGGCATGGGCGGCGGAATGGGTGGCATGGGCGGAATGGACATGGGTGGCATGGGCGGAATGGGAGGCATGGGCGGCATGATGTAAGCCGCT
The DNA here is from genome assembly GCA_964444105.1 of uncultured Pirellulaceae bacterium. GTDB lineage: Bacteria > Planctomycetota > Planctomycetia > Pirellulales > Pirellulaceae > K23-9. The sequence goes on from CAYUGI010000394.1 coordinate 227, forward strand.
CTGCTGTCCCGATGGTGAGCCGATGGCGCTAGCCACGGGCCTTTCACCGTCACTTGTCAGTCCGATAAGGGCCCGTGGCTAGCGCCATCGGCTCACGGGTGACGAAAAACAATCGGCCGACCCCCGCGGGTCGGCCTTTCAAAACAAACAAATCAACATTCAATAGAAGAAGATCCAAACGATGGCAAAACTAAACTTGCGACCTCTCGATGACCGTGTTGTTGTTCAGCCCGAAGCTGCCGAAGAAACCACTGCAGGTGGAATCGTGCTTCCCGATTCGGCTCAAGAGAAACCACAGCGTGGCAAAATCGTTGCTGTTGGCCCAGGCAAATTGCTCGATAGCGGCAACCGTGGCGAACTGAGCGTTGATGTCGGCGACACCGTGATCTACGGCAAGTACGGCGGCAGCGAAATCGAAGTGGACGGCCAAGACATGAAGATCCTTCGTGAAAGCGACATCTTGGCAAAGGTTTTGTAGTTCGACCTGACCTGCATAACTTCCCTACAAACCACACACACAATCGAGGAATTTTCTCGTGGCAAAACAACTCCTATTTGACGACCACGCACGTGCTCGCATGCTTGCTGGTGTCGAAAAGCTGGCCAAAGCTGTCGCAACAACGATGGGTCCAACCGGCCGCAACGTGATCATCGACAAGTCTTTCGGCGGTCCGACCGTTACGAAAGATGGTGTTACCGTCGCAAAAGAGATCGAGCTGGACGATCGGTTCGAGAACATGGGTGCCAAGCTGGTCATGGAAGTCGCTCAGAAAACGAGTGACTTGGCTGGTGACGGAACCACAACTGCGACCGTTTTGGCTCGTGCGATCTTCAAAGAAGGTCTGCGAAACATCGTCGCCGGAAGCAATCCAGCTGCGATTCGTCGCGGCATCGAGCACGCTGTCGCTGCTGCAACGGAGCAATTATTGTCGATGGCCAAGCCGGTCAAGAACAAAGAGCAAGTTGCCAACGTCGGTGCGATTAGTGCTAACAATGACAACGAAATCGGCGAACTGCTGGCGGACGCTCTTGAGCGAGTCGGCAAGGACGGCGTGATCACGGTCGAAGAAGGCAAGAGCCGCGACACTGAAGTCAACTACGTTGACGGAATGCAGTTCGACAAAGGCTACATCTCGCCTTACTTCATCACCGACCCTAGCACGATGGAAGCGAATCTAGAGAACGCTTTGGTGCTGTTGTACGAAAAGAAAATCAGCAACATCCGCGACTTGGTTCCGCTGCTTGAAAAATCAGCGCAGACCGGTCAGCCGTTGTTGATCATCGCTGAAGACGTCGACGCGGAAGCCTTGACCTTGTTGGTTGTCAACAAACTGCGCGGCACGCTGAATGTTTGTGCTGTGAAAGCTCCTGGTTTCGGCGATCGCCGCAAGGCCATGCTGGGCGACATCGCAACGTTGACCGGTGGAACGCTGATCAGTGATGACTTGGGAATCCAGCTGGAAAACGTCACTTTGGAACAACTTGGTCGTGCCAAGAATGTGACGGTCGACAAGAGCAACACGACGATGATCGAAGGCGGCGGAAAACGCGGCGACATCGATAAGCGAGTTGGTCAGATTCGTGCTCAAATCGATCAGACCGATAGCGAGTACGACAAAGAAAAGTACCAAGAGCGTTTGGCGAAGCTTGCCGGTGGTGTTGCCGTCATTAGCGTCGGTGCCGAGACCGAAGCTGAGATGAAGCAGACCAAGGCTCGCTTGGAAGACGCTTTGCACGCGACTCGCGCTGCTGTCGAAGAGGGTATCCTGCCAGGTGGCGGTGTAGCTCTGGTTCGTTGCCGCGAGGCAGTTGCTGAGTCGAAGAAGAAAGCAAAAGGCGACGAGAAAATCGGTGTCGATATCGTCCTAGGTGCTTTGGATGCTCCGATGCGTCAGATCGCCGACAACGGCGGGATTGACGGCAGCGTTGTTGTCGACGAAGTCAGCCAGAAGGGCACGAACATCGGGTTCAACGCTCACACTGGCGAGTATGGCGACATGCTAAAGCAAGGCGTCATCGACCCTGTCAAAGTGGTGCGAACTGCGTTGGGTAACGCCGCCAGCATCGCAGGACTATTGTTGACGACCAATTCTTTGGTCACCAACTTCGAGGACGACGACAAGGACAAGCGACCTGTCGAAGGTGTCGTCAGCTAGGTTCAAAGCTACTTCACTCTCCCTCTGGGAGAGTCGAGCTTTAGCGAGGAGAGGGCCGAAGAATCTAAAAATTCAAATTTGAAATTTTGTATTCTTCGGCCCTCCCCAGCCGCTACTGCGTCCGACCCTGCCGCGAGCGGGAGGGTGAAATTTGTCAGAGCTCACAAAACAACGGGTCGCTCGCCATCGGCAGCGACCCGTTTTCCATATTCTTTTACCGGCTTCATTGACCGACGCTCCATCTGACGGCAGATAAACGCGCTCATGGCAGATAAACGCGACTATTACGAAATCCTCGGAGTTGATCGGAGCGCGTCGAAGCCGGAGCTCGATCGCGCGTACCGAAAGCTTGCGATCAAGTACCATCCCGACAGCAGCAAAGACGAGAACGCGGTCGAGAAATTCAAGGAAGCTTCCGAGGCGTACGAAGTTCTCACGGACGCTGACAAACGCGCTCGTTACGACCAATACGGTCATGCAGGACTCGAGGGTGCCGGGCAACAGTTCAATGATGTTGAGGACATCTTCGAAGCGTTCGGTGACCTATTTGGTGGCGGGGGTGGCGGAAGCATCTTCGGCGACCTGTTCGGCGGTGGCGGACGACGAGGCGGCGGTGGTCGTCGATCACGGCGCGGCGCGGACATTCGCTGCAATGTCACGCTCACGTTAGAAGAGGCCGCTCGCGGAACGAGTAAAGACATTTCCTTCCGTCGTCGCGTTTTGTGCGAATCATGCGAAGGCAGCGGAGCGGCACCGGGAAGTAAACCGGTTACCTGTAATACCTGTGGTGGTCGCGGCCAAGTCATCCAGTCCGCAGGCATCCTGCGGGTTCAGACTGCCTGCCCGAATTGCAATGGAGCGGGCCAGGAAATAAGCGAGCCCTGTGGCGATTGTCGCGGTACGGGACTTGAAAACAAAAAGGCCGAACTGACTGTCGAGATTCCCGCTGGTGTCGATGACGGCATGCGAGTCCGAGTGCCGGGCGAAGGTGAAGCAAGTCCCGATGGCGGACCACGCGGCGATTGTTATTGCTTTATCACGGTTCGCCCGCACGAACTATTCAAACGTGATGGCAGCCACCTGATTCTGCAACTGCCGATTTCATACACGCAGGCGGCGCTGGGTGCGAATATTGAGGTTCCAACCCTGGACGGTCCCGAAGAATTGACCGTCGCGGCTGGAACACAGACCGGTGAAGTTTTCACGCTCAAGGGCAAAGGCGTCGTCGATCCTCGTGGCGGACGCGCTGGCGACTTGATGATTCAAGTTTTCATCGAAGTCCCCAAGAAACTGGCTGCTGAACAGGAAAAGTTGCTGCGAGACTTGGCTGAACTGGAGCACCAAGATGTGCTGCCCCATCGAAAATCATTTGTTGAGAAATTGAAAACGTTTTTTGACACCGACACACAACCGCAAGAGTCATGAGTGAAGCGATGAGTGAAAACGAAAACGAAATCGACGAACCAATCGAAGATGAGTCCAATCCAACCGATGATGCCTTTGCATCGGGTGAAATCGACGAAGTGGAAACTCGCGATGAAGAGATGGATCGGCTGCGTGAAGCTGCCGATTCAGC
>CAYUGI010000395.1:0-3887 GCA_964444105.1 uncultured Pirellulaceae bacterium
ACAACGAATTGTTGCAGAAAAAAAGCGACGTTGCGTTTGCACATCATTGTTTACGTCCTAATTTTGTATGGCCTGTGATCCAAGGCCACCGAATACTCTCACTATGCACGTCAAGGAAACTTCGATGAACAATCGCATTCTAACGGTGGTAGCAACCATAACCCTCCTGTGTACCACTAGCGGCTGCAGTGGCATGCGAAACTTCCTGTTTGGTCGTGGAGCTCGCTGCGGACTCTGCAGTAACCTCCGACGCCCCCTTCAGCGTTTGAATCCGCTCAATCGTCAAACCCAGGTTCCTGCGGCGCCTTACACGCAAGCACCTCCTTTGGCGGTCGTCCCAAACTACGGCCATCAACTTGGCTGCGGAATGGAAGCAGGCTGCGGCACCGAAATCGGTTGTGGGATAGAAGCAGGATGCGGCATGGAGACCATGCCTAACTCTTGCAACTGCGGCACGCCATCAACTTCCTACGGACCGACATCTTCCTACGGGCCAGCTATCAGCAACTATGGTGGAACATCGATCGATCCCTATCTGCAGGGGAGCGTCATTGGTAATGGTCAAGTAATCGATGGAGGCGTCATCAGCGGCATGCCTGTTGACGGGCAGATCATCAATGGCGAAATCATTGGCGGCGGGGTCTATGGCGGCGGCGTTTATGGCGGCGGGGTTTATGGCGGACAAGTCATCGACGGTTCATGGATCCCTCGCGGCACTGGCGGCACTTACTCAGCCAACAAATACGACACTGACGGGCATAAAATCTTGAGCGAAGATCCATTGCCACCGGGTGCCGTCCCAGCGAACTAACCAGAAGCTGACTTGGATCAATATTCAGTTTTTGTCAGTAACGAAGTACAGTGAGTAACGGTCGGAGCAGTCGGTGCGGAGCAATTCGTATTCGACTGCCCCGGCCGTATCGGTATAAATACATGGCCGTATCGGCATAAATACGCGGCCGCAACGGCATAGATATTCCGCCGCTTCGGTATCGATACGCACGCTAACGATAGGAAAGGCAGTGCACTGTAGTGACTGCAACTCTCTGCCCACAGCCCAACGCTGCCCCTCACATCCGCACGCCTTAGACATCGGCCTTCTGCCATGAGAAAACCCAACGCGTACTCTCGGCGTCAAATGATGGCCGCTTCTTTGGCAACAACGCTGCCTCTGGCTTTGTCATCGCCGGAATCGGTTTCGGCGGATACGGTTTCCACCGACACGCCGTCTTCAGATAGTCGGGTGACGTATGACTTGCCCAAATCACAGACTTGGAAAATGGGGCTTATTCTGAAGTCGCCTGTCACCTGCGCGAACGTTTTCGCAACCTTCCCCGTGCCGATGGATTGGCCAGAGCAGAAAGTCACTCTGGAGGAAAAGAACATCGATCCGCGTGTCACGGGTTGGGAAGTGGTCGATGTCGCGCCAGGAGCAAAGCACCTTGTTCTTAAGGCTCCCAAAATCGCTGCCAACACGACCATGGAGGTGACGTTGACTATGACCGTGGAACGTTCACGCATCTTAGCTCCGACGCAAACCGATGATCTGGTGGCTCCCAAAAGGATTGGGCGTGACTTAAAAATCTACACAGGCACCAGCCCCTATATCGACGCTACCAACGCTCGCATCAAAGCTGCCTCGAAAGAACTTGCGACAAACGCTGCGGAGAACGCTTGGGACTATGTCGAACAGATTTATGACTTTGTCCGAGACAAGGTGAAGTACGTGGAGGGTGACCTGAAAAACGCTTCAGTGGCGTTGCGTGACGGCAAGGGCGATTGTGAAGAGATGACCAGTCTTTTCATAGCACTGTGTCGCAACGCACGGATCCCGGCGCGAATGGTATGGATCCCAGATCACTGCTATCCCGAGTTTTATTTGGAGGACGGTGATGGCAACGGTCATTGGTTCCCTTGTCAGGCTGCCGGCACAAGATCGTTTGGCCGCATGGCGGAGTACCGACCTGTTTGGCAAAAAGGCGATCGATTCAAAGTTCCGCAGCGTCGCGGCGTTGTGCGTTATGTAACCGAGTTCTTCAAGTGCGACCCCAAGGGCAAAGGCACACCGCGACCGTCGTTCATCCGTGAAGTGGTTGAAGTCTAGTTGGACGTTGCAACTAACTTTTGCGATCAAATCTAGCGTTGAAGCGACCGCCACACACTCGCGTTTTTTTGTCATCGTTTGTGAAAAACTAGCCCGCGCAAACATTGTGAACATGCTTCGCTGAGTCTGGTTTCATTCGAACCAAAACAGCCATTGCGGCTCTTTTTCACATGGGTTACGGCTAACGGTGCGCTGCTTCACGCAGGGTGGATGAGGCGGACAGATGACGTGGACTTGCTATCTTGGTGCCTCATCGATTGTGTTCGTACCGCCAAAAGTAGAAGGAAGTACCGGTTATGCCGCTGATCCGACAAGAGACAAAGTTGCAACGACGCCTAGGTTGGAACAAGCATTTGGCGAGCAGCCCGGTTGAGCAGCAGAACTTACGAAACTACCTGACATTGCAGTTGGCAGCGGCAGGACTTCTGCCGCCCGAGAATGACGCGCCGGGCGACACGATGGAGGCCTATTCGACCGGCATCCTTCAGTCACTTCGCGAGAAAAACCGATTGCTGAGCGATCATCGCGCGCCGGTGGATTCGCGAATTGAGAAGTTCCTGAATCAGTACTTCCGAGACGAGATTGGTGATTCTCCCCTTCGCTTGCCCAACGACACACTGACGCTAGATCGCCACGGGATGGCTCGCGAGTTGAGCCTGCCAGTCGATGGACACGAGTTCAAGAATGGCTTGGTCGAGTCGTATCGGTGTTTCAATGGGGTGCTGAACAATCCGCGTGCTGATCGTCGTACAACCGCGGGTACGTTTCATGTCGTTGAAGATGGGTTGCCAATCCCGGGTGACAAACGCATCGTTCCCAAGAATGTCTTCGTAGAACTTTTTCGTCGGGCGATGAAGCCGCCCCAAGACTTAACACTGCTGCCTTACACCAGCGCGTCAGCCAACCCCGCACACACGTGGGTGTCGCTGCTTCTGCGGCCTTTGGTTTGTCCTGCTGTGGACGGCTATTGCGAGGCAAAGTCGCTTGAAACACGTTTCTTTGCACCGGGCAATCTGGTTAGTAATCTCGATTTCGTAGAGTCGATTTTTGGCAACGCGGGCGATCCTTTGATCCCCGAGAACGACGCGGGCCTGGACGTCCATGCCTGGAGCGGGCATACCGGCTGTGTCATCCTGGCGACCCACTTGACCCAGTTCACTAAGAAAGAACTTGGGTTGCCACACTACGACGACGCGAATGAACGTCAGCGCCGTGATTCGATGTGCTGGAAAGATGAGTCGGAGAAATACAACGACGGTGGAGCGTTCAAGTTGACCTGCCGTGATGAACACGGGGTCGTCGTGACGTTGATCGCCGACAACTACTACGGGTATTGCAAGAAGGAAGTCAAGACGCAGATTAGCTACGCTGCAAATCTGATGGGTGGAGTCGAAGAGGAGCACGCCGGGGGCGCATTGGCGTTCGCGTCTTACTCATTGGGTGAAGAGTTCCAAGTTGATTCAAGGCGTTACAACAATCGCACATTCGCTGACGTTTCACGGGAATACGAATCGTTTATTGATCTGCACCCGGATGGTTATGGTGTCGACAAATCGGACCCAACCGTGATCTACATCCCCGAGAACGCGAAGGTCACGCTGTTGGAGCGTTGTGTCAAATGGGAAACGTCAAACGGCGAACGGCGGATTCCGCTGTCACCCAAGAATGTTTACATCGCACCGAGCGGATACAAAATCCAACTTGAAAAGCACCCAGCTGCTCCATCTTGGCGTTTGGTCGGAACGGTTGGCGAAGGCGTCTTTTGCCACAAGCCTTGCACGGT
>CAYUGI010000396.1:0-3800 GCA_964444105.1 uncultured Pirellulaceae bacterium
TCGCAGAGTCGTTACTTCCAATCGCTTGCGGAGTACACGTTGGCGGCCAAAAATGTCCAGTTCGAGAAGGGAACGCTGCTGGAGACAACGAATCTGTTTATCGCTGGCGACGCGTCGGCCAACTTTGCGGTTCCGGCTATTCCAGTCGATTCTGAAACTGATCCAGCACGAAACGATTCGGATGATAGCGACTCAGTTTCCGATGCTGAGGAGATTCCGGTGCCAGTGCCCGACGAATCCTAAGCTTCGGTAAAGAAGACGATGGCATTCGACAGGCTAGCCCGGACTATTCACGACTCGGTCGAATTGCGTCGCAAATCACTGACCTCGTTTGGCTTACGAGATCTATGGATGAAACAGACCGCGCCCGTTGGTGTACCGGCTTTAGCCGGGCTCGATCATGAAAAGGCCGCCTGAAGGCGGTACACCAACGCGCGCCGATAAATAATCCGGGCGATTGACGCATCCTTGGGATTTCCGACTGGGTGCGCGATTCGTGCTAAATTGCTTTTCTTGGCAAAACCGTCTCTTTGCAAAATCTCTCCGCTGCGGTCTGCCGTCTTACCGGTAGATCATGAATACCCAATCCCGGAAAACTCCGCCCTCGAATTCCGAAGCGTTGTCTACCAGCGCGTGCGATTCGGCGGATGCTGGCCAGCGGCTGGTGTCTGTGTTTGATGATGCGCGCGGCGAGATTCTGGGGACGTTGTACTACTTGGTCGGCAACATGGAAGACGCGCGGGATGTGCTGCAAGAGACGTTCTTGAAATGCTGGCGAAATCGTGAGCAAATCGATGGTGTCGAAAACTTGAAGGCTTGGATATTCCGCATCGCACTGAACACAGGTCGCGACGCTCGCAAAACGGCATGGAACCGAAGGCGAGAGTCCTTCGCCGATAACTTTGCCGAGGAATCTGTCATGGTATCCACCGCCGACGGCCCTGATGCGGGCCTGATGAAGGACGAAGAAACGCTGAGGCTGCAAATCGCAGTGTCGCAGCTTCGGCCCGAAGAACAGTCTGTCTTTCTTCTGCGCCAAAATGGCGAGCTCACCTACGAGCAAATCGCCGAGGCAACGTCGCTACCCATCGGTACCGTCAAAACACGAATGCGAACCGCCATTCGCACACTTCGCCAATCGGTCGGAGGTCAGTCATGAACATGTCAAACGAAACACCCCGCGATGAAGCACGTAATGAAAACAGTGATGAACTGAAGCAATCGCTGATGGAGCTGCATTACGATCTGCTGGATGATGAAGTGGCTGCGGATCTGCGCGCTCGCATCGCGAATGAACCGGCGGTCGCGACCGCTTGGGCAGAAACGCTGCGGTTGGTTGAGAAGATGGCGAGCGCAGCCAAGATCGATGGCGTTGCTATTCCGCCGATGTCGATTCCTGCTGACGACCAAGCATCGGTGACCGACCAGTCTGTGACGCCCGCTGAGTCCGAGATCAAGCACCTTGCTAAAAAACAGCCTATCGATGCGAAGCGGTTTTGGGTTAGCGCGATCGGATTGCTGGCGACGGCAGCATCAATCGGCTTCATGATTTTGGGTAGCCGTTACGTCCGGCAGCTACCAACACGTCCTGATCCGGTGGTTCGCTTGGATGCACAAGCAGCGATCGCACATCAAGCGACGGCAGATAATGAGTTCCAAATCACGACGAGTCTTGCGGGTGGATCAAGTGGTCTTGCTGGCGGACTGCAAGTTGTGCCGGCGACGATTTCGTTTTCGATCTTCTCGGGTAACTCCGTTTTGTTTCGCGGTGCGACCGAAACGACTGATAGCGGCGCTTGCATGGTGGAGGTGCCCGATGACTTGGTGATTCCCGAGGGAGCGAAGATGTCCGTCACGGCGGATCCGATCGGTTCTAGTGCGGAAGCAACAACACTTGAGATCCCTTTGGAGCCGACACGCTGTTTGACGTACGTCAAAACTGACCGGCCCGTGTATCGGCCAGGAGAAAAGGTCTATTTTCGCTCTGTCACGTTGAACCGTCGTTCGCTCGCGTCGCACATCGACGTGCCCATTCACTACGAAATGATCGACCCCAGTGGGGCTGTCGTCGATGGCTCGGTGATCGAAGGCGTCACGCAGCGTGGTGTCGGCAACGGTTCTTTCACGATCGCATCGACCGCGCCCGGAGGCGCGTACAAGATCGTCGCCAAGAGCATGGATGGGTTCTTTCCTGATGAGATCGTGAATTTTCAGGTGCGAGTCTACCGGGTGCCTCGGTTCAAAAAGGACTTGGAACTGAATCGCCGCAGCTACGGTCCCGGCGACAGTGTCGAAGCAGAGTTTTCGGCTCTGCGTGCCGAAGGTGGACCGGTTGCGGGTGCGAAAGTACGCATCCAAGCCGTGATCGACGAAGAGGTCGTGTATCAATCCGCCGCGACTACCGCCGCCGACGGAACGCTTGCGATCGCTTTCACGTTGCCGCAGCACATCGAACAAGGCACTGGTCAACTGTCAGTCATGATCGACGACGGCGGCACCCAGGAAACACAGACGAAGTCGATTCCAATTCAATTGGGACGCGTTGAAGTAGACTTCTATCCCGAGGGCGGCTATTTGGTGGACGGGTTGAAGAATCGAGTTTACTTCGCGGCTCGAAACACGATGGGGGATCCGGTCCATATTGCGGGTGAGGTTCAGTCGCGAAACGGTCAAGCGGTCGCGACCATCGAAACGATCCGAGATGGGATGGGACGATTTGAGTTCGTGCCGCGTCATGGGGAGCGATACTCACTGAAGGTTACTTCGCCAGTCGATGTCACGAATCTTCCAAAGCTGCCGACTGTGACCAAGTTTTTGCCGGTATTGGAAACAGGTGACGGCGTGTTTGCACACGACGCATCGATTGCGCTGACAATTAGGCAATCAAAGTCCATGCAGGGCATCGTGCGAGCTGTTTGCCGTGGCCAGCTGGTTGGACAGAAGGAGATTGATCTCAAACCGGGAAGCGTGGACGTTCAGCTACCCATTCGTAAAGACGCCGCAGGTGTGATCCGCTTGACGGTTTTGGATCGTTCGATGACGCCAGCACAGCCCCTGGTCGAACGGCTTGTCTATCGACGCGAAAACCGTCGACTTAACGTTACCGTGGTTGAGCCGGAAGCCGAGCTGCAGCGTTCGCCGGGTGAAGCGATGCGTTTGACTTTGCAGGTGACTGACGAAAATGACCGTCCGATGCCTGCAGTGCTTGGCGTAAGGGTTGTCGATGATGCGTCGCTTAGTTTGGACGAGATGGAGCGGCCGAGTCTACGATCGCACTTCTTGCTGACCAGTGAAGTGGAGTCACCGGAGGACTTGGAGCACGCGAATTTCTATCTCAGTGACGACGCGAAAGCTGCCGAGTCACTGGACTTACTATTAGGCACACAAGGCTGGCGAAGATTTATCAGCGGTTCGCCGGACCAGCCGAGTATTGATTTTCGTGAGCAACTGGTTCGCTTGCTGGAACTCGATGGCACAACGGCAGCAGAACCCAAGCCTCCGGTCAGCAATGCATCGGTGTTCGTTGATGATTGGACGGACTACCAGGAAGCGGTTGCTGTGGCGTGGCGTGGATTTCTACGACAAGCTCGCGTGCTCGCTTTGGTTTTGGTCGGTGTTTTTATGTTCTTGGTGCTGTACCGCGTGCGGCAGTCTTCGCTGACGGCTGCAATGACTTGGTTGTTGATTGCGTCGGCCACCTTGGCTGTGATCGGCTGCGGTGCGAGTCAAGAAACGGTCATGGATAGTGTGGGTAGCATCAGATCCGAATCTGCATCTGATGATGCAGAAGGAGCGATGTC
>CAYUGI010000397.1:0-3792 GCA_964444105.1 uncultured Pirellulaceae bacterium
ATGATGGACCGAGTCCAAAAAGAGGATCTGGAAAAGATGATTGACGAGAGTAAAGAAGAAGCCGCAGCCGATGCAGCGACCGATACCACTAGCGCTTTCAATGACAGCGATCAACCATTGAAAGACGAACCGTTGGCCGATGAGATCACAATTGAAGATTTTGCCAAGGTGGATTTGCGCGTTGCACGCGTTGTCACTGCTGAACACGTACCAGAGGCTAACAAGCTGTTGAAGCTAACGTTGTCGCTCGGTGGTGACGAGCAGCGTCAAGTTTTCGCGGGCATCAAAGCGGCATACGAACCCGAAGACCTGGTTGGCCGAATGGTCGTCATGGTCGCAAACTTAAAGCCTCGCAAAATGCGTTTTGGATTGAGCGAGGGCATGGTCGCGGCATCCGGGCCTGGTGGCGCTGATGTGTTCATCCTGGGCGTAGACGAAGGTGCTCAGCCCGGACAGCGCGTACACTAGCTGCCATGATTTCCGGGACAATTACTTCGCTGCGACATCGGATTTTGGATCGGCTCGTACTGCGTCCCTCGCGGCACGAGATTGATCCCGGTGCGCAGCAGCGAGTGATGCTCTCGTGGGGAAGTCGTGCCGAACCGCTGGAGTGTTTTGTCCAACGGTTTGGCGATGAGTCTCGGCCCTTAGATTTGTTGGTGGTAAAGTTTCCCGGGACTGCCGGACGCGCCGAGCGTTCGACACCTTTTCCCGCCAAGTTCGACGCCGCAGAAAACAGCGAAGTCTGGACTTGGAATCCTCCCGGCTACGGTCGCAGTCGCGGCAAAGCAAGTTTGCATCGGATCGAACAAGCTGCGCTAGATTTTTGGCGTCAAATGCTTGGGTCATCGCGAATCGCGCCGACAACCCGGATTTGGGTGTGTGGCAACAGTCTGGGATGCGTTCCCGCATTAAGGGTCGCGGGCAATGTGGATTCGCAGCGGCGAATGGGACTGATATTGCGCAATCCACCACCGTTGGCCGAAGTCGTCAAGGAAGTCGCCACGAAGTATCCGATGGGGCGAATGATCCACCCCGTCGCGGACAGCCTAAGAGATTCAATGAATGCAATCGTCATTGCCGAAAAGGTGACTTGGCCCGCTGTGTTTCTTCAGTCGGAATTGGACGAGTTGGTCCTGCCAGAGATGCAAAACAAGGTCATCGAAGCTTACGCCGGTGAAAAACAGATGGTGGTTCTTGAAGGTCTGTCGCACGGGGGCATCGCATCGGAGGACGACGAACAATTGATTGATCAGTCGCTGCATTGGTTATGGAGCGAAACCAATGGACATCAATGATGTTCTAATTCGCGGAGCGGTTACCAGCAAATCGACACAGTCCGATGCTATGCAGATTGCTGCGATCTACAACCACTATGTCGATGTAGGAGGTGCAACGTTCGATCGAGAACACTGGACGACCGAGCATGTGACGTCTTTGGTTTCTGCTCCGCTGCCGGACGGTTGGTACGTTGCGGACTACCAGGACAAAGTGCTTGGCCATAGAGTGCTTGGCTGGGCGTCGGCCCGACAATTCAGCGATCGTCATGGGTATCGCTTCGCATGCGAAACAGCCATCTACATGGACGCGTCGTCAGTGGGCCTTCGCGTGGCGGATTTTCTGCAAAACAGAATTGATGTGCATTGCCAAGAGAATAGCATCCATCACGCCATGGCCAAAATCATCGCGAGCAACCAGCGCAGCTTGGCGTTTCACTATCGGCATGGGTACGAACTCGTTGGAACGCAAAAAGAAGTCGGCCACGTCGAAGGTAAATGGTCCGACGTGGCTATCCTGCAAAAGCTGTTTTAGGTAGCAGCAGGCAGATTCCGCTCTGCCGCCCGCCTGCAATCCATGCCTCCTCGTTGGCCAATGTAAGCCGACCCAAAGCGGGCGGCACAGGGACTGACTGTGCCTGCTACACATCTGTAGCAGGCAGACTCCGCTCTGCCGCCCGCCTGCGATACACGCTTTGTGCGTTGGCAAAAAAGATGCGAGTGCTCGAGGCGGGCGGCACAGGGACTGTGCCTGCTACATTTTCACGAGCGTTACTGCTTCGCCGCGTTGGCACCAATCGGTGCTTGAGGCCATGGTGTTTCGCCCTCTGCCCACTCCGTTGGCTGCTTCGCTCGGATCGCGTCGACAGCTTTTTTCAACCACGCTGGCGGGTTGTCGTTCTCTGCCTGACCGTAGATGTAGGGTAGCGGTGGGTCCATCAGCAACGGTTTGTCGCCGAGCGGAGGACGCTCGCTGCCGACGTTCGCCAATCGGTCGGATAGCTTCGCGACGATCTCTGCGTTCTGCGCCGCGATGTCGGTTTTCTCGTAAGGGTCCTCGGCGATGTTGAACAGCATGTCACCCATCAGCTTGTAATCACCGCTGCGTATTGTTGGGAGCCGAACGCTACCGGCAACCTCAAATACGATTTCTTCGCGCGGGCTTGGCTTACCGGCGAACAGCATGTCGTGCATGTCAATCGAATCCGTCGGCAGCTCCTGCTCGTGATTTCCTCTTGCTAAATGAATGAACGTCGAAAACCAATCGGAAATGAACATCATGCCATCCATGCTCGCGCCTGGCTTGGTATGCTCGGGCCAACGCATCAAGCATGGAACTCGCACACCCCCTTCAAAGGTTGTGTTTTTCGTGCCGCGATAAGGCGTGCTCATCTCTTCCAAAACCGGGCCGTTGTCGTTGGTAAACACGAGCAGCGTGTTTTCCTTGAACCCATGTTCGTCGATTGCGTCGACGATTCTCCCTACGGCGTCATCTAAGCACTTCAGCATTGCGTCGCGAACTTGGTATTTGTCGCCGTGTCGGGGCGGATCGTTTAACGGGCCGTGCACTGCATTGAACGGCACGTACAAAAAGAATGGATTTTCTGCACTCTGCTCGCCAATGACTCGTTCTACTTCAGCAGCGATCAAATCCGTCGTGTATCCTTCTTCTTGGATCGGCTTTTGGTTGCGGTGCCAATCGTAGACAGCAAATCGAGCTGGCGCGTTGTGCACGATCGTCTTACTGTAGTAGTCGATTCCCCAGGCATAGTGCCCGTACTGATGCATGAAACCTTGCGACATCGGTAGGTGTTCATCCAACCATTCACCGCAGTGCCATTTTCCCGAAAGACTCGTGAAGTAGCCAGCCTCTTTCAAAGCTTCCGCGATGGTGCGTTCATTTGCGTCCAACGCATGAATGCGGCGAGTTGGTTCGCCTCGCTCATTGTGCGCGAGCGTCAGGCCAAGCTTTTTCAAGTAGCTTGGTTTGCCAAAGTCTTCACTTCGCCAATCCATCCAATTACGAAACGCATAGCGGCCCGTCAAAAAAGCGCCGCGCGTGGGGGCACAAACCGAGTGGGTGTAAAACTGAGTCAACTTCGTGCTCTCAGCGGCCAAGCGATCAATGTTGGGTGTCAGTTCTTTGTTGCCGCCATTGAACCCTGGCTGATTCCAACCCATGTCGTCGCTAAGAATGAAGACGATGTTGGGGCGTTCGTGCGAGTAAGCCTTTTGGGTTGTTGCTAAGAATGCAAACGCGAGCGTCGCAAACCAAAGAGTGATTATTCGCCGTGAACGGTTTGTTTCACAGAAACGCATGTTGTTGATCCTAGAGGGGGCATTTGAATCAACATTGTCTGCGCACGGAATTGGATGGTCAAGCGAGCGGCACAAGGGATTGTGCCTGCAACATTGTTGTCGCAGGCAGACTCCGTTCTGCCGCCGGCTTGCGGTTCTGATTTTTCGCGCGGCGATCGAAGGGGAGTGCTTGAGGCGGGCGGCACAGGGACTGTGC
>CAYUGI010000398.1:0-3791 GCA_964444105.1 uncultured Pirellulaceae bacterium
GCAAGAGCCGATTTCTTCCGTTTTAGCGCAACATCAAAACTGGCGCTTCGCGTTAATGTCGTTTTTTCGGGTACTGGGCGGTAGCTGACAACAGCTAACCCGCCAAGAGTTTTAAGAGTGGTGGCCCGAGCACCAACAATCCCACTGCGACAGCACCCAGTGCCGTCACGAGAACTCCTGCGGCGGCGGTGTCAAGCGATTTGCCGATGCGATCGTCGTGTTCTGGGTGGATCGCTTTGACCAATTGCTCGATGGAAGTGTTCAACAACTCGGCAGCAAAAACCACCATTGTCGCAATCACCAATGCAACCCATTGCCAGCTCTGAACGTTCAGCAGTGCAGCCAAGGTAAACACGGCGACTGCGATCGGGATGTGAACCCAGAAGCTGTTCTGCGTTCGACATGCCCAGAGTCCGCCTGCGATCGCACAAGCAAACTTGTTACGCCAGGCCGACGATTTGTTTGCACGCGTTCCTGGTTCGCTCGACATTACTCGAGCCCCTCAACACCGGGTGGGCGGATGAATTGACCGCCCAGGCGTCCCAATTTCTTTCCAGGCCAGAACCGTGGTTCTACCGAGAATCCGATGCCGACGTTGTCGCGACCTGAGTCGACATTCAGTGCCATTTGCACCAGCAACGATTCGCCGATCCGCGTGATGCCATAGGATTGGCCGATGTTGCCCGTATTGCCAAAGTCATAAGACGTTGTTCCCGAGAGAATCCATTTTTCGTTCACCCGGTAATCCATCGCTGTTCTCAGCACGGTACTGCTGATCGGGCCTTCCAACGAAAGTAGGCCGACGTACCAGTCTCCCATTCCAGGTCGGCTAGCACGAATGCCCGCGCTGATGGATCGGAGTCCGTCGTCAAAGAAATCAAAGTACCCGTCACTTAGTAGCGAGAAACGGTCGCCCAAGTGGTACTGGAAATCGTACATTGCCGGCCCAATCGTTTCGCCAAAGTTGTCGCGGTCCGCATCGGGAAACAGAATCAAATCGGTATCGAAACGCAGTAAATCAACAATGCGTTCTCGCCCAGGCAATCCGCGTTTGGTCTGCCAGCGTTGATGGTTACCTAGCCGGATCTGTTGTAGGTCGTCCGCGATGACGTCACTCGGGCTCGTCACGTTGCGCTGAATGCCATGCCGAAACGCATAAGTGCGCGGGTCCAGTTGTCTCGGAAGCATGCCCGCAAAGTTGTCACCGATGAATCGCCTTCGGTATTGCTCCTGCGCATTGTCATCCAATGCGTCGTAAAGTGGCAGTTCGTCTAAGTTGGTATCGCTGTCGGCATAGAAGTACTCGGCACGCCATTCCATTTTGTGAGCCAGCCCACGCACGTTCAGCAAGCTGCTTTGAATCGTTGGGTCGACCTTGGACATCATCAGGCTGGCGCGGATGCCGGCTTGGCCAACCAATCGTGTCAACGAATCCCCGTCGGCTGCTTCGCCGTAATGGGAAGCTTCGCCGCCAATGAACGGAGCAAAGTTGATCGGACCAATGGGTAGCGGCAAGGAAAGCTCGTGCTGTGTCGATGCAATCACACCACTGGCGTCGGCTTCTCCGGGCAGCGCCGAAGTCTCAGCGGCTTCCGCGGCGTTGGTTGGAATATCAGCCGCATTCAATCTGGCATAGGCGATGCGGTTGTGACTGTTCAGTGTTAGTAGATTTCCCAGCGATCCGCCGATTAGATAGTGGTCCAGCGACGGGAGTTGCTCGGTTTCCTGGTAAAAGTCGTTGAGCTGAAGATTGGCCGAAAGATCGATCAGGTTGTTGCCCAAGTACTTGCGGAGTCGCAGGCCGGTTTCGTGATCCTTCTCTTGGTCCCACTCATTTTCAAGATACTGCTCCAAGAAATTCCGGTCGCTTAACCAGCCAAGCTCCGCAATCAGTTCAAAATCATTCTGCAGGTATTGCCGGTGTCGCCAAAGGGCGCGGCCACGTGTTCGTTTTTCCGGCTCCAAAGCCAGTCGGTCCAGGCCAAGCCGGTCTTGCCCCTTGTCGTCGATGATCCAGGCATCGAAGAATCCGTTGGTAGGTCCTGGGACACCCAAAAATCCAGGTGTGCGATATTCAAAATTGGTCCCAATCGCCGGACCACGATCGCTCAAGTAGTCCGTGGACAGTTCCCACTCCAATCCGTCAGGTGCGTCCTCCATTCCCAATAGCTGAAAGACGTTGAAGTCCAGCAGAATCTGATTGCCAAACGCATTGTCGCTTTGATACTTCGCGTTGGTCAGATAGAAAGTCGGTATCTCAAGCTTGGCGGCAAATCGCGGCCAGTACATGACCGGCACACCGCCGAGGTAGACGAAGTTGTCATTGCTGGAGACGTACGATTCGCGTTTGACCGAACTTTGTCGTGTGATCGGATCGGTGACCATGCGCTGCCGCTGCGTCAAACGCAATTGTTGGCTCTGCATCCAATAACGCGGCACGCCCAGACGGCTGCTGGTGAGTGCGGCATCGAACGCTACGAAATTTCCGTTGGAGATTTGCTGCATCACGTCCGCCTTCAGACGCACGATGCCTTCGTACTCCGGCACCGACAAAATCGCTTCGGCATCCAGCACGACGCCTTTTTGCTGCGTGACGTTGTAGTACATCGATTGCGCGTAGATGATCTGATCGCCTTGTCGGAAGACAATATCGCCTTCCAGATACAGCTCACCATCGGATTGCGTTGCCGGATTGCCTTCACGAAAGATATTCCGGAGCGTTGGCATCCATCCGACAATGCGATCTGCCGACAGTGAGATAGTGCCCAATTCCATGCTTCGACCATCAGGCATCTGCGCAGTCACGTCGCGCACTAACACCGTTACGCCACCGCGGGCGACAATTATGCTTTCGTTGGATTCAGGGCGATCGGTCGCAGTGATTTGAGGCGGCATCGATGCGCTGCGCGCGAGCAATTCCACACTGCGGGTGCCACCGCCAACGGTGAATTGCCAACCTCCTGTTGTCGCTCCATCGGAGAATGTCGTGGGAGGACCAGGTGAGTTGTCGACAATCATCCCACTTCCGGGCGCGTTTAGAACGGGCGGTGCGAAACTCTGCCGTGGAAAATCATTCAGACCAGAATCCGAAAGCGGGGTTGCTACGGATTGATCTGGCATCGAAAACGCCGGCGGTTCCAGCACAATGGGGCGATCCAAAGTCTCACCCAACAGTTCACCGGGTTGTTGGTTGATCTGCTGAGAAAACTGTTGGCCAATTTGCTGATTCGGCAGCTGAGTCGAGTTCGGAATTTCAGCCTGGAACTGTACCGGCACCACGGTTTGTTGCGGTGGAGGATTTTGTTTGGCAGGATTCAGGTCGGGGAGGTAACGCAGGAGCGTTGGTGTCGCCCGTGGCAATCCGCGATAGCGTTGTGATTCCAGGATCGGTTCGTCCGATGTCAGGAACGACACCACGATCGGTTCGGACTGCTCGCGTCCGCGAAGGTTGTCGACGACAGCACGGGTGCGCACACGCCCCGGAGGCCCATCCGATACCAACAAAATGGACTCGGCATCGGCATTCTTTCCGTCGTGGCTTAGGTGGCAGTTGCCTTCGAACAGAGATGCCTGGGCGTCACCAATTTTCCATCGGTGGACGACATCGCCACTCACTCTCACGATCTCGCTGCTGACTTCCTGTGTTTGAGCAGGAGTTGAGGTCAAAGCTCCCCAAAGCATCGCGGCCAAAATCAGCGACCAATGAGCAAGTCGTGGGCGCGCACCGATCCGGTAGTTCCAATGGCTTCCCATTGAAAAACGCCTGACAGCGGTGGCTTCCCTGCCAACCA
>CAYUGI010000399.1:0-3771 GCA_964444105.1 uncultured Pirellulaceae bacterium
CACGAAAAAACGGTGAAGCGATTTCTCGCTTCACCGTTTTTATTTTTCGACAGAAAGCCGTGTGGGAACTATTTGGCTCCGACCAACTTTTCCTGCTTCTTCTTTTCGACGATCTCTTCTTGAATGTTCGATGGGACTTGGCGGAAGCAAAGTAGTTCCATCGTGAACGTTCCTTGTCCTTGCGTCATGCTTCGCACGTCTGTTGCGTAGCCAAACGTTTCGGCAAGTGGAACTTCAGCGTTGATCACGCTGTTTCCATCGACGATATCGTTGCTGCTCATGACGCCGCGACGCTTAATCACGTCGCCCACGACTGTACCTTGGAAGTCTTCGGGGACTTCGATTTCCATCTTCATGATTGGCTCCAACAGTTTTGGGCCAGCCTGTTTGAAGTACTCACGGAAACAGCCTTGAGCAGCGGTGTAAAACGCTTTCTCCGAAGAGTCAACGTCGTGATAGCTACCGTCATCCAGATCGATTCTTGTTCCCACCACCGGGTACTCGGCAACAGGCCCTTTCTTCAAAGAGTCGCGGAAGCCTTTTTCGACGGCAGGAATGAACTGCTTAGGAATACGACCACCAGTCACATTGTCCTCGAACTCAAACGAGTCCTCGCTGTCGGATTCGATCGGACTCAGGCGACCCTTGATATGGGCAAACTGACCGGAACCACCCGACTGCTTCTTGTGCTTGTAGTCGAATTCAACTTCTCTGGTTGGGCTTTCACGGTAGCTCACCTTCGGAGCACCCACTTCGATCTCAACGCCGTACTCGCGGCGAATTCGCTCGATGTAAACTTCTAAGTGAAGCTCGCCCATGCCGCTGATCAGAATCTCTTTGGTTTCTTCGTCGGTGAAGACGCGGAAGGTTGGATCCTCTTTGCGGAATCGCTGGAGCGCCTTGCTCATCTTGTCCGATTCGCTTCGGTTCTTTGGATCCACCGCGATTTTGATCACCGGATCCGGAACGAACATCGATTCAAGCGTGCACTGGTCACGCTCGATGCCGTAAGTATCACCCGATGCGGAGTCGATTCCCATGACGGCAACGATATCGCCAGCGGTCGCAGTATCGATTTCTTCACGTTTGTCACTGTGCATCCGCACGATACGGCTGAAACGCTCTTTCTTCATTGAACGCTGGTTGATGTACGAGCCGCCTTTTTCAATCGTACCTTGATAGATACGCATGAAGGTTAGCTGGCCGAAAGCATCATCGACAATCTTGAATGCCATGCCAACGAAAGGTGCGTCAGGATTAGGCTTCAAATCGATCTTGATGGATTCGTCTTTGGGATCGCTACCCTTGATCTCGCGATCAAGTGGGCTGGGCAAGTACTTCAGTACGGCATCCAACAAAGGTTGAACCGCTTTGTTCTTGTAGGCACTTCCCATGTAGACGGGAGTTGCTCCACCCAAGACAGCGTCACGCGTGACCTTATAGATCAGTTCGGTGGAGATTTCTTCTTCGCTGAGAAGTTTCTCCATCATTTCGTCGCTGTACATCGACAGGGCTTCAAGCATCTTGCCGCGGTACTCTTCGCACTCGTCCTGCAAGTCCGCAGGGATATCGCCGACGATAATCTCTTCGCCTTCGTCTCCAGCGTGCGTATACGCTTTCATTTCGATTAGATCGCAAACGCCCGAGAACGTGTCCTCGTGTCCGATCGGGTACTGCATCAAGAAGGCATCGGCACCCAATTTTTCGCGTAGTTGTTCAGCCACGCGGAATGGGTTGGCACCGGTACGATCCATCTTGTTAATGAAAGCGACGCGTGGGCACTGGTAGCGTTTCATTTGACGGTCGACCGTGATCGACTGGCTTTGAACACCACCGACGCTACAGAGAACCAAAACGGCACCGTCCAGAACACGCAGTGAACGTTCCACTTCGACGGTGAAGTCAACGTGGCCCGGCGTATCGATTAGGTTGATCGGGTGACCTTTCCATTCGACGCTGGTCGCGGCACTGGTGATCGTGATTCCACGCTCTTTTTCCAGCTCCATGTGATCCATCGTCGCGCCATCACCGCCACCACGAACGTCTTCGATCTTGTGAATCCGACCGCAGTAGTAAAGGATGCGCTCGCTGAGGGTGGTTTTCCCCGAGTCGATGTGGGCGCTAATCCCGATGTTTCGTAGTTTCTCCAGATTCATAATCTTTCACCTAAACAACGCACGATCTTATTGAGCAAAAATCCCAGGACACGGAAAACGAACGTGTCAAAATCAGAAAGGCTGGGAGCCGTCTTGAACGTGGCTTGTGTGTTAATTCGCTTCGAGCGGTTGATATAAGGACGACGCAGTTCAGCTCCCAATCATCCTGAGGCAACGGCCATCCTGAGGCAACGGCATTCCGTACCAGCGGGCGTTCCATTGAAGTGAACGATCAGGGCGCAGCAGCCCTCGCGTCAAATTGATCGCGAAATATGGCAAAGGTTGAACGACAGGGGAAGGGCAAATCGCGTTCCGCCTGCGCATCGGCAGAAGAATCCCAGGTAGGACGTTGTTGATGTGACTGGGTTCGCCATAACCCAAATTGGACACCGCCCGGTTCAAGCAGAGCGACGAAAATCGACTGACCTGCTAGTCGAATTTGCCCCGAAAATCCCATGACATACCGGATGCCGATGGCAAATCACTGTTTGAGGCTAGGGGAGTTTGGTAACCCGCCGCGTAAGCGAGTTACCGCCTAAATCCCTCGCTTTCGCGGCGGTTACCACTTTTTAAACCACCCCCAGGTGGAAAAAGGTGACTCGCCCTGCCGGATGCCGAAGTCCACACAAAAGCCATCATTTGTCGCAAAACCGCCAGAGCCAGCGGTCAAAAACAAACAAACACATGAAAATAGCGGGAATTCTGAGGATCGAAATGGCATAAGCCGAGTCTATACTTGACCACTAGTGAACATGCGACCCCACCCTTCCGTTTGGGGCGTGTTTGCTGTCGTTATTAATTTCCTTCCTAGACAGACAGTTTAAAGAGGCCAAACAGATGAACAGAATTTTTGCTACGGCGATCTTATGCGTGACGATGGTTTCAATTGGAAGTGCGGGTGTTGTCACCCTCTCCGGAGAGCCAACCGGCACCGGCACTTCGTACACCTTCACTGAAATGGGACTGATGGATGGAGGGCTTACATTTGACGTGACTCACACCATCACCGGGTCTGCAAACGTTTCTTCGGTCAACGGTGTGGGCCTGGGCATTGATGGCGGTGCTGGCGATACTGTTGATCCAGGCGAATTCTTAACCATTAGCAGCGTGATCAACATTACGGCTGGCACCGGAACAGTCGCCGGGACGTATGACGCTGCGACTTTCTTTGGACCCGCACCTGGGCAAATTGCCTCCCTGCCCAGCAGTTTCCCCAGCGTGACTCTGACGGGTGCCGCTGGAGATGCCTTCTTCGTCAACAATTTCACGACCTCGTATGTTGGAACAACAGCCGTTCCTGAGCCTGGTTCCTTCGCTTGTCTTGGAGCCATGGCATTGGGTCTGGTCACGCGTCGTCGTCGCCGTAGCAGAAGCTAATCCTGCCAAGCTTCAAGAAACGCGATTCAACGCCTCGAACAGCCTGACACTATCAGACTGCTCGGGGCGTTTTCTCGTTTGCACGACAAAGGTTGCTTGATCGCTAGGCGTGAGAGGTTGTGAAGAACTGGAAAGCCGATGCGTGAGCGAGGGACAACGGGCATTTTTTCGGTCCCTCGCTCACGCTTTTTGATGTTGCGCTAAAACGGAAGAAATCGGCTCTTGCAAGACAAATAAC
>CAYUGI010000400.1:0-3763 GCA_964444105.1 uncultured Pirellulaceae bacterium
ATTTCAAGAGCGGCTCCATGGCCAAAGCACCCAAGACGGCAATCCAACCCACTCGAGCAGAAGATTATCCGGAGTGGTATCAACAAGTCATTCGTGCGGCTGACTTGGCTGAGTCATCTCCTGTTCGCGGTTGCATGGTGATCAAACCATGGGGCTATCGCCTTTGGGAAAACATGCAGCGGGCGTTGGACGACATGTTCAAAGCAACGGGACACCAGAACGCTTACTTTCCGCTGTTCATACCAATGAGCTTTTTGGAAAAGGAAGCCGAACACGTCGAAGGATTCGCAAAAGAGTGCGCAGTCGTTACGCACCACCGCTTGGAACCCGATCCTGATGGTGGGCTAAGGCCTGCCGGCAAACTGGACGAACCACTGATCGTGCGTCCGACCAGCGAAACGATTATCGGTGCGACCTACGCGAAGTGGGTGCAGAGTTACCGTGACTTGCCAATCCTGATCAACCAATGGGCCAACGTCGTACGTTGGGAGATGCGGACGCGAATGTTTCTGCGGACCGCAGAGTTTTTGTGGCAAGAAGGCCACACGGTTCACGCGACCAGCGAAGAAGCGGTCCAAGAGACCGAACGGATGATCGATGTGTATGCGGACTTTGCTGAAAACTGGATGGCAATGCCGGTAACGATTGGGTCCAAAACTCCGGCCGAGCGGTTTCCCGGTGCCGTCGATACGTTAACCATCGAAGCGATGATGCAGGATCGTAAAGCACTGCAAGCTGGTACGAGTCACTTCCTCGGCCAGAATTTCTCGAAAGCCCAAGAAATCATGTTTCAAAGCGAAGCGGGCGAGCGAGAGTTTGCTTGGACAACCAGTTGGGGTGTGTCTACCCGTCTGGTCGGCGCTCTGATCATGACCCACAGCGACGACGATGGGTTTGTGTTGCCGCCAAAAATTGCGCCGGATCAAATCGTCATTCTGCCAATTTACAAAAACGACGAGCAACGCACTGCAGTGCTTGAGTATGTCGAATCACTTCGCAAAGAACTTGTTGCGCAACGCTACAACGATGTTCCGGTTCGCGTCGTCGTTGATGACCGAGACATTCGTGGCGGCGAGAAAAAGTGGCACCATGTCAAACGGGGCGTTCCGATCCGAGTCGAAGTCGGTCCTAAGGATATGGATAAAAACTCTGTTTTCGTCGGTCGCCGCGACCAGCCCAAAAGCAGTGGCATGGCGCGTGACGAATTTGTCAGCAGTGTTGTCGGATTGCTGGGTGAGATGCAGCAAGGACTTTTCGATCGCGCAGCAAAACTACGCAGCGACAATACAGTAACGATTAACAACGAAGCGGACTTCCGTGCGTTCTTTACACCCAAAAACGCCGACGCGCCCGAGATCCATGGCGGATTCGCACACTGTCATTTCTCGGATGAAGACGCGATCGACGAGTTGCTAAAAGAACTCAAGGTGACGATTCGTTGTATTCCTCGGGACGATAACGAGGAGGCCGGCACTTGTTTCTATACCGGCAAGCCCGCCGCCCAAAAAGCGATTTTCGCCAAGGCGTATTAGGTAGTTCGATGCACTCTTTCCGCACTGTCATTTCACACTCCGTATTGAGAAACTGCCCAGGGCAGAGTGGCGAATACACTGCGAGCATTGAGTCGTTGATGGAGAGTCACCAATTAGGTTTTGTCGAATCATCGATGTGTGATTATGCTGAACCGAGACAGGTCTCGCTAAGCGCCATCAACCCTCAAGCGTAGATCTCAAACCACCGCGCGTTATAGGCTCGTTCTTCACCCTCCCGCGCAGCGGAAGGGGTCGAACGCAGTAGCGGCCGGGGAGGGCATCGTCGCGCGGACACCCTCTCCTCGCTTAGGCTCGACTCTCCCGCAAGCGCGAGAGTGAAATCAAAGTCGCGATTAGCGAGAAGCCTCGAAAATGAGGGCATTTTTACGACATCACATCAACGCGATCACTACTTAGATGACTCTCATCAATCCCAAACAGGCGACGCGAGTCTACGCCGTTGCCGTCGCACTAATTGTGATCGTTTGGGCGTCGTACATGACATATTCGCAGTCATGGAACCTGTTCACGTCCTATTGGCCAATGTCGATCACGATGTTGTTCGGATCATTCATTGCCGGGGCAACTCCGCAAGGCGGTGCGGCGGTCGCATTCCCTGTCTTTACAAAAGTCTTCCAGATGCCGGCGGAAGATGCTCGGACCGTGGGGTTGATGCTGCAGTCGGTCGGCATGACGATGGCTTCAATGACAATTTGGCTCCGTGGCGTGAGAGTTCTTCCGCGCGTGTTGGGGTGGTCTTGCCTCGGCGGCACCGTGGGCGTGACGTTGGGAACTTTCCTCTTGAAAGCACCCAATCCGTATCCCAAAGTTCTGTTCACATTAATGTTGGCAGTCTTTGGAGTGGCGATGGTGATTTCCAGATGGGGTGTGAAATGGCAACCCACGCAAGAGATCAGCGTTTGGAATTGGCATCGACGCTGCTTGCTTGCCTGGGTGGGTGCTGTTGGTGGTCTGTTTACGGCTTACACCGGTGCCGGAGCTGACGCGATGGTCTTTATCGTCTTGACGCTTTACTTTGGATTAGACGAACAAACGTCTACGCCAACGACAATCATGGTGATGGCGTTCAATTCGTTGCTGGGGTTCTTTTTTCACGGCGTGATTTTGCACGACATTGGGATCGCTACCAACTACTGGCTGGTTTGCATTCCAATCATCATCATCGGAGCGCCACTTGGATCTTGGGTGCTCTTTCAAATCAATCGGGATACGCTGATCGTCGCGGTGCTAGCGTTGATCTTTATCGAAGTCGCATCGACGCTGATTCTGGTTCGCTTCAACCAGCAGATGATTCTTGCAACGATGGCTGGTGTTATTCTTTCAGCGATCAGCTTCTGGACGATGTTGCATCGACGCCAGTCGCGACAGAAAACCGTTGAGTAGCTTGGGTTCGCCGCAAACTATGTAATGATGTCGCGGCGATTTTGAACATAGTCCCAAAGCACAAACCGATCGAGATCTTTGCCGGCTGTGAAAAAGACTCGGCCCTTGGTCATTTGCGCCATGCGATGAGCGAACCGTACGTCTTCTTCGCTTTGTGACCAACTGGGAATCAGGAAAATGTTGATCGTGATCCCTTCGCGTTGGCAAAGCGCGGCTTCGCGCATCGTCGCCTCTTCGGTTTTCGCATCGGGCGGATACAACATGTAAAGCCATTCGTCCTCGAAATGTGCCGTCGGCAATCCGTCGGTGATCAACACAATTTGACGATTCGGCGTATCACAGTTGACAAGGTTTTGGCGTGCTAGCTGTAGCGAATGCTGAATGTTGGTGAAGTGCGGGTGAATCTGCTGTTCGCTGATGTCACCGTCGCTCATGTCCGCCTTTAGACGAACCCAAGGATCATGAATCGTTACCGGCTTGGGCATCAAGTCGATGATTTCGCCTGGAGCACAGAGTTTGGCGAACGTGTACATTTCGATGAAACGCAGGAAATCACCGGGGTACTCCGATTGAATCAGCCCCTGCAGCGCAAGTGCCATCCGTTTGACGTTCACGTACTGCCCGTCGTAACGCATGGAACCGCTCATATCCATGATGACGGTGGTCGCGCACTTGGGATGGTTCCGCGTTTTGTGGACAACGATGTCATCGCCGCGTAGCCGAATCGGTCGTTCGTCACCTTGTCGCAGAAGTGCGTTGACGACCGTTTGTGGTAGATCAATGTTCGCGACGCTGTCACCGAACTCGTACGGTTTCGTCTGCTGCAG
>CAYUGI010000401.1:0-3762 GCA_964444105.1 uncultured Pirellulaceae bacterium
CCGCGATCGAGGGGAGTGCTTGAGGCGGGCGGCACAGGGGCCATGCCTGCGGCATTCTTGTAGCAGGCAGACTCTGATATGTCGCCGCCGCGGTCTTTTCTAAACGGATGGCAGGCGTGCGGACGTCTTAGAAATCAGAATGTAAAATACTCGACCCCGTCAATTTGACTTCCACGCTTGTCAATCAGATCGATGACCTGCTACTGGCTTTCGTTCAAGTAGCCAGCGCTGGTTTGGAAATAGCGTTTGCGCCGTGATGCATTTTGATCGGCCTGCGACGTTTGCGATTCACTTGCGGCTTGAAGGTCCTCCAAGTTCGCTCGACAGTAGCGGCAACCGATCTCATTGAGGTGGAAATCAATGTAGCTGACGTGTTCGCTGGGCAGTGTTCCCAGGACGTACTGTCCTAGTTCGGATCGGTCAGCACACGAAATTTGCGAGCGACGCCAGATTGCACCAATGGTATGCAGTCCCGCCGTTTCGCGACCGCGCACTTCGATTAGACGATGACGAAGAACTTCGTCGCTGCGTAACTGTTGTTCAAGATCTGAGCAACGGTCCGCAGGAAGCGCTTCGTCAAGAAATGCGACCAATTCTGCGTCGGAGAAGTCAGGCATGGTTGATGCTCATTCGATTCGTGCGACAAAAAACCTTGCGGATTCCGCTAAGACAAACTTATCGGCGTGAGCAGTAAGCGAGCGTCAGAACGGAGTCTGCCTGCTACTGGTCAAACTGGCTGACGCACAGTGATACATTTTGACCGCCGAATCCGAAGCTATTGTTTAGTGCATACTTCACTTTGCCGGGTCGAGCTTCGTTGGGGATGTAGTCCAGGTCGCACAGGGGATCGGGATTTTCGTAATTAATGGTGGGCGGCATCACGCTGTCACGCATCGCCATCAAGCAAACGATCAATTCGCTTGCACCGGCGGCGGCAATCAGGTGGCCCATCATACTCTTCGTACTGCTGACCGGAGTCTTGGCAGCGTCTTCCCCAAAAACTTCTCGGCAGGCCAAAGATTCGACTTTGTCATTTACGGTTGTGCTAGTGCCGTGCGCGTTGACGTAATCGATGTCTGACGTGTTGAGTCCTGCGTCGGCAATCGCCATTCGCATCGCTCCAATGCCACCGTGCCCATCGGGCGGAATGTCGGTGATTCGGTAGGCATCGGCGGTTGTGCCGTAGCCTGCGATTTCACCGTAGATTGTCGCGCCGCGTGCTTTGGCGGATTCCAATTCCTCCAGAATGACCATCGCCGAACCTTCGCCAAGAACAAAGCCGTCTCGCAAGCGATCAAACGGTCGGCTGGCCTTGGTTGGTTCATCGTTACTTTCGCTCAGCGCTGTCAGCAAATTGAATCCGGTGACGCCGAAGGGATGAATCATGCTGTGGGTGCCGCCCGCCAGCATCACATCGGCATCGCCGCAGCGAATGATCTCAGTGGCTTCGCCAACGGCTTGGCTGCTTGCTGCGCACGCGGTCAAGCAATTGAAATTAGGTCCCTGTGCGTTGAACATGGCAGCCATGTGGGCGGCTGGCATGTTCGGCTCTTGCTCCAGTTCGTTGATAGGGTCGAGTAGTTCGACGCCACGAGAGACAAACTTCTCCGCGTCGTATTTTCCGTTTTCCAACGCCGCGACCATCATGCCGCTGAACGTCGTGAAGTCTTGGTTGCCTTCGCCACTGCCAAGATAGACACCGAGCCGAGTAGGGTCTTTGATGACATCCAAGACCCCACTGTCTGCAAACGCTTGGTTGGCGGCACCCGCGGCGAATTTGGTGTGGCGTCCCTTTTTCGCCCAACGCTCGGCGAGCTCACCGGTTTGCGTGATGTCCCAACCTTTGACTTCGGCGCTGATCTTGGTCGGAAATTCGCTAGCATCGAATAGTGTGGTGTACCCGACGCCGCTCTTTCCTTCTTGAAGGCCGGCCCACACCGAAGCAACATCGTGCCCCAAGGGATTGACCATTCCGATACCGGTGATGACTACTCGACGGCGCATCGCAGTGACTCTCAATCAAATATTGGTGTAAATCGGAACGGGTTTGCCGTCCGCGTCGACTGCGACATGAAAGAAACGCATCAACTGCAACATCGACTTCAAGTCACCCGGTTTGAATAACGGGCCATCAGTAAAACGCCCAGGTTCCAAGAACGCGAACATCAAGTCGATTTCGGCTTGCAAGTTTCCGTCGCAGTGACTGACCCCCGAAACCGTAGCACCGTCTTCCTGTACTGCATCCATGGTGACACGGTAATGCAGTTGGTCGCCGGTGCGAGCGGGAAGGTGGTATTTTGCTTTGCCAACCTTCGCCAGCACGACACGTTTTTCAAATTTGAAATGTTCAGCCACCATGATGCCACCCATCTGCGCCATGCCTTCGATGATCAGCGTTGGCGGTAGCATTGGATAGCCAGGACAGTATTCATCGACGCACTCTTCGTCCAAAGAGATATTCTTCAGCCCGCATGTGTGCGACCCGCTGACGAATTCAGTGAAACGATCGACCCAGAACCATCGCATTTGGGTAGCTTGCTCCAGCCTTGTGCAGGATTGAAAAGTGAAAAGGTGGAGGTTGTTGGCCCTCACCTCGCTAAGGCTCGACTCTCCCAGAGGCAGAGTGAGCTCAACGATCAATCAGCCATCCATCTTCTCGCCAACGTAGCGGCACAGGTCGCCCACGGTCAGCAGGTTGCCGAAGTCTTGGACACGAGGGTTTTTCTCGAACTCTGACAGGTTGGCCCATGGCATACGTGTCTTCAGTTCGGCCAAGCCCTCGGCGGTCACATTGCCGTCTTTGACGTATTGATTGTTCGTCAAAATATCTTCGGGCGAAAGCTCTTCTCGCGGGATAGTGATGTTAAAAGCTTTTTCGAGCTTGAAAACGATGTCCAAAAAGTCGATGGACTCCGCACCTAGATCGCCAACCAAGGTAGCTTCCTGGGTGACTTCGTCGTCATCAACTCCCAGGGCGTCGATCAATGATTCTTGGACCTTGGAAAAAATTTCGTCTTGCGTCAGTGGCATCGAGTGGATCCTTGCGTGGATACGTGGGATGGGTGGTTAATGTGTTGTGGCGTGGGCATTCAGCCCAATGATTGTTTATGCGTTGGTTGTCGCAGCGGTAGGTGGCTGTTCGCTGAGCCATTGCTCGCCAAACAGCTCACCAAATTGCTTTTTTACTCTGCGGCGTACGTCGTCGTCTGTACCAATCCGCTCGGAATCATTGCTACTGCAACGCTCCAGAATCAGTCGAGCCGAAACGGTCACTCGGTCACCTTTTTTGGCGACCGCTTTGACTGTCGTCATCGGCCCCTCTTCCTTAATGGACTGGGCATGGATTTGTAGAGTCTCACCGGGCGAAAGGAAGTCGCCGAACTTGACGGCTCGTGTTTCTCTTAGCAATACCAATGGGCTTTGAAAATTGTCACCTGTACGAATGAGCCAAATCGCGGCCTGATGAAGTGCTTCCAGCATCATCACCCCGGGCATGACGGGGAAATTCGGAAAATGGTCGGCCAAGTATTCCTCTTCGGCATGCATCGCACGCTCACCAACCAGCAGTTTGCCGGGCTTAAGTTCGAGGATTTTATCGATTTGACAGTATTTCATTTGCCGGGGAGGTCCTTAGCCCGTTGCGTTGTCATCCTCGTAAATCGCCAGCTCGATGATGAGTGTGAATTTTCGAGGTCTTTTCAACTCCCGATACGATACTTTCCCTGAAAAATCCCCTCAACCGTACTTGCCTGGGCTACCTAT
>CAYUGI010000402.1:0-3753 GCA_964444105.1 uncultured Pirellulaceae bacterium
ACGCCCTTGGATTGTGCTGCGGTTGCTTTTTTTGCTTTGGCCATTCCCTTAAATCCTTGCTCTATTACCCGAATGAAATTCACCGAAATCGACTGGCGAATGCACGCATCCTACCGGTCGATTGGCAAACCAACAACCAAAAAGGCTCCCACTTGGTAAGGTGGAGAAGCTTGCTGTCGTTTGCCTGACACAAGTAATATCCGACGCCGCAGTGACACGTTTGGTCACAAGCTGAAAAAGACGGCATTTTGCAGCTCAAATTGTCACGTCAGACCCTGGTTGTATGCAGCGATTGCTCGTGCATTAAAAATGTGAAGCCCTACAAACTGCCCATTCGGACCAGGTCGTAGCGCGCCCTCGCCAGAGCCTAGCGGGACAACCGGGAATGGAAAAACTAAGACACGACGCCTTCGCGAATGAGTTCGATCAAGTCGGCTGTATTCATCTTGGCCGCTCGATCGGTGCCGTCCAAAACGCCTGCGACTAACTCTCGTTTGTCAGCGTGCATTTCTAGGATTTGTTCCTCGATCGTGTCCTTCGCGACAAGACGATAGACCGTGACTGGTCGCTCTTGACCGATTCGGTGGGCGCGGTCGGTCGCTTGGTCTTCCACGGCGGGGTTCCACCAGGGGTCCAAGTGAATGACGTAGTCGGCAGCCGTCAGATTCAATCCCGTACCACCTGCCTTCAACGAAATCAGGAACAAGTCGCCTTCGCCATTTTGGAAGGCGTCGACGCGCCGCTGGCGTTCTTTTGCGGGAGTAGATCCATCAAGGTACTGGTACTCGATACCACGTTCATCCAGAGCTTCGCGAATAACGCCCAAGTGCTTGACGAATTGGCTGAACACAAGTGCTCGGTGGTCACCCTCGCGTAATTCTTCGACCAAATTCATCATCAGGTCTAACTTGGCGGAAGTCTTTGACCAAGCACTATCGACCAACCGAGGGTGGCAGGCCAATTGCCGTAATCTTGTTAACCAAGCGAGCGTTCGCATCCGCTGCTCGCCCGCCTTCTGATTCTCAACGACACCACTGAGCTCCGCCACGGCAGCGATTCGGGCATCCTCGTAAAGCTTGCGTTCGGGTTTGCTCAGTTGAGCCTGCAATTGGATCTCAGTACGCGGTGGCAGTTCACTGAGCACCTTGTCTTTGGTACGCCGGAGAATAAACGGACGAACCAGTCGTGCCAGCGACAAGCGACGCTCGTCATCTTTATGTCGTTCGATCGGATCAGCAAAGCGTGTTCGGAATCGTTCCCACGAGCCCAATAGTCCTGGGCTCAAAGTACGAAGCAGACTCCAAAGCTCGCCTAGATGGTTCTCTAAAGGCGTTCCCGAGAGACCGATGCGCCAGTCTGCTTCCAGCTTGCGAATCGCCTGCGAAGTTTTCGTCTGCGAGTTCTTGATGAACTGGGCTTCGTCCAGCACCAACGTGTGCCACTGCCGAGACGCAAATCGTTTGACATCACGCTGCACCAATTGATAACTGACAATGATGACATCACCGGGCTCGGCCGATTGAATCAGTTTGTCACGATCGCTATCGCGATAGAGCTTCGCGGTCAGCTCTGGTGCGAATCGCTTCGTCTCACGGATCCAGTTCTCACCCACACTGGTCGGCGCAATGACAAGCGCCGGCCCTTCGGCTGCACGATCTACCAAGACGCCGAGCGTTTGAACGGTTTTCCCCAGTCCCATGTCGTCGGCCAAAATCCCGCCAACTCCCCACGTGCTGAGTTTTGCCAGCCAACGGTATCCGTCCAATTGGTAGTCGCGAAGCTCGGCATCAAGTGCATCCGGTTGTTCCGGTGTCCAGTTGGAAAGTGACTCCAGCCGTGCAATCGAATCGTGCCAACGCGCAGTCGCCTCTAAACCAACATCGTCACCGATCAACTCTTGGACAGCGGGTACTGCAGCATCAGCAACCTTCAGCGAACCGCGATCCAACACGACAGCGTCACCGAGTTGCTCCAAACGTTTTCGGAAAGCATCGCTGATCTTTGCGAACTCGCGATCGCCCACTTGAACAAGTGACCGCTTGTCACGGACCGCCGCCAGCAAGTCTGCCAACTTCACGTCAGTGCCATCCAAAGTCAGCGTGCCGCTGAGCCCGAACCAGTCTTTGCGATCGTCAATGTGCACTCGCAAAGATCCGGGCGTGATTTCGCCGCGTACTTTAATCGACTCACCTTCCGGCCAGATCAATCGCGGCGTTTCGTCGCCACCGCGATGCAAGCGTGCCAACAGGTCCAATGCCGCCTCATCCGTTTCGGCTACCCAAGCAAAATCACCGTCTCCGGAAAGCCCACTCAGAAGAAAACGCTCGACCACGGCTTTCGCATTTGTCGTTTCACCTTCCAAATTACGCTGCAGACGCACGGGGCCTTCATCGGTCAAACATGACACGATCTCGGGCGTCTTGCCGGGAACCAATTCGCTGCGAAAACGATCTTCATGCATCACCAACGCGATGTGCAGACCAGCACCGACGCGTGGGCGCAATTCAAATACCAACTCCGCATCAACCGGTTGGATCGGGCCAGCGAGTTGTTGCGGAAGGCCAACACGCACCAACGAGTCAACACGAGCCGCCCCCACAGACATTTTTGCCGCCGTCGGAGCATCGAAAAGCACGTCTTCCAAATCTGCTTTGATCAGATACTGAATCAAGCTTGTTGCGCGCGGGTTGCGCAGCGTGCAGACAATCAGCCGATTGAATTTGGAATCAGCAAATACGACGACCGGTGATACGGGACTGCTGTAACCGAGCAAGACTTCACACTCGGACGGTTCAATCTTGATCCCTGAGACGCCAATCACTGGCCGAAAACGTGTGACGGTCTCAGTGCCCTCTTCGTTTTCAACATCGATCTCGACCGGTTCCAAATTCAGCGTCAGCTCGCCGGCATGCACTGACAAATGTGTCGCATCACGATCGTCCCATGCGACGTTAGGGTGACCGGCCAGGAGTTGAAGTGCGCGGTACTCGGTGAAATGGTCGCCGTCGAAGCTATAACTTGGTGAAGCAATCAATCCAGCGATTTCGCCGTCGACTTGGTTGCCATGAAAATCCCGTTTCAACAAGTCAAAGCTGCGGATCTCTTTTCCTTTCGTCCAACCTTTCCCGTTCTTGCGCGGCTTTTGTTCGTAGGCGGTGATCGACAATGGCGCGTAATACCGCGAATCTGACAACCCGACTCGCCACTGCAACTGGGTTGCGGCAGCGGTGGACACTTTATTGGCCTCGTCGGCCAACTTCAGCAGCGTGTCGCAGACTTCGCGACCCGCCGCGATCGTATCGACTTCCAATTCATCGAAGAACTCAAAGACTTCGGTGATGCTGCGGCGCGTGAGCTGCTCTTGAAGCCACCACGCAACGGCCAGCGTGTGCGAACAGCGACTATCACGAGTGAAATCGCTGCACTCGCATTTGGGGACACCGGTCAAACTGACATTCAGCGGTGTGTAATCAAAATCCTCACCGTCCTCGCCGCGTTCGGGTACCACGACGACTGACGCAACGACAGGCTTTTGC
This sequence comes from uncultured Pirellulaceae bacterium, assembly GCA_964444105.1. Lineage (GTDB taxonomy): Bacteria > Planctomycetota > Planctomycetia > Pirellulales > Pirellulaceae > K23-9. The sequence continues at coordinate 3,537 of CAYUGI010000402.1, forward strand.
CGATTGCCTTTGACTTTGAATTCAAAGAGAAGTTCGTCCCCATCGCGTTGAAAAACCGGCGATTCGACTCGCATCATCGCGGCTCGTTTGTCCAACGACTCATCGTGCGAGTCGACCAGTCCTTTGGCTGCTTCTGCAATCAACAAACCAAAGGCCGCAATTGCATCGTCGGAGGTCAATTCCATGCTGCTAAATCTTCCAGGTGTCGCGAATTCTT
>CAYUGI010000403.1:0-3749 GCA_964444105.1 uncultured Pirellulaceae bacterium
TCATCATTTTTCCTAAAAGTTAGCGACCAGGAAAAACAAACTCAGCAAGAGAGAATGGCTCACGCAGTAAACCTGTGCGTAGCTTCCTCGCTCCCTTCGTCGGTATGATCCGTATCAGGTTCGAAGGGTTATTTTGGAAATAGCACCAAAACTCTCAGTCCGATTCGGACACCCCTGCGGCAAAAACAGTATGACGGCAAGCTGTTTTTGGTCAAGGATGCGATGGAATTGAACAGCTGCGGATGCAGCTCAATTGTCCCGATCACAACGTCTTCAAATACTCCAGAACCGCTCGTTTCTCCGCGTCACCCAGCTGATCGGGAAAATCGTGCCCCGCATTGCTTTTGCCAAAACGTCGCGTGTCGAAATAGGTCCGTCGCACTGCTTTGTCCGGTTCGGTCAGCGGGACTTTCGGGACCGACTCAGTCGTCAAGCCAACCTTCTGCTCATCCATTGCCTCGGCCACCCTTCGCCACACCGTCGGTCGTTTCGCTGGATTCAAAACACCCCACAGCGTCGGCACGCTCCCGTTGTGAAAATACGGCGCACTTGCCCACACACCATCCAGCGGCGGGGCAACGTAGCCAACGGGATCGACCACCGTTTCTTGCTCATCATCGCGGCCCGCATTGGCAAACCAACTACGTGAATACAACTCGCGGCCTTGCACCGACAACGCCTCCAACCGCACCGGGTCCGTACCGATCTCATCAAGCGGAATCCGCCGGTTCGGATACGTCTCGTCTTTGCCATACGTGCCATGACACTCGGCACACGTCTGATTGAACAATTCCCTGCCCTGCTCCGCCAACTTCTCGTCAACTTCGCCTTCATATTTCGGCGCTCGCAGCGAAGACAAATACGCGTACACATCGCGGAAGTCATCTTCGTGGCTTGCAAAGAACTCAGGTCCGTTCTCCGGCACCAACATGAACTGCATCAACCCACGGTGGCCTTTCTGTGCAAACCCGTCGATGTAAATGTAAGGGCGTTTGTGAAAGTGCCACCATGGCGGAGCATCCATGTCGTGGTGCGTGAACATGACCGGCGGTCGATTGACCAAGTTCAATTGCTCGTCACGGCTATGCATCAATCCCATGCCGAAAACCACAGCATTGGTGGTGCCATGCGTGGTGCCAAGCGGAATCACCATCGCCCCAACATCCATCCGCGAAAACGATTTGCCCGTGCGGAATTTCGTGCTCCGAATCTCTTCCGTCATCGTCTGCAACGCGAACGCATTGTTAGGTGCGCCCGGCGTCGGCTGGCCATAAACGCTCCCTCCGTGACAAGAAAAGCAGTTCATCGTCCAGCGACCGTCACTGCCAACGACATACTGCAGCGGTTTGCCGGAATCATCATCAGGCCGAGTCGTCAGACCATACCGCTCAAACGCCATCTCCCGACGCCGCTCCGGCGAAGCCTTCTCCGCTTCACTCCGCAAAGGCTCCGGCCAACTAGCCCAAACTTGGTCGAAAGTCTCTTGGTCAAAATCCGAAGGAAGAAAAGCGGATTCCGTTAGCTTCTCATACCCGCGCAGCGCAAACTCATCGGCTTGGACGATTCCAACCGAAAGAAAAACAACGACAACCCACGACAAAGCGTTTCTCACCAAGCCGCTCCAAACTAAACCAAAAGTACTACGTGTTGGGACCGCACAAACACATCATCCGCAACCATTCAACTATAGAAAGAAAGCCAGCCCCAAGAGCGAATTAGCTCCTGCTGCCATCCGTAATCAACTTAGGAGCTTGGACGATTACGGTAGTGCAGGACGCAAATTCGCCCAAATTGCTTTGCATCGAGCAAGGTTGCCATCTCCTTTTCGACCCACTCTGTCGCCAAGCGATCGTTTGATCGAGAAATCACCCAACCAGTACCAGCATGAGGTCGACCACCTGTCAAAGCGTAAAAGACGAAGTGATCTGGCCGCAGATCCAGATGCGTTGCCCCCTCAAGAAAATAGGGACCGCGTACAGGAAAGGTGAGGTAACGATTCTCATCTGGTCCGATCACCATTTCTTGGATCGCTCCGCCAAAAGCGGCCGTGAGCCAACTATTCGCTTCGATCAGTCCCGATGAGACATTGATGCGTTCGTCTTCATGGCGTTTGTCATTTACCCAAGCCACTGCTCCTCGCCAGTCTTCACTGCGCGGTTCGATCCAAGTGCTGGTCACACGGAACCAATTCCACGAACCTTGCTGCACGAACATGCCGCAAACGAGCGTCGTCGCGACCAGAGTACCAATCAGATCCATTTTGCGCACCGAAACAATAGGCAACGTGGCCAAACAAGTACCAGCCGACCAGGCCAACATCGGCAACACCGCGACGAAATAACGACGATGCCAAAGAGGAACCCAGTCGTTGTACGAGGCTACGAAAAAGACGCTCATCGCCACCAGTCCGACCACAAGAGGCAAGACGGCAAGTCCTACGATGCGCCACGAGACTCGCCAACACATCAAAACCGCCAGACCAACGGGAACGATTGCGATGGGAATCCAAGGCCACATCGCCCAAAACTCCCAAACCGATCTGACTGTGCCGAATGCCCCCCATTGTGATCGATTCTCCCACGATTGCGGTAGCGATGTGTCGGTCAGGGAAATTGCTGCTGCAACAATCAATGTCATCGAGATGATGTCCGCAATTTGAATTCGGAGACTGACACCATCTCGCAATATACGTATCATCAAAAGTGCGCACGCCAAGACACCCATCGTCACAACCGATGTCGGATGAAAAAGTGCAGCCAGTGTCACAGTAACGACAAAAACCAAACGCAAGTTTCCATTACTTTGCTCCAGCGTGCGCGACAACATCAGCATCGCAGCCCAAATCGCGATCGTGGACATCAATATGACAAATGCGTACGGCCGAAATTCGGTTCCAAAGAAAACGGAACTGGACTCTAACGCCAAAATCCCGCCCGCAAACACGCCCGCAGAAAGTCGCTGAGTCGTTTGCTTTATCCCCACGACCAACAACGCGGAACTCAGCGCGACCGCTAGAACACTACTCATTCGCAGTGCGATCTCACTGTCTCCAAAGACAGATTGCCAAATCCACATGATGCGAAAGTAGATCGGCGTTTGATTTCCAATCGCAGCGCGCTGCGTTACATCGCCAAAGCGGTCGCAAATCGTCCACGCCGTGTGAAGTTCGTCAAGCCAAAAGCTCTCGTAGCACGAAGGAAGCCGGAACAGTATCGCCATGACGAACACAACCATCGCCCAGAAGAGCGTTGGCCAGTTGTGGACGAATCTACGTTTCATTTTTTCAGTTCCAATACGCTACACCAGCGGCAGAGTCGTACGCCACTGCCCGGTGCAGCAACAAAATTCAAACCGATCGAACATGGCTCCCCTCGCCCCATTTTTGGGGAGAGGGGGCCAGAAAATGGAAGGGAACCAAGCGATTATTCGTTTGCAACTTTCTGAATAGCACCGCACGCGGTTTCAATTTGACTCTCGCTAACATCCAAGTGCGTGACCAACCGAACTGCGTGTTCGTCAATCGCGAAACTTCGTACGCCTTGGGTCTCCAGCTTGGCTTGAAAATCTGCCCCTGTGCAAAGTTTCCGATCAATCTCGAACACGATCATGTTTGTATCGATGCGTCCGCCACGAAGCGACAACGCGTTGCACGACTCGATCGCAACACCTAACTGCTTGGCGTGCTTGTGATCGTCAGCCAAGCGGTCGCGGTGATTCTCCAATGCGTGAAGCGATCCCGCGGCAATGAT
>CAYUGI010000404.1:0-3715 GCA_964444105.1 uncultured Pirellulaceae bacterium
TGTGAATGCTCTCGGCTTCCAGCTGCTTCAGGTGAGTTAGGTCGTAGTCCGACATTCGCGATCAAACGGAAAAGGGGATCTTGTAAAAAACGCCACCTCGCCCAATTCGATGCAAATGCACTCAAATGGCTGGTGGCGGTTAGAGACGAAGTATAGAGAGATGCCAGAGCGTTGCTAGATTAGATCGGCTCTGTTGATTCGCAGCACAGCATTAATGAATCGATCGCCGGCGAATTACTCGGAAATCTCAGGGCTAGTCGAGTTCGGCTCTGGTCGACCTTTGGGCCATATCTGCAGGATCACGCCGACGCTTTCGGCATCATCGCCCAATGGATATTCCGCGACACGGCGAATCTGCAGATCGGTCATCGCACCCAAATGGCGTGCTTCACCACGTTCTTCAACCCATTTGGGGCCTTTGATTAACAATAGGCGGTCTACGTTGCTCCAATGGGGCTCGACCCACCGGCAGAACTTCGTGATCTTGCCAACAGCCCGCGATACGATGCTGCTAAACCGAAAATCTTCCAGCAAGTCTTCACCGCGTGCCGCGTAAACAGCTACCGGCAGATCCAATTCCGTCACGATCTCGCCCAAAACCTTGGCACGTTTGGCGACCGATTCAGCCAAGGCCACTTCGACATCTCCGCGAAGAATTGCCAGTGGAATCCCGGGAACACCGTTCCCGCTGCCCAAATCCAAGACTTCTTCGCCCGCATGGACCAGCGGTGCCAATTGCAAACAGTCGCGCAAATCGCGACCGACAAACAAATCCCACGTCGTGTGGCGGGTCAGGTTGATGGTTTCGTTTAGTTTCCAAAGCGTTTGCGCGTAATGCTGTAATCGCAGCGCGATCGGCTCATCGATTTCCATCGAATGGTTAGCTAGCGCGGCGGCAAATTCAGGATCCAGCGACATGTACGGCAACGTTGAGGGGGCGGAAATTCTTCACCTCCATGATGATGGAATCTGGCGCTCTTGGGAACAGGCAGGCCAAGGAGTCCGCCCAATACGCACCCGGAAAGACAGTGTTTCTGACAATTCAACACCATCACAAAACGACGCCTGTCTGTTAAGTTGGGCGGACTTGTCGATCACCTCCACACCTCTTTGGTCGCATCCGAGCCGACTTCCGGCCTCCATCGCGCCACCTAGCAGCCCTCAGTTATGCCCAAGCGGTCCCCCCGAAAGAAAGCGACCCGCTCGCGCAGCAAAAACGACGCGGCGACGGCCGCAGGATCACAGGGACCACAACGCCTGCAGCGTGTGCTGGCGTCGGCCGGATTCGGCAGTCGGCGCCAGTGTGAAGAGCTGATCGAATCGGGGCGTGTCACGGTCGATGGCGAAATCACATCCAAACTGGGAACCACCGTCGATCCCAAACTGGCGAAAATCCACATTGATGGCGTCCTGCTTCGTCCGCAGAAAAAGGTCTATTACGCCGTCAACAAACCAACGGGCATCGTGACGACCAACCGCGACCCCCATGGCCGTCCCCGCGTGATCGATTTGGTGCCCAAAACCGAACGTATCTTTCCGGTTGGCCGTTTAGACCGCAGCAGCGAAGGCTTGATCCTGCTGACCAACGATGGCGACCTTGCCCAAATGTTGGCGCACCCGAAGTACGGTGTTCGCAAAGTGTATCGCGTGGTCGTCGCAGGCAAGGTTGTGCCCGAGACAATGCGTAGCATGCGAAAGGGCATCTATATCGCTGAAGGCCATGTCAAAGTTGACGGTGCCAAAATCATTAAAGCGAAATCCAAAGCGACTGAATTAGAAATCACACTTCGCGAAGGAAAAAATCGAGAAATCCGTCGCATTTTGGCTCGCCTGGGGCACAAAGTTCAGACGCTGAGACGAATCGCAATCGGACCGCTCCGCTTAGGTGATGTGCCACCAGGAGCGTATCGCCTGGTTGGCAAAGACGAAGTTCGCAAGCTGCAAGCTGCAGCCGAAGCGTCTCGCATCGAATCAGAAACACAAACAGCCGCTGCGAAAGCGGATCGCAAAAAAGTTTCCGGCGCCAGCAAACGGTCGGCGCAGCGAACAGCCTACGCGTCGCGATCAACGACCAGCCCATCATCCAACCGCAGCGCGAAAGTCGGCAGAAGACCAACGAAACGGGTACGCAAGGAACCGGAGTTTCAATTCGACTTTGAAGGCGATTCGAAGCAATCGTCGGGGTCCGTTATCGGTGGCGACCCATCGGAAAAACAAGAAACACGCAAGCGACGTCCTGCCAAAGGCGGCGGTCGAAGTAGCAAGAAAACAGCGGGCAAAAAATCGGCTCCACGCAAAGGCTCGGGCAAAAAACGCCCAGCGAAAAAGGGGCCAGCAAAGAAGGGCATTGGAAAGAAACGCGCGGCTACCAAAGGCAAGAAGAAGCCAAGCGGCTCCTCATCTAAGCCTCGTCGCGGTGCAGGGCGGACGAAGAAAGCGTCAGCCAGCAAAGGTCGCAAGCGAAAACGATAAATACAATGGCGGATTGTGTATCACGGTGTGAGTGGATCGGTGCTGGTGATTGGTAGAAAAATTGGTAGGGTAGAAAAATTGCCAGACCGGCAACAAACTACTAAAAACCACGCCGACAGAATCTTCCTACCCTTCAAATTTTCCTAACACAAAACTGCGACGGCAGTACGGGGCCAACACGGCTATGTCGAAACTTCACGCAGACTACTATGCCGACGCGATGCATCAAATCGATGCGGTCATCGACGAACACCAAGTGATCGGTGAAGACACGTATCGGCTGAGAGTTGCCGCGCCGCAGATCGCCGTGACTGCCGTGCCCGGACAATTTGTCATGATTCGGCTGGCGAGTCGCAATTCACCGCTGATCGGTCGGGCACTAGCGATCTATGACATCGTCAATGACGAACAAGGCAACCCGAAATGGATTGATGTCGTCTATGTTCGCAAGGGCGCATTCACGCAAGCGGTTTCGGCAAGTCCGCGCGGAACTAACGTGACACTTTGGGGGCCACTGGGAAATGGTTTCTCAAATCGACCTTGCGATCGGCTGATCATGACTGCAGGCGGAATTGGGCAAACACCTATGTTGCTGCTGGGCCGCGAGGCAATGGGAACTCAGGATTTCGGTGACGCGAATCGCGCCAGTGGCTGGGCGTCCTCGGTCGAGTTGATCTACGGTGCGCGACGCGAAAGCCTGCTGGCAGGTGTCAGTGATTTCCAAGAAGCCGGTTTTGATCTGACGCTCTGCACTGACGATGGATCGGTTGGGGAAAAACGACTGGTACCGGATGTGTTGGCTGAAAAACTGTCGGGTCTTGCCAGCGGCGAGAGTGTTCGCGTGGTCACATGCGGCCCCGAAATCATGATGGAAAAAGTCGCGGAAGTCTGCCAAGCGGCCGGCGTGGATTGCCAAGTCTCCATGGAAACCCCGATGGCCTGCGGAATCGGAATCTGCTTTTCCTGTGTCGCGCAAGTTCGACAAGACGGCCCAGAGGAGTGGGACTACAAACGCACCTGCGTCGAAGGCCCGATCTTCGATGCTGACCAGATCTGTTGGCACTAGCGCACCTTTCGCCGCGGACTTCCCAGGCCTCACGCTCCGCTTGGGTGTTGGTGTCGACACAGATTTCCCAGGCTCCCTTCTCCCCCAACTTGTGAGGTCGTGCAGCTTTTAATTTGCTTCATTCTCCCGGAGGGCAACGCCGTAGCGGATTCTCCACACTTCACTCTTCCTTCGGGG
>CAYUGI010000405.1:0-3662 GCA_964444105.1 uncultured Pirellulaceae bacterium
TAGCGGCGTGATAGCTCGATTTCAAAAGTTGCCTTTGCAAAGTCCATCCTGGCTCCCCTCTCCCCATTTTTGGGGAGGACCACTCCGAGGTTCCTCTTTTCTGCGTGGGTAGTTGCGGCTCTTTTTCTGGGTAGTACGTCCCATCAGGCGCTAGTCTTGATCGGCCTGCGAATCCACTTTCATCCATGCAACCACCGTCGCCATCAAGTAGGCAGACGACGACAACCACTGAACCGTCGTCAACTGGTTGTAGCGGCGATGCCCTTCGACAAAAGCCTCCCGGTCAATCACTTCATGATTCGGGCGATCAATCACCGCATCTAATTGACCATGAACCAAGTGCAATCCAATCAACGAGCAGGCAAACAAGAAAGTGCAGATCACCAATACCGCTTCGTACCTTCGGGACTGCTTTTTCGCTGCGTACCTTCGGAACTGCTTTATCACGACGAAACAATTCTGAATCATGAAAACGCAAGCAACGGCCCCCAGTATCTGCAGGATGTGAGTGACACGTTGTGTGATCAATCCGCCATCCATCGGGTCATTCAAAACATCGTGTATGACTCGAACAACGAAACCGGTGTAAAACGTCAGGCCTCCCCAAAAAAGTGACAGAGAGACCAGCAATATCACGCGAAAACAGCCTGTCATGGCAAAGTCCTCTTTCAACGAGACGACATCATTGCGGCGGGTGATTCACTCGGGCGATTTACTCGGTACGCTATTGAAACTTATCACTTTTCACAATCGGTTGCGACACTGCAAAGGAACCCACAATGTCAAACGCACCAGAGCGACGCGAACTAAAATTTGATTCCCTGAGCGAGGTCGCGGCCGAGGTCGAGCGTCTGGCAAGTTGCGACAAGGTGAGCACGACCGGGAATCACTCATTTGCCAAGATCTTAAACCACCTTGCCCTCAGCCAAGATGTTTCTTCAGGGCGATCCGCTCCGCCGCCAGCACCTTTTTACATGAAACTGATGATGCCGCTTATGCGTTGGATGGTAATCAACGACAAACCGGTCAAACCCGGCGTCAAGCTGCCCGCTGCGGCGGAGTCGTTTTTCTGGCCAGAAGGGGAAATCGAAATCTCCGAAGCGTTGCAGTCATTTCGCGATTCCATGGCTCACTACCAGAGTAAGGGGCCGATAGAGAAACATCCATTCTTCGGTCGGCTGACGCGCGAGGAGTCCGATCAACTAAACTGCCGCCACGCCGCGTTGCACCTGAGCTTTGTCCATCCCGGTTAAAACAAGTCCTTACCCGGATTATTCATGATTCTGTCGAATCGTGTCACAAGTCAAAAAGCTCGTTTGACTTACGAGAACGATGGATCAAACAGACCGCGCACGTTGGTGTACCGGCTTCAGCCGGCTTCGATCAGTTACTTTTGACCGCACGGCTAGCTGAATCTCCCCGGCGACATTTTTCCGACCAAGGTCTTCGCACGTGCCTACGAACAGATTGAATCAACTGCTTTTTTGCTCGGCTGTGCTGGCGTGTGCCACATCGACATGGGCCGACGAATCATTTCACGTCATTGCTCCGGACGCCAAAGGTCAGCAACTGCTGAATTTCCAGGTGCGTACCAACGATCAGGGGACGTTTTTGGAGCAAAGGAAGTCGCAGAGCCTCGCGTTTCCCGCGTCAAGTATTGCAGCGTTTCCCGACCCCAAGCACTTCATTGTCAGCACGTCCTCCAAGACGGACAAAGCGAGCGCCCAGGCGGCTACCTTTCAGCTAAATCGTGCTGGCGATCTACAGCTGATCGCATCTTGTTCGTTACAGCACCCCACTGGCTACACATGCATTGATCGCAGCGGCACGCACTTCATGTCCGTGAATTATGGCAGCGGACGTGTTAGCGTTTATGACGTCACGGCCGAACGCGGCGTCGGTCAACTTACCTGCTCGTTCCTTGCACTCGGCAAGAAGGAGACCCATTGCATCCTGCCGACTCGTGACAATCGCTTTGTTTATATCCCCTGTGTGAAGACCAATAATGCGATCCTGCAGTTCGCTTACAACGAAGCAAACGGAACGCTAAGGACCCTAGAAGAGCGTGACGCACACCCACCTGCGATGTTTGGACCGCGGCACATCGCCTATCATCCGACGTTGCCGATCGCATACTTCAGCAACGAACAGCAACTGGGCGTCAGTGTCTACAGAATCAGTGCCAACGGTCAGCTTTTGGCAAAGCAGCACGCCGTAACCATGCCACGGCGAACGCCCTACCAAAAGGGAAAGCGTGACCTCCATGCATCAGACCTAGCCGTCACCAACGATGGCAAGCGACTGTTTGTTGCCGTTCGCGATTTCAATGGTGACGAAGACAGTGTGTATGCGTTTCGCATCGAAACCGATGGGCGACTCAGTTTGCAAAACCGCACGATCGTCGGTGACATCCCATGGAAACTAGCGTTGTCTCCCAGCAACCAGTTCCTCATCCTCAGCGAATCGTTTGATGGACGGTTGTCAGTTCGCAAAGTCAATCAGGACGGGAGCCTTCCCGAGATCGCCGGCGTACAATGCGATGTGGAAATCCGCGATATGATCGTGGTGGATCCCGGGCAACCATAGCATTGGCAGTGAAGCCGCTTAGCAAACAACGCCCACCCGCAGCCTCCCGATTTGCGGTGCCCGTCTAGCGATCGTTCTCAATCGCCAGATCGCATCCTTCAGCGAATGCCGTTCGCGCCCTTCGCCGCTTCCAACTTCGCCGCTTCTAGCTTCGCCGCTTCCAACTTCGCAGCCTAAAACTTCGCCTTCTCCAAACCGGCACCCAAAGGATAGGAATTCAACGTGGTGTAAGCGTCTGAGCGTTCCCATTCTTCATCACAGACCACCTAATCCCCATCAACAGCCAACAGGCGAGAACAAGTTTGACAGTGCCAACCAAACCAGCGAGAATAAGTCAAATCACGGTCATCCAGCGCACCCTCAACTACTGAGAATAAGTGCTGATGCCCATCATCTCACCTGTCCAACAGGTAAGAAACAAGTTATCCGACTGAAAGCCCCTACATGAAATTGACGCTTAACGATTTGCTGGTTTCGCTGAACGCTGAAACCGATGCATCGCTGCTTGAAGACTGGGCGTGGCTCGTGGGCGATTCCGCATCTCCAATTCTTGCCGGTGCGAACGGAAACCTGTTCTACGCCGACACTAATGCGGGCGGACGAATCCGCCTCCTCGATGCCGCGTGTTCGACTGTTGCTGACGTCTGCTTAACTTGGGATGACTTCGGTTCTGTCGTAACTATTCCCGAAAATGCGAATGCTTGGCTCACCCCTCAACGAGTCGGTGACCTGATTGGGACGCTCGGGCCATTACCTGCTGGTCACTGTTTCGGATTCAAAATGCCGCCATGCGTTGGCGGCACCTTCGACCTTGAAAACTTTGAACACACGTCGCTTGCGATACACTTCGGCTTGCTTGGGCAAATTGCAAGCCAAGTTCAAAAATTACCCGATGGCACACCAATTCGTTCGTTCACGATGACCGAACCAGACGGCGGATAACCCGCCGATGCACCGGAGCGGCGGTGGTTTGCTTTTTCGTTTGCTTGCTAGTCGTTCGCCGCCGCCCGGTGATCGGTACCGTTCTGGCAACATGAGTGATGCACTGAATCCCTACGCTCCGCCCCAAACCTTTT
>CAYUGI010000406.1:0-3657 GCA_964444105.1 uncultured Pirellulaceae bacterium
GGGTCGCCGATACGGATCGCGTTCGCCAGGGTGTCCTGGGCCGTCATGGTAACCTTGTCTCTGAATCCGTTTTTGAACGATTCATAAAACGGGTTTGCCTTCTGAGCTTGTGCAGCCACCAATCGAGGCATGCGGTTGATCAAGCCCAGGTCCATCATCAACTGGAAACCCTTGTGAAGCGCGCTAATGTTGCCGAGGTTGCCAACAGGGATGATGATCCAGTCGGGGACTTCCCATTCAAACTGCCGGACGATTTCGATGCCGACCGTTTTTTGGCCTTCAATGCGAAGGCTGTTCATCGAGTTGGCCAAGTAGATGGAGTTGTCCTTGGTGACTTCTTGGACAATTTTCATGCAGCCGTCGAAGTCGGTGTCCAGCGCAAGGACGTGTGCGCCGTTGGCGACGGGTTGAATTAACTGTGCGGTGCTGACTTTACCGGCTGGCAGAAAGATCACCGCAGGAATTCCGGCGTAAGCTGCGTACGCCGCTAGTGCGGCGCTGGTGTCGCCCGTGCTGGCGCACGCGACGGCTTGAACGCTACTGCCTTGAGCCATCATTTGCTTGACGACACTAACCAAGACGGTCATGCCCAAGTCTTTAAAGCTTCCTGTGTGCGAGTTGCCACAGAGTTTGATCCACAGATCTGGAACGCCTAGCTGTTTGCCTAATCGCTCGGCCCAGAACAGGTTCGTGTTTCCTTCGAACATGCTGACGACGTTCTCGTCGGCTAGCGAAGGAATGACCCACTCGCGCATGCCCCACACGCCGCTGCCGTGTGGCCAGACGGAGGTGCTGGCCCGGGAGTCAAATAGCTGCTGCCACTGGTAAGCGTTTTTCTTTTGCAGTGGTTCACGTTCGTGGTGGACTTCCAGCAGGTTGCCGCACGTCGGGCACGTGTAGATGACGTCATAGATCGAATGCTTGGCCGAGCAGCCAGCAACGCAGCGAAAATAGACGGTCGAGTTTTCCAGAGCCGCGGGGGCTTCTACAGCGGACGACATGATGGGTTCCTAAAGAACAAAGTGGTTGCCGCGACATTATGTTCGCCTTTGCGGTGATGGCAAAGGGCGAACGGCAAAGGGGGACTCCGAACCAGGGATTTCGGGACCGCCGAATGTCTTTCATCGGCAGTTTGATGACGAAAATGGACGCCTATTTCACCTATGTGGCCGCGCAAATCAGCAGATTCACCTGGGCATCGGTCGTTTGGGTCCGTAGTTTAGCCGGAAACGAATAGCTGTCCCGCGAGGCCCTTCGCAGGACACGGCTGCATTCCGCCAGGGCCTGACGGAACAACTGAAAATGACCGAGTCATCCACCCAGAACGAAAATCAATCGCTTCGCGGTCGCGCGATCCTGTACGCCGTTTTGGCGATCATCGGCGGCGGCGTTGATCTGTGGACCAAGCAAGCGGTGTTCGCTTGGCGAGGACTGCCGGGGCAAAAAGACATTTGGTGGGTGATCGACGGCTACTTCGGCATCGAAACGGCCGTGAATATCGGGGCTGTGTTTGGGCTCGGGGCAGGGCAGGGGACTCTGTTTGCTGTTCTGTCCATCTTCGCGGCGATTGGGATTATCGCGTGGCTGTTTTGGTTTGGTGCGGCACAGTCGCTTTGGCTGACGACGGCTTTGGGATTGATCACCGGTGGAATTATCGGAAACTTGTACGACCGGCTTGGCATGTGGTGGCAGCCTCACTATCCGCCAGAATGGAAAAGCGGCGTCCGCGATTGGATTTTGTGGCAAGCGAGCGACACGATGAAGTGGCCGAATTTCAATATCGCTGATTCGTTGCTGGTGGTCGGTGCGTGCATGCTGATGTATCAATCAATCTTTATGGTGGACGTTTCGGAGGAAGAATCAGATGGCGAAGCGTCGATATAGACGTATTTCTTGTTAGCCGTTGGCGCTAGCCACGGGCCCGCACCCATCGCGCGACATTACAGATAAGAATCGAAGAGGCCCGTGGCTAGCGCCAGCGGCTGACTTTTTTTGACCTACAGCTTTCCGGACAACACCCTATGGCAACTCCCGACCAATGGCAGTCGCTTCACGAAGGCCGCCTCGCTGCGATGATCGAAGTCGCCGAAGCAGCGGGGGCACATACGCTGAAGTACTTTCGTAGCAGCGAACTGGTCGTCGACGCGAAGAAAGATGATTCGCCGGTAACAGTCGCCGATCGGGAAGCAGAACAGTTAGTTCGCAAGCTACTCTTCGAACGCTTCCCACAAGACACGTTGCAAGGAGAAGAGTTCGAGGAGCAAACCGGCAGTAGTTCTTATCGCTGGATCGTGGACCCGATCGACGGAACGAAATCGTTTGTCTGTGGTGTGCCGTTGTATTCGACTTTGTTAGCGGTGGAGTGCGATGGGAATCCGCTAGGCGGCGTGATCTTCATTCCGGCGTTGGGTGAGTTGATCGTCGCGGCAGTCGATCAAGGCTGTTGGTACCGCAATGGAGACGGGGCTGACTGGGTAGCAGCCAAGGTTTCTGACAAGACGGACATCGGCGAAGCGGTTTTTGTGACCAGCGAAGTAGGGTCGTTTGACGAACGCGGTGCTGCGGATGTTTATAAACGGCTTGAGTCCGACGCTTGGGTGACAAGAAGTTGGGGTGATGGCTATGGGTATCTGTTGGTTGCGACAGGCCGTGCTGAATTGATGATTGACCCGATCTGCAACGCTTGGGATGTCGCCGCGATTTATCCTGTGATCACCGAAGCTGGCGGAACGTTCACGGACTGGAAAGGGACAAAAACGGTCCGCGGCGGCGACGGGGTCGGAACGAACGGCCATTTGCACAAGGCTGTGCTTGATCGGCTGAGCTAGTTGTCCCATCAGGCCCTGACGGGATGCTGGCGTTCTTGAAAGCCCCGCGAGGGCCTCGCGGGACAACGAAGTTGCTCCGCCGAAGTTGCTCTGCCAGGCTCTGGCGGGGTTCTGTCTGCTTGAAGTGACCCGCGTGGGCCTCACGGGACAACTTTCCCGGCAAATGCGGGGTTTTTGGCTGCTTTGCATTTACAAAAACAGTGTTTTGCCCCTAAACTGCCGCTCCGCATCTAACCCCGGTATCCGCCGGGGTTGTTTTTTCGTGCTATCGCGACATTTTGGGTCGGCGTTTTACGGTGTTTGAGAATCTCTCCGAAGGTCTGCAATCTGCTTTCAAAAGCTTGTCTGGTAAGGGCAAGCTGACCGAAGGCAATATGCGCGACGGTCTTGAGATCGTTCAAAAATCGTTGCTCGAAGCCGATGTGAGCTATCCGGTCGTCCAAGACTTCATGGCTCACGTGACCGAGAAAGCCCTCGGTAAGCGGGTTTTGCTCAGTCTGCGGCCGCATGAAGAGTTGGTCCAGATCGTCAATGACGAACTGATCAACATCCTGGGCCCGGTCGATTCTTCGCTGCACCTGAAAAGCGAAGGCCCCACAATCATCATGCTCTGCGGGCTGCAGGGTAGTGGTAAGACGACAACTTGTGGCAAGCTTTCGCAATTGTTGAAAGAAGAAGGCATCAAGCCGATGCTGGTCGCCGCTGACCTTCAGCGACCCGCTGCAATCGAACAGCTGCACGTGATCGGCAAGCAGTTGGACGTGCCAGTCTACAGCGAGCCGGACAACAAAAACCCGGTCAAGGTCTGCCAGAACGGCGTCGCCAAGGC
>CAYUGI010000407.1:0-3623 GCA_964444105.1 uncultured Pirellulaceae bacterium
CGTATGAACTCCGCCGATGATGCACGACTGATTGGCATGCTGCGGCGGGTGATTCGCGATTGCGGAAAACTGTATCAACATTGCGGCAATTTGATGGTTCGCCGCTATCCGACGCTGATCGAAGGCGGCGTTGATCACTTTCCTGCCCTGATGGACGATCTGCACCGAGGGCTGTTGATCAAGGTTTACGTCACCGTCGTACGCGCCGACGACCGCTGGACCGGTCCCGAAAAGCTGGTCGCCGCTGCGATGATCGAGCACCTTTGGGGCGAAGAACTTGCCGGCAAACAACTCCGCGAAGCAGCGACGGGACTTTTTCAGCAAGCCGACCAACTGACATGGCCGTCTTTGGTCGCTCCCTTCGTCCGCTACGCACCCCTTGCCGATAGCAAGGCACAGGTGGAAACGATCGTCATGCGGTTGGCCAATCTGGTTGCCAAATGCGATGGTCAAACCATGCCCGAAGAAGCCGTCGCTCTGCACACACTGCAGCGCGAGATCGACGCCGCTCTTCATCCGGCAACGCCGCACGAAACTCTGGCACCACTGACTTCGGCCTCGGGAAAAACCGCCACTGCGCACCAGCAAGAGAAAGCTCATCAGACATTGCCTGAATCTGTTCCACAGCCGGTCAGTGAAGCTGACCGGAAAGTCAAGCTGTCCAAAGCGATGGAAGAATTGGATTGCTTGATCGGTCTGGACGCGGTGAAAGAGCGTGTCCGCAGCTACGCCAATTTCTTGCGACTACAGCAGGAGCGGCGTGACGCTGGCTTGACGACGATGCCTATCAGTTTGCATATGTCTTTCATTGGCAATCCGGGTACAGGCAAGACGACGGTCGCGCGGATCATCGGGCAAATTCTTGGGGCGATGGGGACGCTGCCGCGCGGTCATGTGATCGAAACGGATCGCAGCGGACTGGTCGCCGACTACGCCGGTCAAACCGGACCCAAGACCAACAAGCTTTGTGACGCAGCTATCGGCGGCGTGCTGTTCATCGACGAAGCGTACAGCTTGATCGATAAATCCGGCGACGACTCATTCGGACGCGAGGCGATCCAAACACTGCTCAAGCGGATGGAAGATGACCGCGAATCGATGGCTGTAATCCTCGCAGGATACAGCGAAGAAATGAATCAGATGATTCGCAGCAACCCTGGGCTGTCGTCACGAATCAATACGCGGATCATATTCGACGACTACACTCCGGCGGACTTGGGAAAGATATTCGAGTCCATGTGCGATACCAATCAATACGAATTGCCCAGCGAAGCACGTCATCGCGTCTTGATGGGGTTTCACCAACTGTACGAAAAACGCGATCGGCACTTCGGCAATGGGCGACTGGTCCGCAATGCTTTTGAGGACACCGTCCGCAAACTAGCTGATCGTATCGCGCAAGTCAGCGAGCTGACCGAGACACTTCTAACCAAACTTACGCCAGCTGACATCAGCGTACCGGGACTAAAACTCAGTCAGCTAGACGAACTGATCCAGCAACCTCATCGACTGCGGATTGTTTGTGATAATTGCGATCGGAAAGTGCGGATCGCCCCGAAGTCGTTGGGCGGCAAAATCAAGTGTGGAAAATGCGATCATGTTCAACGCGCTGCTTGGGCCGAAGTCTCTACGGATAATTAGTAGGCGCAAAAATACTCTCCCTGAAAGCGAACCATGGCAACTCCGGAATCTCGCGATTACACTCACCAACAGTGCAAAGCCAATACGGAAATTTCCGGCCCGGAGTTCCACGCATTGTCAGATCCGCTGGCTGGCATGGAAACGACTTACTGTGGTCAGTGCGACGGCATGTTTTCGCTGGACGAGTTCGTATGGACCGATACGGGTGAACTGATCCCTGCCTACTACGAACGTCATGGGCGCAAGGCATCCGAAAACGAACGAATGCTGTGCTCCAACAAAGGACTGATCACGTTGGGTGCTGTTGGGCTGCTTATCGGTTTCATGATTGGAACCGCGATTTGTTTGACGATCGGAGGATGGGTGGGTGTGTTCATCGCTGCCTTTATGGCACTCGTAGGAGCCGTCGGCGGTGTCATCGTCCGCGAAACCGTCGTGACGCCAAAAATCATTCAAAGGGTCTGCGGCGTAAGTGACACGAGAGAGCTAAAGTAGTCGCGACTTTGTTCGTCACCTCAAAACCTCTTCCCACGGGTGAGGTCGAGCCTAAGCGAGGGAGAGGGACAATTCGTTTTGCCCAGTTGAATAACCCTTCCACGCCCGAACCACTTCCCAATTCCTGGATACTCTCGCTTGACCCAAGCTTTCCACAACGTCGTCTGTCCGGGGTGCGCATGCCTCTGCGATGACATCTCGTTAACGTTCGACGGCAGGGAACTCGTCGATTTCAATCCACAGTGCGCGCTAGGTGAAAAGTGGTTCTCATCGAACTTGAAGGACGCTCCTGAGCCCGTTGTCTCTCGCGACGGACCACTCGCGTACCACGAAGGCATTGATCGTGCCGCAGACATTCTGCATCGAGCCGACTATCCATTGATCTACGGACTCTCGCGAAGCTCCACGCCAGGTCAACGGGCTGCCGTCGAACTAGCAGATGCACTTCGTGGCGTCGTCGATACGACCGCATCTCTTTGTCACGGGCCGTCGATCATGGCTCTGCAAGAATTTGGTGAAGTGACGTGTACCTTGGGCGAAATTCGTAACCGCGCAGACTTGGTCATTTTCTGGGGCTGCAATCCTGCCGATTCGCACCCCAGGCACGCTGAACGTTACAGCGTCACCGCTACCGGCCAGCTGCTTCCCGGTGGGCGCGATGATCGCAAGATCGTGATGATTGGTAGCGAAGACCAGATCGATCAGTGGCGTTTGGATCATCATGGCACCGAACCAGACTTAACCATCCCAGTCCCGGTGGGCAGAGACTTTGAATTGCTAACGCGGCTGAACCTGCTTCTTCAAGGCAAACCCGTCGAGGAGGCTGATGAGAGAATTGACACGCTGATGTCGATGATTCGATCGTGCAACTACGGCGTGTTCTTTTTCGGTCTTGGTTTGGCGGAAACGGGATCTTGGGGCGGCACTGAGCGGACGGGTACCGGCCATATCAATGTCGCTGCCTTGTTGCATTTGGTCGCGGAACTCAATGCTGTCACGCGTTTTACCGCTCGCCGAATGCGATTGCAGGGTGATGTTTCCGGGGCCGACAACGTCCTGCTTTGGCAAACCGCGTATCCGTTCGCAGTGGACTTTTCGCGTGGTTTCCCTCGATACAATCCGGGTGAGTACACGACCAATGAACTGCTTGAACGAGGTGACGTCGACGCGGCATTGCTCGTAGGCGCAGAGACGGTTCAACACCTAACAGCCGAAGCGCGTTCGCATTTAGATCAGATTCCAACAATCGTTTTGGATTACCCCGGAGCAGATAAAGCACTCGATGCCGACGTTGCATTTACAACGGCAGTCTATGGGCTGCACGCCCCTGGAACTGCTTATCGAATGGACAACGTTCCGCTGAACCTGAAGAAAATGATCGACAGCGAATTGCCCACCGACGAAACCGTGCTGGCCGATATATTGGGTAAGCTCAAAACGCTCGATCCCAACTTGTAAGCGTTCCACTCGTCAGTGCACGTTGGTGT
>CAYUGI010000408.1:0-2012 GCA_964444105.1 uncultured Pirellulaceae bacterium
CAGTAGCGGCCGGGGAGGGAAGTGTGGTCATCGCCGATTTGCCCTCTCCTCGCTAAAGCTCGACTCTCCCAAAGGGAGAGTGAAAATAAGAAACGAAGAAGAGTAACCAAACCAGATGCCAGAACGTTCTGGCACCGACCCGGAGATTTGCGAACGTGTTCGCTACTCCAGGCAGTCTGACTAGAAGCGAAGCCTCCCAACCTAATTGGAGCATTTAACAACGATGGCAGTTCGAATCCGAATGAAGAAGATGGGCCGTACTCACCGGCCGTTCTATCGCGTTTGCGTGATGGATCAACGAAGCCCACGCGATGGTCGTGTGATCGAAGAACTGGGTTTTTACGATACCAGTGTTCCTGAAACCGATGCTCGTGTGCGTTTGAAAGCCGAACGCATCGATTATTGGCTAGGGGTTGGCGCTCAGCCGAGCGAGAAGTTGGCCGTCTTGATTAAGAAGTACGGCACAAATGGCACGCATCTAGAAGCCCAAAAAGAAGCTCTGGAGCGTTTGTCAAAACGCAAAGAGTACACGCCTGCTCCGGCGGCTCCGAAGCCAAAGAAGAAGGAAGAGCCAAAGGCCGAGGAAGCTCCTGCTGCGGAAGAAGCACCTAAAGAAGAAGCTGCTGCCGAGGAAGCCGCTCCGGCTGCCGAAGGCGAAGCTGCGAAGGAATAGTTGCTTCGTCGTTGCACGTTGCTGGCGATTGTCGCTGAAGGGAAAGAAACATGCGGTTTGATATCGTCACTCTCTTTCCAGCGATTTTTGATGGCTACCTGACTCAAGGACTGCTGGGCAAAGCGATCCAGCGAGACTTGGTTCAGATCCATCAACACAACTTGCGAGATTGGGCTCCTCAGACGACCCACAAACCGGTTGATGACAAACCGTTTGGTGGCGGACCTGGGATGCTGATTCAAGTTGAACCGACAGTGAATTGCGTCGAAGCGGTCGAGGAGAAAGCGGATCAGCCTGCACGGCGGATTATGCTGACGCCTCAGGGAAAGCGTTTCGACCAGCGGATGGCCGAAGACTTTGCGACCAGTGGCAGATTGATGCTGTTGTGCGGTCGTTACGAAGGGTTTGACCAGCGGGTGATGGATATCCTCCAACCCGAAGAGGTCAGCATTGGTGATTTCGTCCTCAACGGAGGCGAGGTCGCCGCGATGGTAATCGTTGATGCAGTGGTCAGGCTTTTGCCCGGCGTACTGGGCGACGAGAACAGCAGCATTGACGATTCGTTCAGCCGCGGAAATCGGCTGTTAGAGTTTCCTCAATACACACGACCAAGAGAGTTTCGCGGCCACGCCGTTCCCGAAGTCCTAACTAGCGGTGACCACAAAGCCATCGCAGCTTGGCGAGAACAGCAAAGCCTCGAGCGAACCAGACAACGACGCAGCGATTTGCTGCGAGATAAATAATAAGGATGGTTTCGGAAAAAGGGGGCAGACCCCAAAAGTGCGAAGCACCTTGAAGGCCGTTCCGGCTTTTGGGGTCTGACCCCTTTTTCCGATCCACAAACAAACCAGTTAACAATTTTTGAAATAAGTGAGCCTAGCCATGAGCCAAGCCATTATGGATCTGGTCGAAAAGACCGCCCTGAAAGAGAACCCGCCCAAGTTTGACGTCGGTGACACCGTCGACGTTCACTTGAAGATTTTGGAAGGCAACAAAGAACGTATCCAAGTTTTCTCCGGAGTCGTCATAGGACTTAGCGGAACCGGATCAAAAGAAATGTTCAGCGTTCGCCGCATCGTCGCGGGCGAAGGTGTGGAGCGAAAGTTTCCGCTGCACAGCCCCAAGATCGACAAGGTCGAAGTCAAGCGAAGTGGCGTCGTACGACGCGCGAAACTGTACTTCCTGCGCGGTCGCGTCGGTAAAGCTGTCCGTTTGAAAGAACGACGTCGCGTTTGATCGAGATCTCGTCGGATACCAGCTGCGTAGCAGCGGCGGAATGTAGCCTGGGGCGCGAGCCCCAGGTTGTTTAAGAAGCGATGCCACAAATCCCCCTGCCGAC
>CAYUGI010000408.1:2022-3614 GCA_964444105.1 uncultured Pirellulaceae bacterium
GCAGGGGGATTTGTTTTTCAGAGACGAATCCAAGTGAACCTGGGGCTCGCGCCCCAGGCTACATTCCGTCACCACTCCGTGGTTGGGTAGCTCCAGTGAATGTCGACCTTTCAATTCGCAAACTTCTCGATCGCTACACCGATTGGCGATACGGCACGATCGACATGGAGGCGCCGGTTGGTAAACGGGGTGAGCAAGCAGCGGCGCGGCTCTTGCGTCGTAAAGGGCTGACCGTCGTCGCCGAGAGCGAATCGGACCGAGCGGGAGAAATCGATCTGATCGCGATTGATGATCGCAAAAAAGTCATCATCTTTGTGGAAGTCAAAACACTGGCGACCACCAAGCCAGGACATCCGGCGGATCGCGTCGATGAGAACAAGCAGCGTCGGATTACACGCGCCGCGCTTCGGTATCTCAAGCGTAAGAAGCTGCTCGGCATCGCGGCCCGCTTTGACGTCGTTGCTGTGTGGTGGCCAAAAGATCAGGATCAGCCCGCGAAGATCCAGCACTACGAATCCGCGTTTGATGCGGCGGGCGATTTTCAGATGTATTGATCGTTGTCCCGTCAGGCCCTGGCGGGATCGCCGTAGCGGATTTCTAACCAGCAATTACGGCATTTGTGAGCCGCTGGCCGTGAGGCCACGGGCCTCGTTCGCAATCGTGATCGACGAGATTCCCGGCCGCTGACGCGTCGCGGCTCACGAGAGTCCGCTACGGCGTTGACCTGACGGGATCGGATGCCGCATTCGCCAGGGCCTGGCGGAACAACGGGAGCCATCCGCTCAGTTTCACGGCAGGATTGCCTTATTCACGGGCAATTCACTGACCTCATATGTGAGTTTCACGCGGAAAACCTAATCTTCGCTGCGTTGGAACGTAGTTTGCTTCCTCCCGCATTCAGCAGGTTGCCGCACGCCGCTGGCAACCTGCTTGGCCCCGAAATGAAGGAACGAGATCGTGGACGTGAAAGAAGCTCCGATCATAGAAGACTGCCCTCGCTGTGGACGTCCAATGAGCATCCGCCTTCAGCACATCGGCAAACCGATTAGCTGCGGTCATTGTGGTTGCGATTGTGTGGTTCAGATCGATCAAACATCGGTGATGGCGGACGCGGTGGTCGCCCAACGGTATCGAAACGCCGCGCCGCGTTAGTAGTGTTGGACGCGAATTGCCAAACGTCGCGCATAAAAAAAGCCGCCTCCGGTGAGGAGGCGGCTTTCATTTTCGCTCTAAAGACGAGTCCGCACTACACGTCTTCTGCTTTACTGACATTGCCGGCTGGTAGCTCTTCGAAGTCTGGCGCCTCGGCAGGTTCAATCTCAGCGGGCACTGGCATGGGTGCCGTTTCAGCCGGTGCCTTCTGCAAGACTGACGGCCCGGTGGTTTCGACGGGAGCAGGAATTTCAACGGGCACGGGTTGTGCGGGAGTGAGCTGCGTTGGTTGTGGATTCGCTGCTCCTGCTTCCGGTAACGCCCCGACGGAGATCACACGCGACCCATCGGGCAGGACCATGCCCGCGCGAAGTTCTGTTCGCGGGTCTGACGGGTCGCCCGAAGCACGTTCGGGTTGCGAACTGGTGTAAGGATTGTCC
>CAYUGI010000409.1:0-3574 GCA_964444105.1 uncultured Pirellulaceae bacterium
GAATACGCAACATTGAATGGTTATTTGTCTTGCAAGAGCCGATTTCTTCCGTTTTGACGCAACATCAAAACTGGCGCTTCGCTTTAATGGGTTTCAATTGACTTCGTGCCTAGATCGCTACTCGTCCAATCAATCCAAATACCGAAACTCTGCTGAAGCAAACAGGCTCTGACACAGCAAAGCCAAAGCGGCAGAGCTCTGGGATCTCCGTAGCGAGCTAAGGAACTGCGCGGTCGCTTTTCGTTCTCCGCTTGTGGGCGATCGGCCGTACGTCATCACAAAGGCCTGCTTGATCTGATCATTCATCGTACGCTGCTCGCTGGTCAGCCGATTAGCAAACGCCTTGCTTTGCTCCAACACAAACGCATTGTTCATCATGTACAGCGATTGATTGGGGGTATTGGATGATTCCCGCGTGCCAACAACCATCGACGATTCTGCGAAGTCGAACACATCCAAGGAACGTGGAACTGCATCGCGCACAATCGGCATGTAGACGCTTCGGTATCTTGCGTCTTCGACATCCAATTCATTCTTGTTCAGAACGTTGGTGATCGAAGTGCGTGCAGATTCGAACTCGGACTTTGATGAACGCCCGCGAAAGCCTCCTCGCCCGAACCGACTGGTTCCAGCTCGATTCATTCCGCCACCATTGTTTCCGCCGCGACCTTGCTGCAAACGCTGCCGAACCATCTGCTGCATCTCCGGGCGTAACTTTTCAGCCGCCTTTCGAACTCGTTCACGCGGATCCGTCAAACGACCGTCACGGACTCTCATGAATCCTGCTTTGGCAACCTCTGATCCTCGAGGGCGTTGTGTTTCCAACTCACCGCTAATGACCAACATTGCATCCCGCATCGCTTCGGCATCCAGTCTTCGCGGATTGGCTCGCCAGAGCATCGAATTGTCAGGATCGTACTCGAACTTTCGTTCGTCATACTCACTGCTGATTCGGTAGACGCGCGATGTCGCGATCGCACGAACCAGAGTTTTCACGGACCAATTCGATTCGACAAATCGAACCGCCAAATAGTCCAAGAGTTCGGGGTGCGACGGAGCTTGCCCGGTGATACCAAAATTCTCAGTCGAGGTAACGATTCCTTGACCGAGCATGTGTTGCCAAACTCGGTTGACCATCACGCGAGCGGTCAGCGGGTTATCAGCACTCCCGATCCAACGTGCCAACTCCAGTCGTCCGCTTTTCCCTCTTGGAATAGTAACGTCTGGATCGCCCAACACCTGCGGGAACCCTCGCGAAACAACTTGCCCCAGCTCGTTGACCTCGCCACGAACAAGCAATCTTGCGTCGGAAGTCGAATCGGAATCTTGAACCCCCATGCAGTAACTACGCGGGTTGCCGTTGTCATCAACCACGGCCAGCTGAGCAGAAAGCCTTGATCGCTGGGACGCAAGCTGAACCACACTCGTGAGCGAAGCTCCCGCATTGATGCCGCTATTTCGATTGCGACGACTCTCGATGAGTTGACGTCCAAGGTCGCTGATTTGCTGACGCAGGTCGGCGACCTCCGCGCGCGTCAGTTTCTTATCATAAGGATTTGGATCATCCACCGGCAGCAAGAGCAGACTGCTTGTTCGTTTGGTTTGCGCGTCGGTTAAGTTCCCAAACTCCGATGGCGGATTGCCAAAGTAAGTTCGCGTGCTCTGAAATATCCCTGCCATCGCGTAGTAGTCGGTCTGCGGGATGGCATCAAACTTGTGATCGTGGCAGCGAGCACAGGCGACAGATGTTCCTAGAAAAACTCGTGTCGTCGTGTCGATTTGCTCATCAACCAGATCGGCAGCAAACTGTCGACCGTTGTTCTCGTTGACGTTCTTGGTCCCTAAAGCCAGAAAACTGGTCGCGACCAGATTCTTTGACCATTCCTCGTCGGTATCGACGGGCAGCAAGTCGCCCGCAATTTGTTCATGTACAAATCGATCGAATGGCTTGTCTTCGTTGAACGAATCGATCACGTAGTCGCGGTATCGCCAAGCATGTGGAAACGTCATATTGACTTCTCGCCCGGTCGATTCTGCGTAGCGTGCCACGTCTAACCAGTGGCGACCCCATCGTTCTCCGAATTGAGGCTTTTCCAACAAACGATCAACCACTAATGCGATTGCTGCGTCAGGATCATCCGACCATTTCGCCTGGAAGTACTCGATTTGCTCTGGCGACGGCGGCAGCCCGACCAAATCAAAGCAAAGTCGGCGTAACACTTTGTAGGATTCCGCGTCTGGATTGGGTTCCACATGGGCTGCTTCCAACGAATGCAAAACGAACTGATCGATTTCGGTTCTCGGCCACTGGGAATCCGAGACTTCCGGCAACGATGGTTTGCTGGGATTCTGATAGGCCCAAAAATCTTGTTTCGCTTTGTTGATGTCTTCTTCGGAAATCGTCGAGCGAATCTCTGCGATCTCGGTCGTGCGTGGATCGGGTGCACCCATCAAAATCCACTGGCGAAAGTCTTCAATAATGTCGTCCGATAGTTTTCTCTTGGGCGGCATCACAAAGTCTTCATGCGTGATGGCGTTGAACACCAAACTTTGTTCCAAATCGCCCGGTACGATTCCCGCACCACTGTCGCCCCCAAGATGCGTGAGCCGTTGGTTGTCCAGCTGCAGACCCCCGCGTGCGTTTCCCACTTTGCCGCTATGACAACCGTAACATTCCTTGACCAAGACCGGACGGATCTTCGTCTCAAAAAACTTCGACTGCTCGGCCGTCAACGACTGCGCAGTCGATGTCTGTGCTGGCGACACGGACGCCAGTATCGAAACCAAAGTGAAAGAAACAATCAGACGGTACATAAGATGAATCTAACCAAGGGAAGAATACTTTTGGTGCTCAGCCGTAATGCGTTTGACTACAGCTATGCCGATAAAAACCTCTCCCTTGGGAGAGGTCGAGCCTAAGCGAGGTGGAGAGACCATTGTGTATTCGCGCTATCAAAAACGCGAATCAAACAGCGTCCCCAAAGCCACCGACTCACTCAGGACGTTTTGGTCTTTCACCACCTTTGGTGCCTTGACCATCTGAGTCACCTCCGCGACGTCCGCGTGCTCCGTCTGGTCGACCTTGCCCGCCACGTGGACCTCCAGCTTTACCGCGTGGGCCGCCAGCCTGACCAGCGCCTCCGCGCGGGCCGCCAGCTTGACCGCCACGACGTTCGCGCAGTGACTGCATGAGGGCCGTCAGCTCTGTCACGTCCAGCTTTTCATCACCATCTTTGTCAAATTGGCTCATCATTCGACCAACCAACTGAGCTGGATCTCGCTGGTCCATTCCCCCGCGAGGGCCACCTTGGTTTCCGCCTCGTTCACCCTGAGCAGCTGCGCCACGTTTCTTACCTTTACCTTTGCCAGCTTCGTCCGCGGAGACGTTCACGGTGAAAACAGCCAAGGCCAATAGTGCAGCGGACAATACGATTCTTTTCATCGAAAAACTCCAGAATGTTGTTTTTTAGGTGGTTTTGACACATTTCTTCGCGGCAGTTGTTCGCCGCTAAGTAGTTAAACGGGTCGAAGGTACCAAGAGGACCGGAGTTTCACCAATAAAAGCGATTTTCTG
>CAYUGI010000410.1:0-3470 GCA_964444105.1 uncultured Pirellulaceae bacterium
TTGCTGGGGATGAGCTACCTGGGCAATTTCAAATTCGAGATCAACGCAAATGAAAAAACACTGAAAATGCTGCGTGTTGCGACTCAGTAACTTCCCCGCGAAAGTCCCAAGCATCTCCGCTGGGCATCTAGTTCTGGGCTACTTGGCGCGTTCCTGGCTGTCGCTTCAGATAGTGGGATGACTGTAGAACAAATCGAGGCGCTGATTCCGCACCGGCCACCAATGCGTTTGCTGGACGAGATCATTTCGCAAGACGAATCCAATATCGTTTGCAAGAAAACGTTTTCCGAAGACGACTTTTTCGTGCAAGGTCACTTCCCCGGCTACCCGCTGGTTCCGGGCGTCATTCAGTGCGAATGTTGCTTACAAGCCGGCGCGATTTTGCTGAGCAAAATGACACCGGATGATCCCGACGTGGTTCCAGTCGCGACGCGCATGGACAGTGTGAAATTCAAGCGGATGGTCCGACCGGGCGATACCGTTGAAATTCATGTGACGCTGAATGAACGTGTCAGCAACGCGTACTTCTTGACCGGCAAAATGTTGTTGGATGGCAAGCTAACGGCGCGGCTGAATTTTGCTTGCAGCGTGACGAATCCCCGCGAAGCTGGTGGCGGAAAAAATAGTGAGGCTCAGTCGTGAGCGCGACGGATTCTGCCAGCGAACCTGCATTCGACTTTTTGGGTCTAGCCGGCAAGACCATCGTGGTCATGGGAGTCGCGAACAAAAAAAGCGTCGCGTACAGAATCGCAAAAATCGTCGAATCAGCTGGTGCCAAAGTGATCTACACCGTTCGCAGCGAATCGCGACGCGACAGTTTGGCAAAGTTGTTAGCTGATCGAGAAATCGTTGTTTGCGATGTGGAGCAGCAACCGCAGATCGATTCGATGGCCAATCATTTGCGTGACAAGGGCATCACGATCGACGGGCTCGTCCACTCGATTGCCTTTGCCGATTACCCCGAAGGGATTCGCCCCTTTCACGAAACGACGCGGAAACAATTCTTGCAGGCCATCGACATTTCGGCGTACTCGCTGACGAATGTCGCCAACGCTTTGAAAGATTCCTTCGCCAAAGATGCGTCGGTCGTGACGATCGGGATCAGCACCACGCGGATGGCTAGCGAAAGCTATGGTTTCATGGCGCCCATCAAAGCGGCGTTGGAGTCCTCGCTGGCCTTTCTGACGAAATCATTCAGTCGCTTCAGTGAAGTGCGTTTCAACTCGGTCGCGGCCGGGCTGTTGAAAACGAGTGCTTCGGCGGGAATTCCGGGCTACGTCGATTCGTATCTCTACGCCGAGAAAGTCATTCCGCGCGGTCGTGCTGTCGCCACTGACGAAGTCGCCAACACGGCTGCCTTCTTGCTGAGCCCACGCAGCAGTGGCATCACAGCCCAGTCGGTGGTCGTTGATGCAGGCATGTCGATCAATTATTTCGATGCCGCAGTGGTGCAAGCGGTCACAGATGCCGACATAGATTCGTAGTGGCGTGTAAATTCTTAGGGGCGAGCATCCAGGCAACTCTGTTTTGGTTGCCGCTTTCCACCTCATGCAAATGCCCGCGATTCTAGCGGCGCAGTAGATTCGATTAAGCCGAGTGACTGATGACTTCAAAGCAATGGCGATACACGGTTGAAGACCTTCCCAAACTAAGTCCGTTCGGCAGTGTTTTGTCGGATCGGATGGCTGTGGCGAATTTTGTCAACGGAGAATGGGATTGGGGGGGACTCATCGGCTTGAACGATTTTCGATTGCATCCAGGCGCGCACTGTTTGCATTACGGCAGTTCATGCTTCGAAGGACTCAAGGCATACCGCTGGGAAGATGATTCGATCGCCATGTTTCGTCCCGATCGCCATATTCAGCGAATCCAACAAAGCGCCGCTGTGCTGCGATTGCCAATTCCTGATGCAGACATGCTGCTGGAGATGTTGGTCGACACGGTGAAAGAAGCGAGCGCCGACATTCCCCCCGCACCGGGAGCGCTTTACCTGCGCCCCGTGCTGCTGGGAACAGATCACAATATCGGCGCCGCGGCCAAGCCAAGCGAGTCGGCGATCCTTTACGTGATGGCGTCCCCGGTGGGAGACTATTTCGCCGGAGGCGATCGTGCCCTGCGATTGTTGGCTCAAGAAGAGCCGCGCACGACAAGTCAATTCGGTCGCGTAAAAACGGGAGCCAATTACGCTTCCGCGTTGGGCATCACCTTGGAAGCAAGGGAGAAGTGGCAGACCGATCAGATTCTTTTCTGCCCCGATTCTGACGTGCAGGAAACGGGTGCGTCGAACTTCATCCTGGTAGACGACAAGACTGTAGTGACAAAGCCGCTCTGCAATAGTTTCTTGCACGGAGTTACCCGCGATTCGGTTCTCACCATCGCAAGTGATTTGGGATACGAAGTGCAAGAGCGAGATTTCACCGTTGCCGAGTTGCTGAAGTGGACGCAGCACGGTGAAGCAGCGCTTTCGGGAACAGCAGCTGTGCTGGCTGGTGTCGGAACACTGATTCACGACGAAAAGGAATACACGTTGTCCGGTGGAGAGACTGGTCCCAATACCCGACGGCTACGATCGGCACTGGTCAATGTTCAGCGCGGCGTCGAAACAAACGCACACGGCTGGGTCAAGAAGCTTGCATAACAAATTCATATAGATCCCCCCAAGCAACCACGCATCAAAAACAACCGCGCAACAAAAAACCCTGCACACATCAAATTGCGTGCAGGGTTTCTTTTTGCGTTGTGAGCGCGAACGACTGGCTAAGGCTTGTGCTGACTGTGGCAGGCTTTGCAATTAGCGCCTTTTTTCAACATCGCGCCGGCTTTTTCGTCGCCTTTCACCGCGGCTTCGCCTGCTTTGACCAGGGCGCTGGTGAGTTTTTCCCAGCTCTCTTTCTCGCCCTTGGGCGGCTCATTCTTGCTGAGGGCAACTAGCATTTCATGCAGTTGCTTCTTTTCTTCATCCGAAGCGTCACCACCGGCAACTTTCTTCAGCAGTGGCCCTTTGAAGGCCTTCTTCATGATCTGTTTGGTTTTGAATTTGGGTTTCTTGTCACCATCATCGGCAGCCATCGCTGGCAAACAAATAACGGCACCCAACAACAGACAACCTGTTAGTTGAACAACATACTTTCGCGACATTGTGAGTTTTCTCCATTTTTGAAGGCGGTCTCGGTCGAAGCGACGCGTGATCCAAGCGAAAAGCTTAATGCACCCGCCAGGCAATGTCACTCTCGCAAAGCCACTTGAGGAACATGAAAACAAATGCGAGCGATTCGCAATAGCAAGGGTTTTCCCGTGCTACAGGCCCTCCAGGGCAACTCCCCCGGTTTTGCGAGCCAAGTTCATCAAATCTTCGTTGGTTTGCTCGACAACGAAAACATGCAGCACGATGCCCTTCAGCTCCTTCTGCGTCACATTAATTCCGTGGTCGCCATCGGTGACGATGATCAGTTCGGGGCGTTCCGCTTCGA
>CAYUGI010000411.1:0-3361 GCA_964444105.1 uncultured Pirellulaceae bacterium
CTTTAGGCGGCTTTTGCTGAATCGAGGCCGGCTGAAGCCGGTACACCAACGTGCGCGGTCTGATTCCAGCACGATACCTTTCTACCGAACATTTCCTGAGCAGTATGACAATGATCCGACAACTAAATCGATTGTTTTGCTTTCCGGTTGCTTCACTCCTGCTTGTCACATGTGTCTCGATTGGTCACGCCGATTGGCCACGCTTCCTGGGAGCCGATGGCAACGGAGTTTCGACCGAAACAGAACTCCTGGACCAGCTTTCGGTAGAAACCGTCAAAGTGCGCTGGCGAGTGCCGGGCGGTGTCGGCATGTCAGCGATCGCAATTGCTGAAGACTTGGCGATCACAATGTGGAACACAGAAAGCGAACAGCTACTTGTCGCCTTGAACATCGACGACGGGAAAGCGATTTGGACGACATCGATCGCGCGAGACTATAAAAATTCACAAGGTGACGGCCCCCGCGCCACGCCTACCATTGCCGACGGTCGCGTCTACGCGTTTTCGGGTGACGGGATGCTGGCAGCGGTCGATTTGAAATCGGGAAAGGTCGTTTGGAAGATCGACGCGATGGGCGAAACCGATGCAAAACCCGCGGAGTATGGCTTTTCGTCTTCGCCCCTAGTCACCCAAAAGCACGTCGTCGTTCACGTCGGAGCAAATCGGGGAGCCGTTGCCGCGTTTAACAAAAATGATGGTTCCCTGGCGTGGACGGCGGGCAGCGGCGCAGCTGGATATTCCTCGCCGACCTTGCTAGATGTGGCTGGCGAACAACAGATCGTCAGCTTGCTAGGCTCTGGTGTGATCGGCATAGATCCCCAAAGCGGCCAGCAACGTTGGAGCTATGATTTCAAAACGCCGTATGACTGCAACACGGCATCGCCCATTGTGATCGACGGAAACATCTTCATTTCCGCTGGCGAAAATCACGGGTGTGTTTGCCTAAACATTCAGAATAATGGCGATCAATACGAAGTAGGCGAAACATGGTCGTCGGTAGACACCAAGAGCGTGATGCGAAACGAATGGCAAACTTCCGTGGTGGTCGATGACTTTCTGTACGGGTTTGACAACGTCGGTAGCGCGGGCCCAACGACACACCTCAGTTGTATCAAGGCCAGTACAGGGGAAGTCGTTTGGCGAAAAACGCGATTCGGCAAGGGGAATTTGGTGCTGGCTGACGGTAAGCTTTGGATCACCACGATGGACGGCGAGTTGGTGCTAGTCAAAGCGGACCCAAAGGAATTTCAGGAACTCGGCCGCATCAAGCTTTTCGGCAAGACACGACAGTCGCTTTCTATCTCGGGCGGACGTGGATATGTCCGCGATGATGCCGAAGTGCTTTGCTTGGAACTGCGAAAGTAATCGTAGCAGGCACAATCCCTTGTGCCGCCCGCCTGCGGTACACGCCTTCATCGCTGACGAGTATGCACAGGGAGGGCTTGAAGCGGGCGGCACAAGGGATTGTGCCTGCTACTTTTTTATATTCGCGTTAGCACTTCGCCCAACGCATCGACCATCTCTGCTGAGTGCGCGGCGCTAAGCGAAACGCGTAGTCGAGCTTCTCCGTCGGGCACGGTCGGAGGACGAATCGCTGGTACGTAGTAGCCCTCTTTTCGCAACCGTGACGATGCACTCACTGCTGCTTCGTCGCTGCCCATCAAGATTGGAATGATCGGGACACCCGATTCGATCTCTGAAACCTGAATGTTCAGTCTTGATCGCAATCGGCGAGATAGCCCGATTACATGCTCGCGCAACTGGGGTTCTTTTCGTATCGCATCGAATGCAGCCAATGCACTTTGCACCGATGCGGGAGCGAGTGCCGTGCTGTAAATCAGCGACCTACATCGGTTGACTAGGTAGTCGATGACGGTCTGTGGGCCACAGACGAAGCCGCCTTGGGTGCCGATGGCTTTACTGAGCGTCCCAATCCGCACTGCGACTTGCGATTTCACGCCCAGCGCCTCGCAAACCCCACTACCCTGCTCTCCCAGCACGCCTGTCCCGTGAGCTTCATCAACAATCAAGTAGGCGTCGTGTCTCTGAGCCAATTCCGCCAACTCGCTCAGCGGCGCGCAATGACCGTCCATGCTGAAAACGCCATCGGTGACAATCCAGAATCGCTGAAAATCGTCTCGGCGTGATCGAAGTATCTCCTCCACGCACGCGACATCGCGATGCGGATAGACGAGGCACTCCGCTCGGCTCAACCTGCATCCGTCAATCAAAGAAGCGTGGTTGAGTTCATCGCTCAGTATCAGATCACCTGATTCAGCAAGCGTCGCGATCGTCCCGCTGCAGGCTGCAAATCCACTAGGGAAAACGACCGCCGCCTCGGTCGATTCAAATTCCGCGATGACTTCCGCCAATTGTTGGTGTTTGGGCGTCCAACCACAAACCAGCGCGCTGGCTTGACTCCCGTTGGCGATCTTTTGCTCCGGCAACTCCGCGGTTCGGCGCTGGGCCAACCCCAAGTAATCATTACCACCGAAGTTGACTAGTTCGGTACCGTCTGATTCGACGATCATCCCCCGATGGGTCACACGAGGACTCAACTGCCGCAATCGATGCTGCGATTTCAGCTCATTTAGCCGAGCTTGCAGATATTCAAAACCGTGACTGCCTGACATCAACCGGGTGGCCATTTCATCTGGCGTCCACCCATCAAGTGAAAGTGCAGATGCGGAACTTCTTGGCCGCCTTCTTCGCCACAGTTGCAAACGAGTCGATAGCCACCACTAAGACCTTCGGCGACGGCGACTTTGTGGACCGCCATGATGCAACGACCCACGATCGCCTCGTCTTCGTCCGTCAGATCTGCCAAAGAGACAATTTCCTTTTTCGGGATGACCAGGATGTGTGTCGGAGCTTTGGGAGCAATGTCACGAAACGCCAGACACAACTCGTCTTCGTAGACGATGTCAGCCGGTATTTCGCGGGCAATGATTTTGGTGAAGATCGATGGCATGTTTGATTGGGCGGGCGATAGAACAGGGTTTAGCGCTTTGGTCAGGATTCTATGTGAGCCGTGACGCGTGAGCGGCCGGGCATTCGGTCAATCTCTAAAGCGGGCGGCACAAGGGATTGTGCCTGCTACTTTTTTCGCTTCTTTGCCTTGCGAAACGCATCGGTGTAAGGCGAACGCTCGAACACGATATCATCCGAGACACGAGGATCGTTGGTGGTTTCCAGTTCTTTCATCAGCCGCTTGTGTAGTCCCTCACGTACATGTTTCATCGATTCAACATCGGCCAAGTTTTCGATGCAGTGCTCGTCTTTGTGCATGTCGTACAGTTCGTACTTCGGCACGCGACCGACAGCATACTGGAATGACTTGGGATCTTCGTCTCGACGCGTGA
>CAYUGI010000412.1:0-3256 GCA_964444105.1 uncultured Pirellulaceae bacterium
CACCAAAGTGCGCGGCTTGATTCGGATCGCCACGGCTTACACAACTCGCCTTCCATTGGACACTCCCTTGCGTACCTATGTCATCACGATCGGATTGTTGTTTGCAATCACACCGATCCACTTCGCCAGTGCACAGGAAAAAGAGATCCCAGCGACTTGGTACACGAAGAAAACCGACTGGAATGGTTTTCAGCAGTTCCATTTTCAAAAGGCCGGATCGAGCTGCTATTTGGTCGAGCCCAAAGAAGCCTTGCTTGGGAACCCCTGGATCTGGCGAGCTAGGTTTCCGGGGTTTCACTCAGAGATGGATATTCAGTTAGTCGGCCAAGGTTTTCATTTGGCTTACATGGATGTCGCCAACCAATTCGGATGCCCCAATGTCATTCAGCGTGCCGATGAGTTTTACGCTTTCTTGACGACCGAGCGCGATCTGAATGCCAAGGTGGTTATGGAGGGAGTCAGCCGCGGGGGATTGTTCGTCTACAACTGGACCGCCAAACATCCCGATCGCGTCGCGTGCATCTACTGCGATACGCCGGTATTGGATTTTCGTTCCTGGCCACGCGGAAAATTGTCCGGTGGCGATGGCAGCGGAATTGGCCATCAAGCAAGTTGGCAGAAGTGTCTGAAGGCTTACGGACTGACGGATCAGGAATCGGATACGTACAAGCAACTGCCAGTCAATTACGCTGACATCATCGCCAAAGCCAAAATCCCCGTGTTGCACATTGTCAGTAAAAATGATCGCGTGGTACCGCCATCCGAGAACACCTACGTTCTGCGCGATCGACTGAAGGCTATCGGTCACGACATGCAAATCATCGTTGTCCCGCAAGGCACGGAAAAATCAAACGGCCACCATTTCACGCATCCTGAGCCGCAGCGTGTGGTCGATTTCATCGCCGCCCACGGCCAACCCGCACGCTAGTCGTCACGTGAGGTCCTGGCGATATTTTGACGTTGCTAAGGCGTTTGCGTCTTTTTTTGACTTTATCGTTTGAAAATTTCGCTGGGTTTCAATTCGATGCTGCAGTTCTCGCAAACCTGAACGCGAATACTATCGGTGACGCTTTCGTGATGCCAACCGCTTCGCGACGCGGTGCGAAGAGACTGTTGATATGCCTCCAGCGTCTCGGTCGCGGGGTCCAGTAGCAAGTAAACACCAACACCTTCGGCCTCGTACAGGTCGCGTTTGTATGTGCGATCACGCTCCTGAGTCGACTCCGAAAGGACCTCGGCAATCAAAGCGGGTGCGGCGTGAAGATGACGCTCTGGCGTATTCCCACAGATCACAATCACATCGGGCCGCACAACGGTGCTGTCCGAAACGATCCAGTCCAATTCGTGAATTGCTTCGGCGCGGCAGCCTTGATCGGACAACTGATTTTGCATTGCTACCAGCAATCGAGAAGCGATTCGTTGATGAATTCCAAAAGGACCCGGACTCATCGAAATTGGAATCCCGTCACACAATTCCCAGTCGCCTTCCCAGTGCTGGTAGTCATCGACGGTGTAGTTGGGAAAGTACTTTGGAATTGCTGTCACGAGTCAAACTCCTGGGAGAAGGTACAGCGCCTTATTGTAGTCGTTTTTACATAAGCCAAAGAGGCTTAAAGCCACGCCAAGATTTTATCTGATTCCTCGTTGAAATTCAGCGAAGTCTCCCCGAGTGCCTCACGAAGCAACGGCCTCTGAGTGTTTGAGTTGCTTTGGTTAGCTCAAAACGGTCATGTTGTCACGGTGGACGACGCTTTCGTACGGACGATGCCCCAGGATTTCGGCGATTTTATCGCTTGGTTGACCAAGGATCTTTTCGACTTCATCAGACGGATAGTTGCAAAGACCTCGTGCTAGTTCCTTGCCCTCAGTGTCAACGATCGCAACCACGCTGCCGCGTTTGAATGTTCCGCTGACTCTTTGGATTCCGATTGCCAACAGACTGCTGCCTTTCTGCTGTACAGCGTTGGCCGCGCCTGCGTCTAAGTGCAGTGTTCCTTGGACATTGGCTGCGGTGCTGATCCAGCGCCTCCTTCCGCGGATAGATTTGTCATTCGCGACGAAGAGTGTCCCGACGGTTTCGCCAGCCATGATCTTGTCCAGGACAGCATCGTCTCGACCGGGACCGATAATGGCTGGATGTCCGTACGATGTCGCGATCCTAGCGGCGTCCAACTTGCTGGCCATTCCTCCTTTACTGACCGTGCTAGTGTGATCCTGAGCCAACGCCAACACGCTTGCATCCAGCGACTCGACAACATCGATGCAGTTGCTGTTGGGATCATCGGGGGGTCCGTCGTAGAGTCCATCAATGTCGGAGAGAATGATTAGCAGCGCGTCACTCAGCAAACCGGATACTTCCGCGGCCAAACGATCGTTGTCGCCGAAAGTGGTCATCAATTCACCGACCGCCACCGAATCGTTCTCGTTGACGACGGCAATCGCACCAAAATTGTGAATCTGATTGAGAGCATTTCGGACGTGAAGATAGCCGCTGCGGCGCCGCAAATCAGAACGCGTCAAAAGGACTTGAGCTGCATGGCGACCGCTAGCTGAGATTGCCGATTCGTAGGCCTGAATCAGGTCGGTCTGGCCGACCGCTGCGATGGCTTGCAATTGGGCGAGCCCCGTTGGGCGGACGGACAAATTCAGCTTCCCAATGCCCGCGCCCACCGCTCCGCTACTGACCATGATCGTTTGTCGGCCAGTCTCCGCGATTCGGCAAAGGCTGCTAGCCAGAAGGTCAATGCGATCACGATCCAGTTTTCCGTCCGCCTTCGTCAGAACACGCGTGCCGACTTTGACAACAACGCTTTTTGCGTTCTGAATCGCTTGGCTGCGAAAATCGTTATTTTTAGAAGCGGACACGGCGATCACGTCAGCGAAATTTAGGGCACAAAAGAATGGCTCAGCGATAGTTTTTCAAGGTAGCAATGGTAGGATGTTGCCACACCGAGTCCCTATCGATGATGAACACATTGTTGGGGGGAATCGACGGCCTTGGAAGGGCGTCGTACATTCATGGCCAGTTGATTGCGGCACCTACCATCGTCGCTCGTGTTCATCCAACGCTTTCATCCACAGCGAACTAATCTCTCGATATGAGTGAATTCCACGACGAATGTGGTGTGGCAGCCATTTATCACCTGTCCGGCTGCGGCCGCAGTCCGATGTGTACCGAGGAAGGCCCGCGACAAATTTCGCGACTTTTGCCTCGAATGCTGCTGGATATCCAAAATCGCGGTCAGCTTGCCGCTGG
>CAYUGI010000413.1:0-3244 GCA_964444105.1 uncultured Pirellulaceae bacterium
ATCAGCGAGGCGGATTCACCGAGGGAATGACTGCGGGGTATCCGAAACCGCGCGGACGACACGGCGACGCGGGACTCAAGATCGGCCGTGAAGGACTCAAGCCGGTGACTGATTTCATCGACCGTTCCGTAAAGGATAAGAAGCCGTTCTTTGTCTGGTACGCGCCGTTCATGCCGCACACGCCACACACTCCTCCGAAGCGGCTGTTCGAAAAGTACAAGGCGAAGGGAGTCCACGAGCGCATCGCCAAATACTACGCGATGTGTGAATGGTTCGATGAAACCTGCGGCGCGCTCGTCAATCACATCGACGATTCGGGCATCAAGGAAAACACACTGGTGCTCTACGTCTGCGACAACGGTTGGATTCAGACGGAAAAAGGCAGCTACGCACCACGATCCAAACGCAGCCCGAATGAACACGGAACTCGAACGCCAATCATGTTCCGCTGGCCGGGAACAATTCCCGCAGACGACCGCCCCGAGCTTTGTTCGTCAATTGATTTTGTTCCGACCGTTCTGGCGGCTGCCGGAGCGAAAGGGCCACACGAATTCCCCGGCCTGAATCTCCTGCCGGAACTGAAGTCAGGAAAAGCCATCGAGCGAAGTACGTTGTTCGGCGAATCGTTCGCTCACGACATTGCCGACATCGAGAATCCGCAGGCGTCGCTGCTTTATCGCTGGGTGATCCGCGGTCACGACAAGCTGCTGCTGACATACGACGGAGCCCCGGGGAAAATGAAGTACGCGCCTCAGAGCGGTGGACCTCAGCTTTACGATTTGAAAGCTGATCCTGGTGAGAAGGTGAATCTAGCCGCGAAGAACACGAAGCGGGTGGAGGAACTCAGCGTCCTTCTGGACGAGTGGTACGCGCCAAAACAACGTCAGGTTGGCAAGTTCGTGCCAACTGCTCCTAAGTCTGACCGAAAGCCCAGAAAGCGATGAAGCTTGCCATGACAAACCTTATAAAGACCATCCTAAACGTGCTGCCGCTCCTGTTGGTGGCGGCTACCGCCGCTGCTGCCGACCCTCCCAAGAACATCGTGCTTATTCTGGCGGATGATCTTGGGTGGGCAGACACCACGCTCTACGGAAAGACGTCGCTCTACGAGACGCCGAACATCCAGCGACTCGCCGCGCGGGGCATGACATTCAGCAGTGCGTACGCCAGTCCGATCTGTTCGCCGACACGCGCCAGCATCATGACCGGCCAGAATCCTGCTCGGCACGGAATGACGGCGCCTGCGGCGCACTTGCCGGATGTGCGTTTCGATCCAGTCGCTGCTCAGAACGGTCCACCGCATCAGAAGTGCACCAACGTCAAGTCGTCGACACGGCTGGATCCGTCACTGCCGACGCTGGGCAAAGTTCTGAAGGGCGCGGGTTACTCGACAGCGCATTTCGGCAAGTGGCATCTTGGGTTGGAACCACACTCTCCGCTGGAACTCGGATTCGATTCGGACATTCCGCACTGGCACGGCCCCGGACCGAAGACCAGTTACCTAGCGCCGTGGGGGTATGCGAATCCGAACTTCAAAGAGGGAGAGCCCGGCGAACACATCGAAGACCGCATGGCGGAAGAGGCCGTCGCGTGGTTAAAACGACGTGATCGTACAAAGCCGTTCTTCATGAACTACTGGCAGTTTTCTGTGCATGCTCCGTTCGGAGCCAAGTCGGAATTGATCGAGCACTATCGTGAGAAGCTTGATCGTAGCCACGCTCGCCAGAGCGTGGACGCTGACTCTCCGCGGTCTGGCGACCGCAGCTACACCAATGTCGGTCAGCAGTCGCCAACCTACGCCGCGATGGTGCATTCTCTGGATGACGCAGTCGGAAGCCTGATTGACGCACTCGACGCCGAGGGAATTGCGGACGAAACGGTTATCGTCTTCTACTCGGACAACGGTGGAAACATTCACTGCGGCCTCGAAGAGACCGACGCCACGGGCGAAAAATACATCACCGCCATCACCAGCAACCACCCATTGCGCGGCGGCAAGGGAGGCATCCACGAAGGCGGCGTTCGCGTTCCTGCAGTAGTCGTCTGGCCCGGTGTTACTAAAGCCGGTTCACGCAGCGACGTCCGCATTCATTCGAACGATCTGTACCCGACAATTCTCCGCATGCTGAACGTGGATCGACCGAAAGACCACGTTATCGATGGCGTTGACTTCGCAAAGGCTCTACGCGGCGAAGAGATGTATCGCGGTCCAATCTTCACGCACGTGCCGGGCCACGGGAACACGCCGCAGTGGCTTCCGCCATCGATGTCGGTACATCACGAAGACTGGAAACTGATTCGCACCTTCCACTATGGCGAAGACGGGAATCATGAATACCGACTGTACAACCTGCGTGAAGACATTGGTGAGAACAAAAACCTGGCAGCGGATCATCCGGAGAAGGTGAAAGCACTCGACCGACTGATTGAGAATTACATCGTCGAGGCCAGGGTCGTCGTTCCGCTGCCCAACCCGAACTTCGATCCTGAGAAGTTCGATCCGTCGACAATCGGCGTGCAGGCCGGCGGCTTGAAGATGCCTCCATCGAAGAAACCGCAACAGAAACCCGGCGATGCCAAACCGCCAACAACTGTCAATAAGAAATCAATGCTGGGATGGATCGCCAAGAACGCCGAGGCAACGGTCGAAGGCGATTCGCTGCGGCTCATACCCAACGGACGGCAGGCCTTTCTGGCAAATGCCAAAGTGCGGGCAAGCGGTCCTGCCCGAGTCAGGCTTCGGATCCGGGCATCGAAAAATGGAACCGGTCGACTGCAGTGGCGCACCGAAGGCCAGGACAGCTTCCCGGAGACCGGACAACGTAAGCCATTCGATGTCGCTGGCGGAGACTGGCAGGAGTTAAACATACCATTCCCCGTTGAAGGCCAACTTGTGCACCTAAGACTCTTTCTGTCGGATTCAAAGCGGCCAACGGAGATCGACTGGATTGAAATCGGTTCGGCTGGTGAAAGCGCCAAAGACAGTCAGCGATGGGACTTTGAAGCTGCGGCAAAGCAAGGCAATGACGACTTGCAGCCGCCGAAAAAGATCCACGACGAATCAAAGACCGCCTCTTCGCCCAGCGCCACCACCGAGGCGAAGCCGCAATCGGATGGAACGTCACGTTCCCCCAACGTGGTTCTCATTCTTGCTGATGATCTCGGTTACGGTGACGTGGGTTGCTACGGCGCTCCTGATGTCAAGACACCCGTCATGGACCAGTTGGCCAGAGACGGTGTTCGG
>CAYUGI010000414.1:0-3220 GCA_964444105.1 uncultured Pirellulaceae bacterium
GGGTGCGGCTCACGATTCCGCTGCACAGAAGTGGAAACCCACTATCGCGAAGCGCTAGCGAGCGGCTCGGCCCCTGGCTAGTTTCGCGTTCCACTGGCTAGTTCTACGAACAAAAGCTGACTGAACTATTCGCTGTTTAAAGCGTCAAGCCAACCAGTTTCTGCGGGTGAGATTTACCTTGCGGTGGTTCGCTTTTTCGACCTAATGTCGCCTTAGAAACTGGCCGAAAAGCTCTTGGAGAAATGCGTACGATGGCTCAAAAAATCTCAGTCGCCAAACCACTTCGCACCCTTGCTATTGCCTGCTTCGCATTCGTTTTCGTGGTTCAAGCCGCTCCCAGGACTCAGGGGCAGACCCCCACACAGCCAAGGGCAGAGACTAACACAAGCATCCCAGCGGCTTGGCTTGGCGGCTCGACAGCACTGAACATCGAATCAGTGAACAACACGGACTCAGTAAACGACAGGCAAAACCGTGCCAAAAACATGATCCGCAATGCAGGTGCCCCAGCTCAGGGCCTGAATCAGCGTTCCGACTACCCTGTCATGCCCGCTGCCCACGCCACCGAGCACGCATCGAATTCGCCCGTTTTTAACGGTAAAACCAATCCTGCGGCCAATTCTGCGATCAGTCCAGTCGCCAGTCCGGCAGCCCGCACAGCGGCGGCGGGGGAGGTGATCGGTTTCACAAGCAGTGACGGTCAGGGAAGTCAGACAATTACGCTAGTTCATACCGGCAAATCGTGGATGGCTGTGTATCATATTGACAGGTCCGGAACGATCCAGCTGGTAAGTAGCCGGCCAATCGACGCCGACTTTGCGTTGCAGCTCAATGCCACGTCGCCGTTACCCGATGATATACGTGAGATGGGTAAGCGGTGACAAAGGTAAGCATCGTGTCCGAAAAGCACGATTAGCAACGCAATCTGGCGTCACCAAAATCACGATTCAATTTGTTCGATGCAACTTGATTGATCGGTCAAAACTGGTTCGTGAAACGGAGACGTGAAACCTGAGCAGCTTGCACTTGGTTGTCGCTACCAAGCGGCACAGCTGAAGGTCGCATGCGATCCGCGGACCCTTATCAACTTATGTCACAACACACCTGCCACGCAGTTGCCACTCAATCGAATCCGTCGATTTAGCAACGCGGCAGGACCATCGGAGTCGATCGTACGCAATGGCTGATTACTTATCACTTGAGGACGCTGCCAAGAAACTCGGTATCCCAACAGACAAGTTGGTTGATATGCGAAGCCAAGGAGAGATCCGTGGGTTTCGTGACGGTGCAAGCTGGAAGTTTCCTGAGAATGAAATCAGCCGGTTAGCGGACGAACTGGGTGTCGATATCGGTGGCGGATCCGCAGGGAGTGCCGCCGAAGCAGACGCGGACCTGGGCTTTGGTTCCGGGATCTTGATCGACGAGAGCGAAGTTGGCTCGGCCATCATGAAGGGTGGTTCCAGCATCATCGGTGGTGATGACAAAAAAGATGACGGCGGCAGCGACTTGGGCATCGGTACCGAATCAACGCAGAAGGTCGGCGAAGGCAGCGACGTCAACTTGATCGCGGGACTGGGCGAGGGTAGCGATGTCGCACTTGTACCGAGCAGCAGCGGCGTTAGCGACAAGGGAACCGCGACACCTCCCGTCGAAGGCGACGATGACTTTGCCATTGACGATGATGATGGACTGCAAGAAATCGATTCAAAGATCCTGCAGATCGACGAACCCGCCGTGCTGCATGACTCGGGCGACGAAATCGACCTGAGCTTGGAAGTCAAAGACGGCAGCACCGGACCGGTTATCTCCGCCAAGAAGAGTTCCATTTCGATGGAAGATTCCTCGGGCAGCTTGGATCTGGGTGCCGAACCCGAAGACGTCCCCAAAGGCGAATCGGGCGACCTCAGTTTTACCGGTGTGATGCCAGACGAAGATAGCGACGACATCATGCTGGGAGAGGACGATGACAGTGCGATGGATGTGCTGGGCAGCGACGTATTGTCCGACGATTCGGCCGCATCGCGTTCGGGTGCCAGCAGCCTTGAATTAATGGACGAGCTTGATGGTCCTTTAAGCGGATCCGGCATGGCCAGCGCCAGCGGAATCCATGCGTCCGGTGGCGACGTATTGAGTGAGCTGGATCTATTGAGTGCCGAAAGCGGCGGCAGTGGATTGATCTCGGGCGATAGCGAAAACCTGCTCGTTTCATCTGGGTTAGGAAGCAGCCTTGGCGAAGACCTGCTGGGCGACGACGCGTTGGACGATGACGACGATTTGGTGATCGCCGATGATGACGATGACTTGGTCATCGATAGCTCCGGTGTCGATATCTCGGTCGCCGGTGACAGCGGAATTAATCTAATGAGTCCGTCCGACAGTGGCCTTTCATTGGAAAGCGAACCACTGGATCTAGCTGGCAGCAGTATCTCGGCTCTGGATCTGGGTGCCGAGTTGGCCGAAGGCAGTGACATCGGTGACGGTGGCGGCTCGGACGCCAGTGGTTCGATGGTCGATTTCCAAGCCGACGAAGAGTTCCAACTTTCACCGTCCGGCATCGGTCTGGAAGCTGACTTTGACAGCGGTTCGCAGGTCATCGAAGTCGAAGACTCCGAAGCGATTGGCGAAGCAGTTGAATTTGAAGACACAGCGGAACCGGCCGCCGAAGCGTTCGCAACAGATGACGCTGGTGCATTCGATGATGGTGGTGGATTCGGCGATGAGGCCGTTGCGTTGGATGCGGAAGAAGCCGAAGACGAAGGCGTTGGACTAGACACCACTTCTTCCCGCAGAACATCGTCATTAGGCGTGCCCGGCGGAATCGGCGGCTATGAAGTCCCGTTCAATATCCTGCAGTGCCTAGCTTTGCTAAGCATCATCGCAGTGATGAGTTTGGGCGGCATGTTGATGACTGACTTGATTCGCAATATGTGGACCTATACCGAACCATCTGCCCCGGTCAGCTCGCTGACCGATGCGTTGATTGCATTGATGGGCTGGTCGTAACACAACGCGCTCACCTCTGAGTAATGCTACATCGTCGCAAAGTTAAGCCACTTCGAATAACGCGAAGCGTCAAAACGGAAGTAATCGTCTCTTGCACGACAAATCACTATTCAATGTCGCGTATTCACAATTCACTCTCCCTCCGGGCAACGCCGTAGCGGGTTCTCTGTCAGCCGTTGGCGCTAGCCACGGGCCCGTCTATCGCACAAATCCCCGG
>CAYUGI010000415.1:0-3198 GCA_964444105.1 uncultured Pirellulaceae bacterium
CCAAAGAAGGTCCGAACGTGAGGACGATCCGGGAAGAGCCGATTGGGTAAGATAGACAGGGCCTGACGTGACAACGTCGCTGCGGCAGGCCTGACGCAGTTAATCCTGAATTCCGTGCCGAACAGATGCGCGGCCACGCCAGGGCCTGACGTGACAACGTTGCTGCGACTTTTGGCGCACGAAAAAAGGCGAAGCCGATCCCGAAAGACCGACTCCGCCTCGCACGGGGGGACGCTTAAATATGGTTATTAACCCGTGCTTGAAGCAGCGTTCCCCTCACACAATCAAAACTAGTTCCATTCCGCGGCGGTGAGAGAAGTTGTTAAGCCATTGAGTCGATTTCCTCAGCTTCGATGCAGAAACGGGAGGGGTTGCGCCGATCCTGCCAATTATCCGCCCCTATTCTCGTCGCAATGACGCCAAGACCGTTGTATGAACAGCCAAAAACTGGATCCTGACGCTTCAAAATTGGACGTCATCGCTGTCGGGGCACACCCCGACGACGTGGAAATCGCCTGCGGGGGCACCCTGGCCAAATTGGTCCTGCAGGGCTACCGCGTGGGTATCGTGGATTTGACGGACGGCGAACCCACTCCCCATTCGCCGGGGCCCGAAACACGGTTGGCCGAAGCCGACGCGGCGGCGAAAGTGTTGGGCGTTGACGCGCGAATTCAGTTGGATCTTCCCAACCGAAGATTGTTTGACAGCTTCGAGCACCGCGTCGCGTTGGCGAAAGTCTTTCGCCGCCATCGTCCGGACTTGGTGATCGGGTTTGGCGACAAGACGCCGACCGCATCGCCGGATCACTACCAAGCGATGCTGATTACCGATGCAGCCGTATTTTACAGTCGTCTGTCGAAATGGGACGAGCAATTCGATGGGTTGGAAGTCCATACCGTCTCGCGACAACTGTATTTTCGTCTGGCGGTCGAGCCGAATTTGCTGCCCGCCAATGCGTATCACACGATCGTCGATATCAGCGGCACACTCGACGCCAAGCTCCAATCGATCCAGTGCTACAAGACGCAGTTTGACCACAAGCCAGGAATCATCGAAAAAGTCCGAGCGTCCGCCGTCGTAACCGGATCGCTGGCCAGCGTCGCCGCGGGAGAATCCTTTGCCGCAGCAAGACCATTCGCGATTGACGATCTTTTCAAGACCGTGATGTCGAAATAGCAGATGCGTCGATTCTTCAAGCTCGATCGATCG
The DNA here is from genome assembly GCA_964444105.1 of uncultured Pirellulaceae bacterium. Classification (GTDB taxonomy): domain Bacteria; phylum Planctomycetota; class Planctomycetia; order Pirellulales; family Pirellulaceae; genus K23-9. The sequence goes on from CAYUGI010000415.1 coordinate 1,210, forward strand.
TATTCACGTATACTCGGTGGCAACGGCTCCACCAACACTTGCTTAGGTTTCTACCCATGCCATGTGCCATCCGACTAATGCTCGCTGTCGTTTTGTTTGGTTTCTGCACCTGCGATCAGCTGGCGTGGTCGCTCGCTAGTCCCGGCCCCCAGCTTCTTCAAGACATCTTGGCTAGCGCTGATATGGTAGCTGTTGCGACGGTCGTCAAGAACGATCATCAGAACGCTACATCCCGTATCCAAGCAAAGCTACAAATCGAAAAAGTCGTTCATGGAAAACTAAAACAACGTACTGTCTTGATTGAGAATATCGACGAGAACGCATGCATGGGACCTGTGGCAAATTACGTCGTCGGCCAGCGCGTTCTTGTCTTTCTAAACCAGCTCCCAAGCGGTCGTTTCGCGGCATGCGGATCAGCGTTTGGCGTTAAGGTCTTGAATAAGCAACAACGCTCAAAGTGCATTCAGCGAATAACTGAGTTTCATCGGATACGATGGATCAAGGATGAAGCAAACCGAAAAAGGCAATGGGCTCAATGGGCAGTGCAATGCGCCGAGGAACCATCAACGCGTTCAGGCGGACTGGAGTTGTTATGTCGCGGTAGCTACGGCGAATTGGGAGGGAAGCCTTCGCCGACGGAACTCACCTGGTACTTTCCGCTGCTAGACCGAACTCAGCAAGAAAGAATGCTCGACCTGCTGCGTCGATTGCCATCAGGAAAGAAATCGTCAGATGATGTTTGCCGGATAATGCGAGTAATTTCGTTCGCTCGTCAGGACAAGTCGCTTTTGGCGATCACAAAACAAACAGAAGCCCTTTATTCAGACGGTCGCGCTGATGTAAAGCATCTACAAAAAGTTTCTGCCAAAGCAGACGCGCTTCGCAAAACGTTTGCTGAAACCTATGAGCAACTTCGCAAACACCACATCTGCGTTTGGCCTAACACTGTTGCTTCGCCAGCAGACTAGCGTGGGTTATCGAATTCAAACGAAAAACGGCGTCTCGAACTAAGCTCGGACGCCGTCAATTTTTTCAGTGCTTGGCTAGCCGTCTACTCTCTTCTGCGGCGTCGCTTTCCGCAAGCAATCGTTCCAGCCACAAGCAGTGTGGCGAATGAGCTGGGCTCGGGAACTGCTACCGCAACACCGCCGAGTCGCAACTCAGCACCACCAGTGGCGTCGATGTTGCCACCGTTGGGGGCGTCAACAAACTCCAGGCGGAAAAATTGGCCTGTGATCGTGCTACCCAGCGCGTACGCGAGGAACTCGTCGTTTGCGGTCGTGGAGTTCAGTACCAGATCGACAATGTCCGCGGCGGTCCCGGGAGCAGCGAGAGAAAAAGGATTTGTCGCACTCGCCCAGATACTGACACTCTGGTTTTTGTCGCGATTTTGATTCTCGTTGAACTGACGCTGCGCGTAGTACAACGTGTCGATGTCGTAAACCTGATCGAGTTGAAACTCCACGACTGCGTTTCCAACCGCTGGATCCGTTCCGTAACTTCGACCAGCGTCATCTCCAGAGCCGGTATCAGCACCAATATTCGCGGCATCGTCGAACAAAGGCTGATTAAACAGGTTGGCAACGTCCAGGTTGGCACCGCTCGGAGAACCCGACAAACTCGAATAGAGGCTACTCGACACGATCGCGGCGGACGCCGTGGGAGCAAATATTGTCAACACAGCGCCGACAAAAAGGGGAAACACTCGGTAACACATAGCTAAATCCTTTCTAAAACTGTTCATCTTGAGTACACAGCAAAACCCCATTTGTGGACATTTATACACCTGCACGCATAGGCAAGTAAAGAGCTCCGAATTGGGTCGCAGGGCGAGTCACATTTTTAGGTTGAGTGGACTCGAGTGGCTTATGAGAACTCAACGCAAAAGAGACCGCACACGTTGCTGTGAGGGCTCCAGAGCAATACTGCTATGGGTTTAGCATTTAACGCGAAGCGCCAGTTTTGATGTTGCGCAAGTCATTACCCTCG
>CAYUGI010000416.1:0-3173 GCA_964444105.1 uncultured Pirellulaceae bacterium
GGCAAGCCGTTTGCCGTCACTGAATTGGTCGCCGCGATCAAAGAGCACACGCAACGGCAAGCAAAAAGCAAGGCAGGTTGAGTCGCATCGGCACAACTCGCCTCGAACCGTTCAACACATTTTTTGATCAGAGAGCGATCCTTTCCGGATCGCACACCTACTTAGCTCCAAGCTTTTAAGCTCCAAGCCCATGAACCTTCCTGTTCTCAAAGCCGCTGACTTCGCATCCGACCAAGACGTTCGTTGGTGCCCTGGATGTGGTGACTATTCGATTTTGGCGCAAATGAAAAAAGTGCTGCCAGAACTTGGCGTACCGCGCGAGAAGATCGTCTTCATCAGTGGCATCGGTTGCAGCAGCCGTTTTCCGTACTACATGAACACGTACGGCATGCACAGTATCCACGGGCGTGCGCCGACGTTTGCGACAGGCTTGAAGTCGACGCGACCTGATTTGATGGTCTGGGTGATCACGGGCGATGGCGACGCGCTGTCGATCGGCGGCAACCATTTCATCCACGCGTTGCGTCGAAACCTGGACGTCAACATCATCCTGTTCAACAACCGGATCTATGGATTGACAAAAGGTCAGTACAGCCCGACCAGTTCGGAAGGACAGGTCACGAAAAGCACGCCGATGGGATCGATCGACCATCCGCTGAATCCGCTTTCGGTCGCGTTGGCTGCTGAAGCAACCTTCGTGGCTCGTAGCATGGATGCCAACGTTAAACACTTAGGGCAAATGCTCAAGCGTGCGTCGGAGCACAAAGGCACTTCGCTGGTCGAGGTCTACCAGAACTGCAACGTGTTTAACGACGGTGCGATGGCGTACGCTCAAGAAAAGAAGCAGCGACCCGATAACACCGTCGAACTAGAACACGGCAAGCCACTGATCTTTGGCAAAGAAAAGAACAAGGCAGTGCGTTTGGTTGGCAATCACTTAGAGGTAGTCAACACGGCCGATGTCCCCGCCGACGACTTGTTGATTCACGACGAGAAGGACATGAATCCGGCGATCCAGATGATGCTCGCCCGCATGCGTCACCCAGAAATGCCCGAGCCGATGGGAGTTTTGCGAGCGGTCGAAGGCGTCGCGACTTATGACGATCAGATCAATGATCAAGTCACCGTTGCGAAGGAAAAGAAGGGCCTGGGCGACTTGCAAAAGCTGATCAGTTCGGGTGACACCTGGGACGTTGCTTAGAACAGAACAAGATTTGACGCCATAGTTTTGGCGGAACAGAAAACCGATTTGAAAACAAAGGACTGCAATCATGCCACGCGGAAAAACTTACGACAACGCGACACGTGCCATTGGCGATACACCGATGGTTAAAATCAACCGCCTCGTCCCCGATGGCGGCGCGACCGTGTTTGCAAAATGCGAGTTCTTTCAACCGCTGAATAGCGTCAAAGACCGTATTGGCGTGGCGATGATCGAAGCGGGCGAAAAAGACGGCAAGATCAATGCAGAAACCCACGTGATCGAACCGACCAGTGGCAACACTGGCATCGCGCTGGCGTTCGTCTGCGCGTCAAAGGGCTACAAGCTGACGTTGACGATGCCAGAATCAATGTCGGTCGAGCGACGTGCATTGCTGCGTGCGATGGGTGCCAACTTGGTGCTGACGCCTGCTGGTGAAGGAATGAATGGAGCGATCAACCGTGCTGCTGAACTGGTGGAAAGCACCGACAACGCCTTCATGCCGCAGCAGTTTGAAAACCCAGCCAACCCTGCGATTCACGAAGCCACAACGGGCCCGGAGATCTGGGAAGACAGTGGGCAGAATATCGACGCGATCATCGCTGGTGTCGGCACGGGCGGAACGATCACGGGCGTCAGTCGTTATCTGAAAAGCAAGAACCCGGACTTCAAGGCTTTCGCTGTCGAGCCGAAGCACTCAGCCGTGATTAGCGGAAACGGTCCCGGTAAACACCGTATTCAGGGCATTGGTGCCGGCTTCGTGCCTGGCAACCTAGACACTTCGATTATCGATGACGTTGTGCTGGTCGAAGACGAAGACGCGTTTGAGTGGGGCCGCAATTTGGCCAAGCAAGAAGGAATCGTCGGAGGCATAAGCAGCGGAGCGAACATGTACGCTGCCGCACAAGTCGCTGCTCGTCCAGAGATGAAGGGCAAGCGTATCGTGACGATCATGTGCAGCTTGGGCGAACGCTACCTCAGTACGCCTCTGTTTGGTGATCTAGGCATCTAAGCAGCAAAGTGCAGACAAGTCGAATAGAAGATCCCGCTTGTAAAACGAGCGGGATCTTTTTTTGGACTCTCCCCGCGGGTAACACCGTAGGTGATTTTCTAGGGCTTACCCCTCCCTCGGGAGTGTCTCAAAAGCTCTTAGGCTTTGATAACATGTTTTGCTGCCATTGGCGATATTGCGCGTTGTGGAACTTTCGCGCAGGGAAGGGGCGCCTGCGCACCGAGCAGAATTGAAAGAGCAATTTTGATTAATCCCTACACTCCTCCAACGACTTCTATCGACGACGATCGGTATGACTGCCCAATCTGTGGGAGCCATGTTGGCTACTATCGTTTCCTGTTGCCGTTTGGGCATTGTCATAGTTGTGGCAACTATTTGACGGTCCGGAATTGGCGTGCACTGAATTGGCCCTGGGCCGCTGCGATCGTTGCGGTTTTTGCTTCCCCAATGGCGTTTAGATTGCTTGGCATCGGGTTGACCGCTCGCTTGACGCTTCCGTTAGTCGTTGCGATTTTGATTCTAAGATCGATGTACGACAAAAGGGTCGGACGATTGGTGCCCGCCTTCTGCTGGGGGTTCTTTGCCTTGCCAGATGACGATCGACTTACGGGCCAGAGTGAACCGACAAGAGAGAGCTGATTAGCTCGGTCGATGTAGACGTCAATCAAGAAAGTTCCCAACGGTATGTTCGTGGTTGTCAATGAACTACGCGAGGGTGATTCAAACGGAAGTCCAAAGGGCGAATCGTTCGCAAGCGACAACGTTCCGGCCGGCCGAAGTGCTGGTTTCTATGCTAGAGGCATCGTTTGAGTGCTTGAGGCAGGCGGCACAGGGACTGTGCCTGCGACGTTTCTGTAGCAGGCAGACTCCGTTCTGCCGCCCGCCAGCGGTTTTGGCTTATCCGCGTGGTGGTTTAGGAGAGTGCTTGAGGCAGGCGGCACAGGGACTGTGCCTGCGACG
>CAYUGI010000417.1:0-3128 GCA_964444105.1 uncultured Pirellulaceae bacterium
AGGATTTTTACCAAGTGCCCGCACGCATTTACGCGCTCGCAAAAGAACTCAGTCTAGATAGCAAGGACCTCGTTGATCTCGTCAAGAAGGTCGGTATCACGGGAAAGGGTTCCGCGCTAGCCAGTTTGACTGACGAAGAAACTCAACGAGTTCGCGATCATCTCGCCTCGTCTAGTCAGCCCGCCGAACCTGCCGCCGCTTCCACCGCGACGTCTGCTCCTGCAGCGGTGCGCGAATCGGTCAAGCCAGAACGCAGCAAGCCTAAGTCCATCACAATCGGGCGAACTTCTGGTCCACGCAAAGGACCGTTGTCGAAGTCATCGCAGGATGCTGGTTCGCGACCAACAGGTGCCAAAAGTGACACGGCTGTGGTTCGTGGCCCTGCTGCACTGCCGCCGATTGAAAAGCCGGTCGGTCCAACTGCTGCCGAAGAAGCTTCACCGCAGGCGCCGGATGTGAAGTTGCCGCCCGCCGCAAAGTCGACGCCAGCCGCTAAGGCACCGGCATCCAAGCCGCCGACGCGACGCAGTTCTGGCGGATTGTCTAGTCGCATGGGGGCTCATGCTCCTGTGCGGTCAAATGACCCAGTCGCTCCTGTTCGGAGCGAGGGTGCAGGTGGTGGTCGCATGCGTTCGCTCGACCGGACGGCAAGTTCCGGTGACAAAGCAGGCGATGCCGGCAAGGCGAAGAAGCGCGAGCCGCGTGTCAAAATCAAGATGGCCCAGTTGGGTGAAGCCAAAGAGCCGGCTGTTGCTCGTGGTTCGAATGAGCCCAAAGCTCAAAAACCTGATGTCAAACTCAGTAAAGATGTGATCGCCGGTCACAAGCAAGGCATGGCCGCTCCGCTTGAGCAACTGGCGAAGGAAGAGACCGAAAGCAAGCGTGTCAAACGCGGTGGCTTGAGTGGTTTCACGGGCGATAAGAAACGTGGCGTAGAAGAAGATGAAAAGCCGAAGAAGAAAGGCATTGGCGGGATGGCCAGCGTTCGCGCCGAACGCTCCCGAGGAAATCGCAGGCAGAACACTCGGCTTGATCGATCAGGCTACGGCGGGCGAGATCACGGTCGTGGTCGTACGCTCAAGCGGAAAGGGACTAACACGGCAGCGCCGCGAAAAGACGCGGTCGTGCTGGAACTGCCTTGCACGATCCGAAGTTTTTGCGAGGCGGCAGGCGTTCCGGTTGCCAGTGTGCTGAAGATTTTGATGGGCATGCAGATGATGGTGAACATCAATTCGGAACTGGAGCTTGAAACCGCCGAGTTGATTGCGGGCGAACTTGATCTGACGATTGAGTTGAAGGCTTCCGAGACGTTGGAAGACGAGTTGATCACGGAGATGGAGACTCAGGAAGACAGTCCTGAAGATCTCGTTCCTCGCGCTCCGATCGTGACGTTCCTGGGGCACGTCGATCACGGAAAAACCAGTTTGCTGGATTACTTGATTGGAATTGATGTCGTCAGCGGAGAAGCAGGCGGGATCACGCAGCACATCCGTGCTTATGAAGTCGAAAAAGACGGTCGCTCGGTGACGTTTGTTGATACTCCGGGTCACGAAGCATTTACAGAGATGCGAGCTCGCGGTGCCAATGTTACCGACATTGCGGTGTTGGTTATTGCCGCAGACGACGGCATTATGCCGCAAACAGAAGAGGCAATCAGTCACGCCAAGGCCGCAGAAGTGCCCATCGTTGTGGCGATGAACAAGATTGATGTCGAAGGCGTCGATGCGAATCGAGTGATGACGCAACTGACGGAACATCAGTTGACTCCAAGCGAATGGGGTGGTGATGTGGAGGTTGTTCAGACCAGTGCGATTAAAGGCACGGGGATGGATGAGTTGTTGGAAACACTGCTGACGGTCGCTGAACTGAATGAGTACAGTGCCAATCCTGACCGGGAGGCTCTGGGTGTTTGCTTGGAATCCGAGCAGCAAGGAGACCGAGGGGTTGTCGCAAAGTTGATTGTTCAGAATGGAACGATGAAGGTTGGCGATGTGATCGTTTGCGGTCCCGCTCACGGGCGTGTACGTGCCATGACAAACACTTTGACGGGGAAGACTGTCGAAGAGGCTGGTCCAAGTACTCCAGTGAACTTGATCGGTCTGGACACCGCACCGGGCGCGGGAGATCGATTCCACGTGCTCAGCGATATCGGTCAGGCTCGTGAAATCGCAGCCAGCCGATCCTACGAATCGAGCCGTGAGAACCTCTCCGGTGTGACGACGAAAGTCTCCTTCGAGAACTTCCAAGCAATGCTGGAAGATGGTCGCCTCGGGGCGCAGCATGAGCGCGTCAAGCTGAACGTCATCATCCGAGCTGATGTGAAGGGTTCGCTGGAAGCGATCGACAAGGAGCTTGCTAAATTCGATCATCCAGAGGTCGAAATTCGCGTCCTGCAACGTAGTGTTGGCGGCGTTAGCTTGGCTGATGTGACATTGGCCTCCGCTTCTGACGCTGTCATCTTGGCTTTCAATGTGATTCCGGATGAACAGGCACGAAGCTTGGCTGACGAACGCAATGTGCAGATTCGCCGGTACGAAGTGATCTATAAGTTGACCGACGATATCAAAGCGATGGTCGAAGGCCGCTTGAAACCGGAAGAGAAGGTCGTCGAACTTGGCCGAGCTCTTGTCAAGCAAGTCTTCTCGATCAGCCGCGTAGGAACGATCGCGGGCTGCTACGTCGTTCAAGGTTCGATTCAACGTGGATGCCGTATTCGTGTGCACCGTGACGGACGCACTATCGGCGACTATGGACTCGATTCGCTGAAACGTATTAAGGAAGACGTCAAGGAAGTTCCGCGTGGAATGGAATGCGGTATTCGGCTGCAAGGATTCAACGACATCAAGCAGGATGATGTCTTGGAAGCCTATCGCATTGAAGAGGTTGCCAGGACACTTGATTAGTGTCGTTGCGACCCGTCATTTGACACGCTCGTGTGATCGGTCGTGTCATTCTGCCGGGTGATTCGGTCAGCGAACCGGCCGTATTCCGCTTGGCGGGTGCTTGTTGTCGGTTTTGTGACTCCAGTTCGATTACGTTCATTCTTCGTTCCCTTTCCTTACTCAGCGTCTTGGCTCCGTGACTAGTCGTCGATTGTTAAAAGCCGCCGAAGCGATACGTGAAGTCGT
>CAYUGI010000418.1:0-3061 GCA_964444105.1 uncultured Pirellulaceae bacterium
TCATCGAACTAGCAAAGCGTATTGGGAGTCCGAGAAAGGCCCGTGGCTAGCGCCAGCGGCTTACGACCGTCATTTGCCGCACCAAAATCCGCTACGGCGTTGCCCTATGGGAGAGTCGAGCCTTAGCGAGGAGAGGGCCAATCCAGTATTTCAGCTCAAACCCGTTTGCTCCGCGCATTTCCCTCCCCGGCCGCTACTGCGTCCGACCCTCCCGCAAGCGAGAGGGTGAAGACTCGCGCAACATCAAGACGCGTAAGCGAGGGATTTACGCGGTCCCTCGCTTACGATTCGGGTTACCAAAGTCCCCTAGCCTCAGAAAGTGATTTGCCCCTGCTCAATCCGCCTCGCGTACTGATTCCACGCTGGCAGGCTCACTAATCTAGCGGTTCGGGCCGGAAACGACCGGAACTGCCAAAGTCATGGGGGCGCCAATTGGTTACCTTATGGCCGCAGGTTGGATTTAAACTCAGGATGAAGTGAATTATCGTGCAAGTGCTTTGGTACATTTTGATCGCGTCGGCGATTCTACTGGTCGGTTTGATCGTCATGGCGATCGTTTCGCGGCGATTTTTCGTGCGATTTCTCGTTCGCCCTTTCCTCGAAATTTTCTACCGCAAAGAAATCCACGGGATCGAGAACTTCCCGGCCGAAGGTGGCTGCGTTGTCATCAGTAACCACGTTTCGTGGATTGACGGCTTGCTGCTGCTATGGATTTTGCCTCGAAATGTTCGTTTCGTGGTCGACGGTGGGAATTTTAACGGTGCCATCGCACAGTGGATTGCCGGAGCCTTCGATACCATTTTGATGATGGCCAACCCTAAGTCGATCGGACGAGCGCTCAAGGCAGGGCGACAAGGATTAATCGATGGCGACGTCATTGGCATCTTTCCAGAAGGAACGCTGACGCGGACCGGGCAACTGCAAGCATTCAAGCCCGGTGTGAAAAAGATTCTCAAGGGCACCGACGCGCCCGTCGTCCCGATCTGGGTCGAAGGGATGTGGGGAAGCCTGTTTAGCTTTTCCGGTGGCAGGTTCTTCTTCAAGTGGCCGACGAATTTTCGCCGCAAGTTGAAGTGTCATATCGGTAAACCCATCCCGGGTGACGAGTCTGCCGAGTTGATGCGGAGCAAGCTCCAAGATCTTTGCGCCGCCGCGACGATCGAAAACCGCAAGTCGTTTCCCGTTTTAGCAAGCAGCCTGATGCGGGCTTGGAAAAAGAAAGGGCGTGGGTTGCAAGCCGCTGATTCGCTGGGCATCGAATTAACGGGACGACAAATCCTGATTCGCACACTCGCTCTACGACGTTGTCTTCGGCGAGAGGTTTTGAGTGATGACGAGCAGTTTGTCGGCCTGTTGCTGCCACCCAGCGTCGGCGGCGTCAGCGTCAATGCTGCCTTGGCATTTGATCGCCGCGTTTCGGCAAACCTGAACTACACCGTCAGCAGCACGGTGCTGAATCATTGCATCGCCGAAGTCGGTATCAAACACGTGCTGACCAGCAAGAAGTTTCTCGAAAAAATTGACTTGGACTTAGACGCCGACGTTGTCCTGCTGGACGACCTAAAAGAAAAAGTTTCGATGGCCGACAAGGCGATCGCGTTTGTCCAAGCCTATTTGCCAGCGGGGATTTTGGATCGCATTCTGGGGCTCAATCGGGTGGACAGCGACGATTTGTTGACCGTGATCTTCACCAGCGGATCAACCGGCATGCCCAAAGGCGTGCTGCTGTCCAACGCCAATATCAGCCACAACGTTGACGCAATCGACCGTGCCGTCAAACTGACCAGCGACGACACCGTGATGGGAGTCCTTCCGTTTTTTCATTCGTTTGGATACAGCGTCACGTTTTGGGCCGTGCAAACACTCGGTCCCACGGGTGTCTATCACTTCAATCCGCTGGACGCCCGGCAAGTTGGCAAGCTGTCACAAAAGTACAAAACAACGGTGCTGTTGGGCACACCGACTTTCTTGCGTGGATACATTCGACGGATCGACAAAGAACAGTTTGCACATTTGGACGTCGTTGTTGTCGGTGCTGAAAAGATGCCCGCAGACTTGTTCGATTCCTTCGAGAAAAAATTCGGCTGTCGTCCGGTCGAAGGCTACGGAGCGACCGAATTAAGCCCACTGGTCAGTGTGAATATTCCACCAAGCCGCTCAGCTGCCAAATATCAGCCCGATCGAGTGGAAGGATCGGTGGGACGCCCGCTACCGGGAATCTCGGCTCGAGTCGTTTCGCCCGAAACACGTGAGGAACTTCCTGCTGGCGAAGACGGCATGCTGATGATCACAGGGCCCAATGTGATGAAGGGCTACGCCAACCGCGATGATTTGACGACCAAAGCGATCCACGACGGATGGTATGAAACCGGTGACATCGCCCATGTGGACAAAGAAGGCTTCCTGCATATTACAGGTCGTCTGAGTCGCTTTTCCAAAATCGGAGGTGAAATGGTTCCCCATGGAAAAGTCGAAGAAGAGCTCTCGAAGAAGTTGGCCATCGGCGAGGACGACGAGGTCTTGCGTGTGTGTGTTACCGCTGTTCCGGATGCCAAGAAGGGCGAACGGTTGATCGTTTTGTACAAGACTCCCGACGAGGAAGAACGCGAATCTGGCGCTGCCGACGTGTCAGTCGAAGTGATGCGAGATTCACTCAAAGAAGCCGGCTTACCAAACTTGTTCATACCCGCAGCAGATGCGTTCCACATCGTTGATGAAATTCCGTTGTTGGGAACGGGAAAACTAGATCTCAAGTTGGCCAAAGATCGCGCGCTGGAGCTGGAAGCGTAGCTGGTTGACTCCTTGCCTTTCAGATTCGCTTGTCCCGTTCAATGAGCCATTTGGCTGCAAGTAAACGGCCAACCACACAGACCGTTTCCTAACCACTGTCCCTCCGAGCAACCCCGAAGCGGACCTTCCAGCCTTCACTCTCCCTCCCGAGTAGTCGGACGCAGTAGCGGACCTTCCTGGCTTCACTCTCCCTCCGGGAGAGTCGGACGCAGTAGCGGCCGGAGAGGCTGTGAATTTTCATTAGTTTCAAGCATTCAGTCTTGGCTTGAAA
>CAYUGI010000419.1:0-3037 GCA_964444105.1 uncultured Pirellulaceae bacterium
GGACGTCGTCAGACTTGGGAGTAGCAGGCATCGACATTTCCGGGGGACAATTCCAAGGGACGGTTCCAGGGGTTTCCTGGTGACAAAGGGTCCCGATGACAAAATGCCAAAACAGCCAACGCAACGATCCATTTTGTGGGCCAAAGACGCACGTGCCGGAAGAACTGGCAGTCAGGACGATCGCACCGTTGGTCGCTCGGGACTCTGTCGCGAGTGGGAGTATTGGGTACGAAAGAGTGATCGACGCTTTTGCTAGCAACCTTGATTTCAGGGATGCAAACGCGTTGTGTACCGGCGGTGCGGGTTATGAGCGTGCGTTCGAGGCGACAAGTGTGTTGCAGGCAGACTCCGTTCTGCCGCCCGCCTGCGGTGTTGACGAAGTGCGCGAAAAGGGAGCGTGCGCTCGAGGCGGGTGGCACAAGGGGCGGCACAAGGGATTGTGCCTGCAACACCTCTGTTGCAGGCAGACTCCGTTCTGCCGCCCGCCTGCGGTGTTGACGAAGTGCGCGAAAAGGGAGCGTGCGCTCGAGGCGGGTGGCACAAGGGGCGGCACAAGGGATTGTGCCTGCAACTTTGTATCAGCCCGAGAAATTTGGGGAGACGGCTTCGCCCCGGGGCTGATTGCTCACAAATCGGGCTGGCAGGCTACAAATGGTTCAGTTTGTCGCTTGGAACGGTCATTTCAGTGAATTGGCAGCCCAACCGATCCCATCTATGATCTTGACCCTAGCCCGTAGGAACCACCTCTTTCTCGTCGCAAATTCACGTAACAACATGACTCTGATCGACAGCCACCACCATCTCTGGAAGTACTCGGCTGAGCAGTACGGTTGGATCAGTGAAGAGATGTCGGTGTTGCGTCACGACTTCTTGGCTGCCGAACTGCGTCAGGTCGCTGCCCAGAGCAAGGTCGATGGATTTGTGTCTGTTCAGGCGCAGCAGACCGTGGAAGAAACCGACGCTTTGCTGGCGATTGCTAAGTCCGAACCCTTGATCCGTGGAGTCGTCGGTTGGTTGCCACTGGCTGACCCGGACATCGGCGCAGCGATCGATCGATACGCAAGCGAGACGAAGCTGAAAGGCGTTCGGCACGTTGTTCAGGACGAAGCAGACGACCGTTTCATCATGGGCGACGATTTCAATCGCGGTGTCGCGTTGCTGAAGAATGCGGGGCTTGTTTATGACGTGCTGATTTTTGCGAAACAACTGCCTGCGTCGATTGAGTTTGCCGATCAGCACTCCGAATTGACGTTGGTGTTGGATCACATCGCCAAGCCCACGATTCATACCGACAAGTTTGACACGACTTGGGAGAAGGGATTTCGTGAAATCGCTAAGCGTGAGAATCTGTACTGCAAGTTTTCCGGCGTGCTGACAGAGATTCGCGATCAGCAATGGGACATCAAGACGGTGCGTCCGTACTGGGATGTTGCACTGGAATCATTCACGCCAAGTCGGTTGATGTTCGGCAGTGATTGGCCCGTTTGCTTGTTGAAAGCCAGCCACACCGATTGGACGAACATCGTCCGTGAACTGGCCAGCGAATTGTCTGCTGATGAACAGGCCGCGTTCTTCGCAGGCAATGCGATGGAAGCTTACAACCTAGAATAGCTCAATTGCATTGCCAATTGATTTTCGTGCTGATTAGCCAAGTCTTTCCCCACTGCAGAACATTCAAATTTCGAAGTCACATAAATGCCCCCGTCCGTATTCACTCTCCCTCTGGGCATTGGTGTCTACACAAGTTTTTGGATTTGGTAAAGGTTGCTGGATGGGATTGAAATCAGCTTGGAAACACGCTTGCAAAAGCGATACGCAAAATTGGTGAGGGCTCATATGAGCGCTGCAACACGTACGGCTCATGGACCGCGACACTTGCCAGAGGTTGGCAAATCGACGACCGCTGCGCAGGCGATGTGGCGGTTTTTGGACAATGATCGCGTGACCTTGCAGAAACTGATCGAGCCCCTTCGTCAGCTGGGTCGCGAAGGTTGCATGCAAAGTGCTTCGCCGTTTGTTCTGCTGGCGCACGATTTCTGCAAGCTTGGGTACGGAAGTCAAACCAAACGCAAGAAAGATCTGTTTCAACTGACCCACAAAGACGACATCGGCTACGACCTGACGACGTCGCTGTTGATCGAAGCAGACACGGGAGTCACGCTGGCGCCAATGCAAGTTCACGTTCACACCAGCGACGCGGTGCATAGCACAGGTGAGAACCCGCCAAGCTGCGATCAGCATCACCTCGATCACCTTGAACCGACGATGGACGAAGTGGGAGCTTCCTCGCGAAGTGGTGCATGTCATCGATCGCGAAGCCGACACGCTGGGACGTTTGCGCCGCTGGCAGGCCAAAGGGCATCTGTTCTTGGTTCGTTGTGACCAGCGCCGAGTCCGCTGCGATGGTGAATCGGTTCTGCTGAGTGAACTCAATGAACGTTTGCATGAAAACGACGACTTTGTTGACGTTGGCAAGGCTCGTTATCACGGCAAGAAAGTTCGTCGCGAGGTGGCTGAAAAAACGGTCGTTCTTTACCGGCCGCACAACGAAGTGATTGATGGCGAGAAGCGAACGGTGACGGGCGCGCCGATTGAAGTTCGAGCTGTATTCGTTGGGCTGGTCGATGCTGAGGGTTGGATCTTGGCAGAGTGGATGTTGCTGACGAACGTGCCGTCGGATCAGGCCGATGCTGCCGAAGTTGGCAAGTGGTACTATTTCCGCTGGCGAATTGAGAGCTTTTTCAAACTTCTCAAAAGCCACGGCCATGAATTGGAATACTGGCAACAGGAGAGCGGACTGGCGATCGCCAAGCGGTTGTTGATCGCTGCGATGGCCAGCGTTGTGGTGAAGCAGCTGGAGGCTTGTCAAAGCGAAGGTTCGGCGGAGTTTCGCCGCTACTTGATCAAGCTGAGCGGTCGCCGCATGAAACATGGCGTGGAGTTTACAGCTCCCGCGTTGCTGGCAGGCTACTACGTTCATTTGGCGATGACCCAGTATCTGAGCGAAAACAAAATGACGATCAACAAACTAAAATCC
>CAYUGI010000420.1:0-3029 GCA_964444105.1 uncultured Pirellulaceae bacterium
GCCTGAATGAACTCGCCTGAATGAACTTGTCCCCGCGGCACACTTTTCGCGTCCAGTCGTCCAGCAACCCACGTCAACATGAGTAACAAGATTGCGTTCAAGATTGTGTCGGGTGGGCAAACGGGCGTCGATCGTGCTGCACTGGATGTCGCCCTCGCACTGAAAATCGAACACGGTGGTTGGTGCCCGAAGGGCCGTCGAGCGGAGGACGGCAGAATCTCCAATGACTATCTGCTCAAAGAATCCGACGCTCGTGACTATGCCGTCCGCACAGAGCAAAACGTGATCGATTCTGATGCCACGCTGATTCTGTTCCGCGATACAATTACCGGCGGGACGCGGCTGACCCGACATCTTGCGTCCAGACACGGGCGGCCTCAGATGCGAATCGATCTGAATCAAGCGGACTCGACCGAGCAAATCGAAGTCGCAAGGAAATCGATTTCCGCGTGGCTGACTCAACATGGAATTCAGGTCCTGAACATCGCTGGACCGCGCGAATCGTCCAGCCCGGGCATTCATCAGCAGACGGTGGAATTCCTGACCACGGTCCTGGTGGACATCAAGGAACCGTGCCCACTTGCTTGACTTGTTCCGTGGTGGTCGTGTCGAAGATCGCCGGAAACAACCGCTGGCGTCGATGGCGGGGCAACATTTCGATCAATCTCACTTCAGAAGCTCAAGCTAAGCTTGTATCAATCATTAGAGCGCGTTTCGTTTAAGTCTAGCGGCTTTTCGATACTTTTCGCTTGGTTTTTAAACGCCGCAGACGCTACAGTTAAGTGCAACATGCACTAGCGATGCGAGGACACCTTCACCGCTTTGGTTGGGGATTCAAATCGTGCTTCTTGAGCGACATGATTGGGTTGGAATTCGGCATTTCCAGTGATTTCCGAATCGCGATATACCTCCGCGTCGGCCACAAGCTTGCGGATGCCACATTGCAACGTGGATGATTGAATGTAGTTAACCAGCGAGTGACGGTTGCGAACTTCTGCGGTCACGTCGTTCAAGCGAAAACGACTGTCCAGGCAGCCTTGGTCCGCCAGTCCGGCAAGCGATGGTTCCACGTCCGAGTTTTCACACTTGCTGCGATTAAGCAAACGAGCAGCCAGTAAAACTCGATCGTGCCGATTGATAAACAACTCCGCATCGTGAATCAGCGGGTTGCACGTCAATGATTGGAGCTGATTGCAGGCAAAATCCGACTGCAGCGCTGGCGCGATCAGCGCGATGTGAAATCTTGGCTCTAACTGTGCAGAATCTCCCGCAGCACGATCGACAAGTTCGGTCAACGTCGACAGCACGACCTGCACGCCCAAGCTGTAGCCGACCATCACGGGGCGCCGTCCCCCCAATTCATCAAGCAGATCGACGACCCCAGTTCCCAACGCCACCGCCCGATCGGCCTTGATTTTATAATCTGGTCCGGGGCGAGCCAGAACTTTCTCAGAATCCCACGCGAAAATGACCAGACGAATTGAGGGTCGGTTGCAGGGTGCTTCACCAAACATTCGATCGTAGAACTGCATCCCTCGTGTTAACGCCCAGTCGTGATCGGTATTATTTCCGTGGACAACAACCACGGTAATATGATCAGGATCCTGACGGTGACAAATCGACAAGTCAGCCAGATTTTCGTTGCGCCATTGGCTGCCAACCAAATGCTCAGTCTTGAATGAACTTGCCTGACCGCAACCAACGCAAGATGGCTCAGCCGACACGACCCAGATCTCATCTTGTGCTGCAACACAGATCGTCTGGGTACCAAAACAGGTTTTTACGGTCACGGATTGGAGCCCGGATTCAGTAACCGTTGAATCAACGGAAGCTTGAACATCGCTCGCCGAACAGATCGGTATTTCACCAGCTGCCAAAACTGAATCCGCAGCGACAAGCAACACGGCAGCCACAACTACCCAGGCAAGCAGCAGCCGAGTAAGAGAGTCCGTTTTGAGCGATGACCGAAGACGCATTTTGTCAATAAAATTCCCGAACCAAGTGTCATTTGTGCCAAGGCAGCAGGACATCGCCCGAATACCTATGACCGGTTGCGTCGACTTGATCCGCACGACGGTTAAATTCCGTGCATACGGACTGAATTCGAAACTGACGATCGCAGGAAACCAATGTTGAAAAAAATCAACATGTTTCGCTTGCACATCACCAAACACGATGTACGTTTTCGAGCCTCACACGGAGGCGACTTGAAACGTTTTTTCAATGCCCACGAGGCTTGTACCATGAAAAAGATAGTTTGCCTGATCGCATCGGCTGTGTTGATTTTGTCAACGTCCGGTTGTGCAACAAATCGTTGCGGTAACGGATTGTTCGGTGGTGGCTTGTTTAACGGTCGATTGCTGCAGGGCGGTTTGTTCGACAATGGCCCACTTTCTGATGGCCCTCTTCGATCATTTTTTCGCGGCGCCGCATGCAGCACTTGCAACCCCGCGTCTGGACAGCTGAACAATTGTGGCAGTAACGTCGCGCCGCTTTGCCGTGGCGGTAACTGCGGCGGTCATTCACCGGTCTCAGCCCCTGCAAACATACAGCTGGATGATCCGGGCGTACCGTACTATGACAGCCCAAGCATGGTCGTGCCTCAGGCTGGAACCCCAACACAAGCAACCGGAATCATTCCTCAAGGGACCATCATCCAGAACGGGAATTCCAGCGTGCTACCTCAGGGGAGCAGCAACCGAGTCACTTATGGCGTGGAAGATCTTCCGACGATCGACGCATTCAGCAACTCGATCGATGCAGATGCGTTACCACCAACCCCGTGATGGGCGAGCATCCATCGTGACCTGACGCGGTCAACCAGACCGACTCCCTCCCGCACGCCCAAGACAATTCAAACCGTATCCTGATGTGGCCGATGAAAATCGCGCCGCCCATTGAGCGAACGGTAACGTGTTCTCCCTGCACGTTGCCGTTCGTTTTTTTGCGTTGCCACGATCTTCGGCAACAAAGTCCTGGTGGTCCAGCAGACCTGAATTGACCGATCTTGGAAATGCTTTCCGCCAAAT
>CAYUGI010000421.1:0-1545 GCA_964444105.1 uncultured Pirellulaceae bacterium
TCGATCGTGTTGTTGACTGCAAACCCGGATTCCACGCTAAGCGAATTGTCAGATGATGTGTTTCAAATAGGCGTCCCCCAGATCTATGCCAAAGTAAAAGGCATGCCAATGGGCACGGTTTTCGAACTATCAACGCTCTGCTTTCTGGAGGCGCTGATCTCCCACATCATCTGGGAGAAAGGAGTGCCCGAGGAAGAAATGCGGACACGACACGCCAATTTGGAATAGCTTGGCAGCTAGGAATCATGGTTTCGTTACCATCTGAAGTTAGATAGCTTGCGCCAGACCGGTTACCATCGTGACTCGAGAAAGCGAATTCGTTTACCACTTGGATTTCATGCACCGATACGCACTTGTTCGACGTTCCGTTTCTTTTGCGATCCATCACTTGGTTCTCCGCGTGGCGTGTGGATTCGTGGCTGCTTTGGTCTGCGCGATCGATCGTGCCAATGCAGACGAGATGCCGATGCCTGACGTCGTGAGTTTTAACAAGCATATACGGCCGATCTTCAACGAGCACTGCACCGCCTGCCACGGCGGCGTCAAACAAGCGGCTGATATTTCGTTTGTTTACAAAGAGCAAGTACTTCCGCCAGACGGTTGGATCGTGGAGCCCGGTGAACCCGAGGAGTCGCTGCTAATTGAACGCGTCTTGGAAACGGATCCGGAATTGCGAATGCCTCCCGCGGATCATGGCAATGCACTGTCCAAGTATGAGGTGGCCTTGCTAACCAAATGGATCAAGCAGGGAGCTGTTTGGGACGCAAGTCATTGGGCCTATGCCGCCCCAAAAGCCCAAGATCCTCCGGCAGTTTCGAACCCCCAGTGGGGACGCCAGCCGTTAGATGATTTTGTACTGGCACGTCTGGACGCTGAAAAGCTGAAGCCGTCGAAAGATGCAGCGCCGGAGCGGTGGTTGCGCCGCGTCACGTTGGATCTGATCGGATTGCCGCCGACGATGGAACAGCTCGATACGTTTCTGACGAATCATGCTGAAAATCCGGCGAAGGCTCGCGAGGATGTTGTTGACGCGTTACTTGGGTCGTTTGCGTTCGGCGAACGTTGGGCGAGCGTTTGGCTGGACCAAATTCGTTACGCCGATTCCAGAGGCTTGGGTTTGGATGGACGCCGATCGGTTTGGAAATATCGCGACTGGGTGATCGACTCGTTGAACCGCGATCTGCCCTACGACCAATTCACGATCAAACAGATTGCCGGAGATTTGCTTCCTGAGCCAACCATCGAAGACCGCATCGCGACGGCCGCGCATCGCGTGACGCAGTCCAATGAAGAGGGCGGTACCGATGATGAAGAATTCCGCGTTGCAGCAGTCCTGGATCGGGTCAACACGACGTGGCAAGCTTGGCAGGGCGTGACGTTCGGGTGCGTGCAGTGCCATAGCCATCCCTACGATCCGTTTCGGCATGAAGAGTACTATCAGTTTGCCGCGTTCTTTAACAACACATCCGACTGCGACCTGAACGAAGACTGGCCTGTCGCTGAGGCCCCCGTCGATACGAAGGACTATGCGGCGGCATCGAAGCT
>CAYUGI010000421.1:1645-2992 GCA_964444105.1 uncultured Pirellulaceae bacterium
TGAAGATCAAGCGATTGATGATCGACGAACCGGATCCGTTTTATGACCCCCAGCTAAGCCTCGATGAAAAATCAAAACGCGGGTTCGCTGCTTTTTCGCGAATCAATCAACCGCGTCAAGCGGCCCTGGTTCTTGAATCGCCAGTCGAGCTGACCGGTTCCGCCCGAATTCAAATCACGCTGAAACATCGTGTTTACCTTCTTTCGGCATTCTCACTGGTCGCGCGGCGTGGGCATGTCGCGGTTTCTGATGACGAGCGATTTGGCGAGCTAAGCGGTGATGATGATATTATTGCGATGCGAGCGAGGCTTGCGGAGCTCCAAAAGCAGCGGAGCAGAATCAAATCCGTTTCTGTTCCGGTGATGCAGCAGCTACCCGAGCATTTGTCTCGACCGACCCACGTCTTCGAGCGTGGGTTGTTTCTTACGAAAGGCGATCAGGTATCGCCCGGTACGCCGCGTTCCTTGCCTCCACTTCCCGAAGGGAACGTCGACCGCTTGGCGTTGGCAAAGTGGTTGGTCGCTCCTGAGAATCCACTGACCGCCCGCGTGGCTGTCAACCGGATTTGGGCTCAGTTGTTTGGCATCGGCTTGGTAGCAACTGAAGAAGACTTTGGCTCGTCGGGAGAGGTACCTTCGCACCCGGCGCTGCTCGATTTCCTGGCGTTGCGATTTCAAAACGAACAGAAGTGGAGTCGGAAAGAAGTGCTTCGCGAGATCGTTCTGTCGCGCACCTACGAGCAAAGCTCTTGCGTCAGCAGCGAACTCTACGAACGTGACCCACAGAATCGGCTGCTCGCCCGTGGTCCTCGCTATCGCCTGTCATCAGAAGTCGTTCGCGACCAAGCGTTGGCTTTGTCGGGACTTCTTAGCGACAAGCAGTTCGGTCCTCCCGTGCATCCGCCCATTCCCGGCGGCGTGTGGAAGCCTTTCCAAGCTGGCGATAAGTGGAAGGTTCCCAAACCAGGTGATGAGGATCGGTATCGACGCTCTGTCTATACCTATATGAAGCGAAGCATTCCCTACCCGATGTTCGCGGCATTCGACGCACCTTCGCGTGAATTTTGTGCGCCACGTCGCCTGCGTTCCAATACTCCCATTCAGGCGCTGATGATGCTCAATGACGAAGTCTTCGCCGAATGTGCGACAGCGTTGGCCAAAAGAATGCGGGAGTCTGCCGAGCAACCAGCAGAGCAGATTCGGGCTGGATTCCGTATCGTCACCTGCCGTGAACTCAAGGATGAAGATTCGCAGGACCTGGTCGCATTGATGGAATCGGCCAAGAACGAAGAGGGAGACGACGGCCTTCGAGCAGTCGCGTCGGTGCTACTGAACCTTGATGAAGTGG
>CAYUGI010000422.1:0-2961 GCA_964444105.1 uncultured Pirellulaceae bacterium
CGCGATTGATGGGGCCCGGCGCCATGATCAAAATGTCATCCTTGGCGTGACGCATCCGATCGACGTCCATGGCATACAAATTTGCGTATTCGTTGACGCTGGGAAACGCCTGAGCATTCTGGCGTTCAAACTGCACTCGCAGCAGATTCAGGACATCGCATCGCGGCAGAATGTCGTCCAAGTTATGTGCGACTTCAAATCCCAATTCTTCCCATCGATCGCTGACCAAAGTGGGTGGGCCACAAACGATCACATGGGCCCCTAGTTTGCTCAAGCCCCAAATGTTGCTCCGCGCCGTGCGGCTATGATTGATGTCGCCAACTAAGGCCACAGTAAGTCCTTCAAAACTGCCGCGATGTTGCTGGATGGTCAGCAAGTCCAACAAGCCTTGCGTGGGATGCTCGTGCGGTCCGTCTCCCGCGTTGATGATGCAGCACTCCAGTTCTCGCGACAACAAATGCGGCGTGCCGGGTGTGCTGTGCCGGGTGACGACCCAATCGACGCCCATCGCTTGGATCGTTTTGGCCGTGTCGACGAACGTTTCGCCCTTAGAGACACTGCTGCCGCTGCTACCAAATTCGACCGTGTCGGCGCCAAGTCGTTTGGCGGCAAGCGAAAAACTGTTTCGTGTACGTGTGCTGTTTTCAAAAAACAGATTCGCACAGGTTTTGCCTTGCAGCAAAGGAATCTTGCGACGACAACCGCCGGTGAGTTCTTTGATCTGCTGCGCGACGTCCAGCAGGATTCGGATTTCGGACGCCGAAAGGCTCTCCAGGTCAAGCAGGTGACGTCGCTGCCAGGAGGCAGGAAATTCAAGAAGTGGCGGTTCAGCATCAAGCATCGTGGCGTCAGACATCGCGGGTCAATCGAATGGCGCAAGTGGAAGAGTGTCTGACGAGTCAACCTATGCGATTGGGCTGATTTGAGCGAGGACCCGAACGAGGTTTTTCCGAAAGTGATTGCTGCAATGTCTATCGCTACTCGGATTTTGGCTGCTGGGCAGGGTGCATCAGCTCACGCTTAGGCACCACAAAGTCGAACAGATTTTGTGGCTTTCGTCATCTGATGCCACAGATTGTGAGATGAGCGCGGG
Organism: uncultured Pirellulaceae bacterium; assembly: GCA_964444105.1. GTDB lineage: Bacteria > Planctomycetota > Planctomycetia > Pirellulales > Pirellulaceae > K23-9. The sequence goes on from CAYUGI010000422.1 coordinate 1,094, forward strand.
CATCTTTGATTTTTCGTTCCTATGGGTTGCTGGGACGTAGGACAACGGCATTCCAAGTGCGGATGTGTGCCGACCAACAAAAGTCGCCGCGGTACAAAAGCAGCGTTGCGTTTCAGGTTGTCGTCGCACTAATGCAAATCAGCTTGGAACTGAATCGTCTGCGTTGGCAAAATAGCGTCGCTTTGAATGGTGATGGATGACAAGTCGGCCACACTCACATCCGGTATTTCGCAAAACAGGTTCTCACCTGGGAGCAGCCCCTTCAAGGAAGTCATCGAGCGTTTTTCGCCCGCCGCGAAATAGGCATCTCGATAGAGAGGAGCAACGCCTTCGTTGGTGACCTCCAGTCGCAAGTCATTTCCTTTGATCGTTGCCGTTGTGACCTTGAAGCGGTAGCCGGTTGCCATGCCAGCAGACTTGATCCGCTCAATGGTGCTATGTCGAGACTGATCGTTGCCAATCATGTAGCTAATGTGAAACTGGTTGGCTGCGTCTTCGAATGAAACACCATTTGGACCATTGGCTGCCAGAGCGTTTCTTTGATCCTTCATGTTGTAATAGCTGAACTCACCACCGCCGGGCTGCCTTTTCCATCGGTCGGAGCCGAGAATTTTCCAGTTGACGGCGTTCTCTTTCGGATGTGGCTTGCACAGGAAGGAATCATCGAACAACCCGAAATTCAGCGCAAGCAGTTCTTCATTGTCTTCCAGTGGCGTGTAGTCGTAGTCTGCTGCATCGATGCTGATTGACCACGGCAAGTGTTTGAATTGCTGATCCAGGTGCTTGAGGACTTTTTCTTGATACTTCTTGGACGGAAACGTCTTGCCAAGCTTGTTCGGGCCGCTGTAAATGTGAAATTCAGCCCACAAGCCGAAACCCATTTGCAGGAATGCGACACGTGGGTCGTTGTCGTATCGCTCCGCGAATTTCGTGTAGAAATCAAGAGTGAAATTTTGAAGCGATTCGTTGCTCCAGTCGCAGAAATGCGTCTTCTTCTTTTCGCTCTTGCCGATTGTCTCGTTGTAGTCATCGCGAGCGCGGATGAATTCAGGGACGGTTGTTTCCTTGCCGACGTAGCAAAAGTAGAACCTTAGAACTGCCTGGTGTTTTCGTTTCGCGATGCCGTCGAGAATCTGATCGATCTTAGACCAATCGTATTCGCCCTTAGCATCGACAACTTCGTTGTACCCGCAGTAGCGATACTCAAGCGTGATCGCATCGGGGTGTTTGGCTGCGTCGAGGTTGTCCGACCACAGCACGATCCCTGTCATCGGCTGAACAGCGGTAATCTTGGACTGAAGCGGAACCGCACGCGATTCTTGTGCGGCGGTGGAGGAGATTTGCGTCGAAACAAGCAAGGCGATGAAGAAAATATGTTTGAAAGGCATTGCTGATGTCGCTGGTATGAGATTTATCGTGTTGCACGGGGTAGCGGCGTTTGAGCTTTCAGTTCATTCAGATTCAATGAACATCCACACGGTGCGAGCATAAGAAAGCACCACCGAAGATGCCAATGCACTCACCTACTTTGTGCGGCCACTACCTCAAACGCTGCGATGTCAATTCGATCGCTGAGATCAGGGCGCGGGCCTTGCTGAGCGTTTCTTCGTACTCTGCGTCCGGATCGCTGTCGGCCACGACGCCGCAACCGGCTTGCACGTGGACGACACCATCGGAAACGACCATCGTTCGCAGCGCGATACAAGTATCCATGTTGCCACGGTAATCGATGTAGCCGACGGCTCCTCCGTACGGCCCACGCCGATGTGGCTCGATCGAATCGATGACTTCCATGGCGCGGACTTTTGGTGCGCCCGAAACGGTGCCCGCAGGAACGCATGCCTTCAAGGCATCGAATGCGTCCAAAT
>CAYUGI010000423.1:0-2947 GCA_964444105.1 uncultured Pirellulaceae bacterium
ACTTCATCTCTTAGCACGTAGCGGTTTAGAAACGGGCTGTGCGCGTCAAGGAGTTCGTCCAACCCCTGAAGTGCCGTGACGATCTCTTCCTCGGTGTATTCCGTGTTCTTCTGCATTGCCTCGCCCACTTGTTCCATGGTCAATTTTCGGCTGGTACCGCTGAATCCTTGAAGGTGGGCAATCGATTCGCCGAATCGCAAGAGTTCCGCTGAGGTTAGATGCGGCGGCGGCCCCAGATCACGCAGATTTTTGATTGCGTCCGTATCGTCGTTCGTTTTGGCAAACGCGAGCAGAGCGTTGTATCGATTTGTCTCCCCCTTCAACCAGTCCGCGCAAGTCCCCACCATCACCAATCCCGTGAAATCATCTGGAGACCGCTTTGCCATGTTCGCTGCGACCATGGTTCCCCAGGAGTGACCAACCAGTATCACCTTTTCGACGTCCAGTTTCCGTTTCAGTTGTTCGGTGACTTCCAGACCGTCTGCAACAATTTGATCAAGCGTGCAAGACTCGACGGGAACGTCTTTGGAATACGACTTACCCGACCTGCGTTGATCCCAATGAACAACGACGAAATCATCAAGAAAGGCGTCGTCGAACCCACGCGAGTACCACATCAACGGATAGCCCGGTCCACCGTGAACAAACAAAATCACCGGTTTGGTCCGATCGGTGGCGCGAACTAGAATCCACTGCTTGGTTCCGTTCACTTGGATCTCTGACAACTCATCCATTGCGACGGCCCCTGGCTCGGCGCTGATGCAATCTGGCAATGAAAATTGCGCCACGCAAAACACCCCAACGACTAGCCCAGCGCAGTGAGCTGCTAGTTTCGCGAGCGAAAACGAACAATTGTGCATAGCGACCTACTTGCTTGAATTGACGGTAGAGTTCAACTGCCTGCGCTGACGCGATTTCAGATTCGATATCGCCCGAATTTCAACGCCTGTCTCAGCTAGCGTTTCTCGCGTCAATCTCCATCGCGTAAGACCGGATTCTCCATCGTAGTGGTCGCCCGAAAAACACGTATGGTGCTTGATGCCGAGCGTCAGCGTCAATTCATCGCCGTCTTGGTGTCAATATCCAGGATGATACGCAGACGGGCCTGGTTTTGAAGTCGGCTCTCCTAGAAACCGACACCCCGGCAACAAGGGCTTTAGCTCGTCACGAAACGCGGGTGTCATGACTGGTGAATTGTTGATGTCAAGCGCGATGAACGATTCACCAGCGATGTTTTGCCCATGAAGCGGAATCAACGAAAGTAGGTACGGTACCATCTGACGGACATCGTCTTCGGTCAAGCTTGGATCTTGAAATCCAACAACAGGAACGTCAACAGCTAGCACGGATAACCAAGGGCAGCGCTAATCTGACAACGCCTCAACCATTGAACCGATGTTTCGGCTTTCTGACGTTGTCATTATCAGGCGTGCACCAAGACGCTGTAGTTCTGCAATTGCGGTTCGGTGTTCGCCGCGTTTGCGGTGCCGATATGCAAGGACCGAAAAAGCAATCGCGAAACCCACAATGGGCACGATCATTGCCCAGATTGAAAATCGATGTCGTAGCTTCAGCTTCAGTGCAACGCCTTTTAGGGACGAGTATCCGATGAAACACTCACGACAATGGGCCTACCTTTCGCAGGCATCGAAACGGAGACCAGTCGGTTACGGATGAATTATGGAATCTCCTTGACGAATACGACGATGCAAGTGGGCGTACTGGTGCCCGAAACTGACAGCAAACGTTCTTCTCCAAGTGCAAGAATTTGCGTTGACTGTACAGTGGTCGTTGCCACGTCTGGCGGTGAACCATCGGTTCCTTCACCGTCCAGACGAGACGTCGTATAGTCGATATTTGCAATCGCGCCCTTCGGGTGCGAATCGATATTGACGCGAAAGATCGTACCAATCTCCATAAACTCAGTCTGGCGTGATACTGCTTTGCCGTTGGTCGTCTTGCCGGTCGTTACGGAGGCTCGCCTACCGAATTTAGCCAGGCACTCAGTTTCCGAAACGGCAGTGACCTGCACAGTCTCAATCGGAATCGCCTCCGAGTTTCGGATTGTCTCGAGGATTTCCGCTTCGCTAATGCCGATCGGAATCGCCTTTTTGAGTTGGTATTCCGACAACGCGATCAAGTACTGCGTCGTATTCTTTTGGACCGCGTTATCAACGTCGACAGTGCCCGCTTTCTCGTCGGCGTGTGCGATGCTAGTGAAGACGAAAAGCAGAAGGGAGAATATCAGCTGAAGTTTCACTTGGGATTCCTCGTGTGATTAACGTCGACATTCATTGAAAACAAGCAACGTGTGTTTTAGTGAGCAAGTGTCTGGATTCGCGATCTTCGTCTTCGACTTTCATTCGGTGCGATCTACTGATCCGCATCAGCTGATGACGTGGCAAGATGTTTGGCGATGTGGCGTTGTTTGTCCCTGTCGGAGAGTTTTGATGAAAAGAGCAAGCAAATTTCAATGCGCCGCCCAACCAATCACAAAGGTTTCCTCCGCCTTGTCTGTCGCAGTCTATGCCTTTGGCCCAATCGGTGGCAAACTAATTTCTCGCCCTGCAGCGCGCATACAAATGGCTGAGGCCAATAAAAACAGAGCTTCGATGTTCAGTCGCACCGATCCCAAGAATCACGCGTAAAAAATGCAATTTTATTCAGAAATAGGCTGATATTAAGGTCATCCGCGGCAATTGGCTTGGCTGCTGATCGAAATGCCGCCAGGGTGTCTGTTCCAGCTGCATTGCCGAGGCAAGGCTTTTTTTTAAGGCTCCCTTTTCAATGACCGGAAGAACCGGCGCGGCATCCCCAAAGACAGTTTAGGTGTCACTGACTACTCGACTGGCTCAATGAAAGTGCGGAACGCGATTTCTAAATCGCTAATCTGAAGGAAACGTTTTATCCCATGACGACCAAGAAAGACAAAATCGCGATTGAGAAT
>CAYUGI010000424.1:0-2889 GCA_964444105.1 uncultured Pirellulaceae bacterium
CACCCCCGACCCCTCTCCCCCAAATCATCAGGCAAGCACAACTTGCCTGATGATTTGAAGGAGAGGGGAGCTTGACTGGACTTGCGTAGACACCAATGCCCACTGGGGGAGTGAATTTTTTTTGGATCAGCACCTAGGGAAGCGGTTTCCCAAACTCATCGCATCGCCTACTTGGTGCGAATCGGTCCTTTCGCATTCGTTTCAATAGAACCGACTTCCACTCCCGGCTGCACGCGGTGTCGCCAGCCCGGGTGCTTCTTGCCTTGAGCAGTTTGACGATCGGGCGTTGGGTCGGTGGAAATCGAGTCTTTGGTCTGCTCCGTCCAGTCGTCAAGCAACTGACTTAACATCGCAACGCGCGATTGGTGCGATTTGACATCGGCAAGATTTTTCAGTTGATGCGGGTCCGCAACAACGTCGTAGAGTTCTTGATCGGGACGCGGAATCAGAAAAATGTCTTGCTGGTCTTTGCTTAGCGTTCCAGCGGCATGGGCGTCCCAGAGATCGCGGCCAGCTGGAAAGGCAGGAGCGGATTCAACGCACATGGACTGTAACTGGGGGTAATGGTTCTGAACGAATAGGTATTTGCCATGCCGAACCATTCGCTCGTTGGCCTGCATCACGTGCCAGTTGTGTTCCGAAAAGACGAAGTCGCGAACGGTGGAACTAGCATCGTCGAACAAAGGCGTCAGACTGACGCCCTGCATCCGCGGTGATTGATCGACGTCCGCCAAATCTAGGATCGTTGCCCCAAGGTCAATATTCACGCTGACGAGCGATTCGCAGACGGCGGGTTTGACTCGACCCGGGCAGAAAACGATGAGCGGCGACTTCACGCCGGAGTCGTACAATCGCGTTTTGCATCTTGGAAACGGCCTGCCGTTGTCGGCAAGATAGATCAGATACGTGTCACCGATGATTCCCTGGGCTTCAAGCTCCTCTCGCAGCTTGCCCGCATAGGTATCACTTCGGCTCACTTCGTGATGATAATCCGCCAGGTCTTTGCGAGTCGTTGGACTGTCGACTAGATAAGGCGGAACTGAAATCGCATTGGGATCCAGCTGTGGAGCATCATCGTTGATCGTCCAACCACGGTGTGCATCGGACGACGCGAACCAAAAAAAGAATGGCTTGTCCTTGGGACGTTCCTGAAGAAGCGTGACCCAGTCTTCTTCTTTACCTGGGCCTTTGCCTTTGGATATTTTGTCGAACGCGTGGTTGACGTTCTTACCCATGTGATGCTTACCGGACAACGCGGTGTGGTACCCAGCGTCTTTGAGTGCTTTGGGGAATAGGAAGTGTCCCTCTGGCAATTCCGTGTGCAATTCACATGCGCCGGTGTTGTGCGGATAACGCCCCGTGATCAGCGAGCATCGACTGGGGCTACATGACGAACAAGTCAAATAGGCATTCGTGAACCTCAGGCCTTGCGCGGCCATTTGATCTAGATTGGGCGTCTTGGCGGCATCGTTTCCATAGCAACCGATGTCTTCCTGGCTAATGTCGTCGGTAATGAAGACGATGAAATTTGGCCTGTCGGCAGCGATGGCAGACGAACTGAGAACGATCGAAAGTAGAAAGAAAAAGAAATAGTGCATGCTTGGTTCGACAAATCGAAAGGAAGATAACGCAGACGTTGCCAGCACACCCCGTCACCACACATCGCCACCACACGTTGCCGTGCGGGCAGACTATGCTTGAGCGGTATCTTGCTGTGTGCGTCTTGCTGAATGGGATTTTGAAATGCGTTTGATTGTATTGGCGTGTAGCGTTTGCTTGGTTGGTTGCTATTCATTGCAGGCCCAGGATCAGCCTAGCGACGCAGCGACGAACAGCGACGCCGTTGCCGAACAGGATGATATTCTAGCCCCTTTTCGTGACGCAGCGGTCAAGCGATGGGAGAAGTCGATGGTGGAATTCGACGCCCAAAATGCGGCCGAGTCCGATCCGACCGACGCAGTTCTTTTCATTGGTAGCAGCAGTATTCGTCGCTGGGAATCGATGACGACCGATATGTCACCGTATCGAACGATTCGACGCGGGTACGGTGGAGCGAAGTTTACGGACATGGCGATTTTTGTGGATCGTGTGATCCAGCCACACCAGTATCGTGCTCTGGTCATGTTTGTGGGCAACGGCGTCGTTGGAAAGCCGGAAGACCATTCCCCTGATCTGATCGAAGCCCTGGCTCGGAAAATTGTCGCCGCTTCGCACTCGCATCAACCCGAGGCACCCGTGCTTTTGATCGAGATCACGCCGTGCGGGAAACGCTACGACGCCTGGCCAAAAATCCGCGCTGTCAATGCACGTTTGCGTGAAGTCTCCTTGTCGACGCCCAACGCCTACTTCATTCCAACTGCAGGGCATTATCTACGACCCGACGGGACGCCAAGGGAAGAGCTGTTTGTCGAAGACCGGCTGCATCTCAATGAGACTGGCTATCAGCTTTGGGCAACCTTGATTCGCAAGCGACTCGATGACGTTTTTCGCTTGATGGCGGATACCCAACGGACAACGCCGTAGCGGACTTGAGTACCGTGATTCGCCAGAAAATCAAATTTCACTCTCCCTCCGGGCGAGTGAAGTCTGAAGAGTCTGCTACGGCGGATACCCAACGGAAATAGCTGACCGAGTCGGTAGACGCTGCTGCTGAAGCCCGAAACTGAGTTTCACATTCAGAATATTGGGTTCCACAGCGACGAATCTTCAGAACGCCGTGCTTTGGAGACATTTCTAGCCGTTTTCGCGGTTGTGATCGCTTGAAATCAATTCGTACACTCCCGGCATCTTGCGAAATGATCGCAAGGAACCACTAACGGAGGAAGCTGCGCACTTGGTTGGCAGGGAAGCCACCGCTGTCAGGCGTTTTTCAATGGGAAGCCATTGGAA
>CAYUGI010000425.1:0-2887 GCA_964444105.1 uncultured Pirellulaceae bacterium
TCTAGTAGCAACAGAAGTCTTGGCGGTGGCAGCAGTTTGGCCCCCGGAATTTCCCTGTTTTGTCCTTCGTTTACGTCTGCAGCGCCAGCCTTGAGTTCTGATTATTCCGATTCTGATCGCCCGAAAGACTCGGGTGCCTACTTGGTCCTACAGAGTGCCGGACGCTGGAGCGACGTATTTCGGCTGCTTCCTCCCGCCGAAGCGGTGGTGGGACGCACTTCGTCCAACCAAATTGTCATTCGGACTGACCAAGCAAGCCGCCGCCATGCGCGGTTCTTTTGGGACAATGGCCAGTGGCAGATTGAAGACCTGGGCAGCCGAAATGGCACGTTTCACAACGGGCAACGGATTTCGGAGCCACGGACGCTCGATGACCGGGATTTGATCGAAATCGCGGGCTACACGATTCAGTTTACTAGGCGAATCGAGGGATCATCGGCCAACCCCCAGCCGTCTTCCAAGTCCATCAGTCAAGCGACCGATGATCAAATGACGATGGAGATGTCGCCCAACGCGATCACGGATCGACGGCGACACAGTCAGTATTTGTCGCAAAGTGACGCCCGTGAGTCAGCTTCTTCCGTCAAAGAGCTCCTGCAACTGGCATTCTTACTGGCCAGATGTGACAAGGTCGATGAGGCGGTTGGAACGGTCTTGGAGCGACTGAACAAGGAAATCTCCTGGGACACCGTGGGCGTGTACTTGTTGAATCCCGGTAAAAAGTCTGATCCGCCTGATGTCCAAACGGTCGACGATTTGACTTTGGTCGCAGCTCAGCAAGCGGGCCAACGGAGTTATCGACGACCACCGGATAATTTGGTTGGAATCGTCGCGGCATCCGATGGGCAAGCCGTTCTGGCTCGAAATGTACTGGGCGACCGCGAGCTGGCGACTGAGAACAGTCAAGGTGAGATCGATGTGGAGAGTGTCATCCTGTCACCCGTTCGGGATCGCGCCGGCACACTTCGTGGGTTGCTGCACGTGACAACCGCAGGCGGTGAGCGTCCGTTGGCGAGTGGCGACCTGGAGTTTGTCGTCGCCGTTGCCGAGATATTGGCGGAATCCCTGTCGAGTCTTCTGGAGCGAAAATTGTTGAGCCGTTCGCTGCGGCGAAGTCGAAAGCAGATTCGGCAACTGCAAGAACAGCTTGGTGACAAAGTTCAGATCATTGGCAGTAGCGAATCAGTCGGTACGGTCATTGAGCAAGTTTCACTCGTCGCTCCGACAAATGCGACTGTGTTGGTTCGTGGCGAATCAGGAGTTGGCAAAGAACTGATTGCCGCGGCGATTCATCACGCAAGCACTCGCCGCGACGGACCATTGGTTTGCATGAACTGTGCCGCCCTGTCGCCGGCGTTGTTAGAAAGTGAGTTGTTTGGCCACGAGAAAGGATCGTTTACGGGGGCGACGGACCGCAAGCAGGGGAAGTTTGAAGCGGCCGACGGTGGAACACTGATGCTGGACGAAATCGGCGAGATGAGCGAGGACATTCAAGCCAAGTTCTTGCGAGTGTTAGAAGGGCATCCTTTTGAACGTGTCGGCGGGCAGAAGTCAATCAAAGTCGATGTGAGAGTGGTCGCTGCGACGAATCGTGATTTGCAAGCGATGGTTAGCGACGGAAAGTTCCGGCAAGATTTGTACTATCGACTGCATGTGGTCGAGATTCTGGTTCCACCGCTGCGTCAACGCGGCAAAGATATCTTGCATTTGGCCGAGCACTTTCTGGCGACATTCAACCAAGAGATGGGCCGTAAGATCGAAGGGATCTCCGATGGTGCGAAAAAGCGTCTGCTTGCCTATGCGTGGCCCGGCAACGTGCGAGAACTAAAGAACGTAATCGAGCGTGCCGTCGTGCTTAATACGAAGAGCATGATCGAAGAGACTGATTTATCGCTGACGCCTGCTGTTCATGGTCAAGAAGTGTCCGATGATAGATCCCAACATAGCGGGACGATCGGCGGTGCAAATATTGAAACCAGTCTTGCGGAATTAGAACGCAACCACATTGAAGCCGTTTTGCGGCACACAGGCGGGAACAAAAGCCGCGCGTCCAGCATCTTAGGGATTGAGCGGAGTACATTGGATCGAAAGCTGAAGAAGTTCGCCAAAGACGATGGGGCGTAAGGTTTTGCTGTCTTGCTATCGTGACTGTGAAAGTGAATGACTTGCCAAACGTTCTTCCATCGCTCAGCATGATCTTTCCAACGCCCCTGTATTTTGTGGGGAACACCTCACCCGATGATGATCGGAAATCACGATGAACGAAGTCGTACCTGGTAAGAACGTCTTAGGTGGCGAACTGCAAACCTGTAGCACCGATCCGATGACGGGGTTTTACCGGGATGGTTGTTGCAATACAGGTGGTTCCGATGCGGGACTTCACGTCGTCTGCTCGCGAGTCACCGCGGAGTTCCTGCTGTTCAGCAAGCAACAGGGCAATGATCTGACAACGCCAAACCCGACTTACCGTTTCCCTGGGTTACAGCCAGGCGACCAATGGTGCTTGTGTGCGGCACGTTGGAAAGAAGCTTACGAAGCTGGAATGGCACCCGGCGTCGTATTGGAAGCGACACATATCTCGGCCCTTGAGTTTGCTTCGATCGAGCAATTGCAAGAGCACGCCGTGACGCCCGAGTCGGAGTAGATTTTCCGATGTTCAAAGAGCCCAGCACCGTTGGGCTAAGCGTCGTATCGGACCGAGTGTTTAACGCGAAGCTCCAGCGAGCGGTCCCGTAGAACCCGCCGCTCGCTGGCGCTTCGCGTTATTTGAATTCGCGTAGTTTAGCGGTATTGGCATCTAGCCCGGACTATTCATCAGCGCACGTTGGTGTCCCGCCTTTAGAGAGCGTCCAGCTTAGATCGGCTCGGAATTCTAGCCACGGAGTGG
>CAYUGI010000426.1:0-2838 GCA_964444105.1 uncultured Pirellulaceae bacterium
AGTCGATGCACTCTTCAGGGTGAATGTAAAGCATCTGGTCGCCTTCGTAGAAACATTCCACGGGGCAGACCACTACGCAGTCAGTGTATTTGCATCCCGAGCATGGCTCGGCTACGACGTGAGTCATGATTTAACCTTTCTCAGAAACGCTCCCGGGTTTAAGGTTCGCGACGACTGGGAGCCAAACGATAATCGATAGCGCTGTCGCAAACTTACTTCCATGAGTATATCGGTCGGCAAATTGCCCGACTAAAACTCAATCCCCCTAATTGTTACCGCTTCACACCGTTTGGGCGAGCCGTCGGGATCGTTTGGGAGCCCGTTTTGGCCCATCAAGTGAGAAATATTCGTTGGCATGGGACAGAGGTCTGCAGTTGTTGAGAATCTTTCGCAATTGTTGACAGGATTCGGGCAAGATTCGCCCCACGTTTTGCAATCGCACCAAATGAGTCATTCTAAGGGCGTGCGACCGTTTACGAGTCGATCAGATTTCATCCAGCCAAGCCCGTCAATACAAGCCCGCCACCCGTGACTGAATCCCCTCTGTCTTCCGATGATATTGCTGGCGAAGTTGACACTTCTGTGTCGGATGCTGCTCTGGATACCCCCGTTCAGTTACGGCTGAAACCCAAACGGCAGTTTCCGTTTTTGGCTCGACATCCTTGGGTGCATGCCCACGCTTTGTCGGAAGACGGCCGCGAATTGACTTGCGGTCAGATCGTTGATCTGGTGGATCATGATGGGAACTGGGTGGCCAGAGGGGTGATCAATCCTGGCAGTCGTCTACGTGTTCGGTTATACGGGTTTGATAGTTCCGTTCAGATTGACGCAGACCTGTGGCGGCAACGCATTGATGCTGCGATTCGGCGGCGGCGTCTCTCAGGGGAACCCGAAGCAGACGGGGCGGAACGATTGCTGTTCAGCGAATCCGATCTGCTAAGTGGTTTGATCGTCGATCGTTACGCGGATTGCTTGAGCATTCAGTTTACCGCCGCAGGATTGCTGCGATGGAAAGATCCAATACTTCAGCACCTGAAGTCGGCGACTGGTGCCAAGCACATCATGGTTCGCGTGGATGTAAATACGGCAAAGCACGAAGGGATCGAGCCGATCGAAGGTTGGTATCAAGACAACGCTCCCGCGGCGGCAATCCAATACACGGTGAACGAGTTGAAGCTGACGGTGGATTTGCATGGCGGACAAAAAACCGGTGGCTATCTGGATCAGCGACACAACCATGCCGCTGCGGCGAAATATTTCCAAGGCAAACGTGTCTTGGATGTTTGCTGTTATGCCGGCGGGTTCGGGTTGGTGGCTGCCAAACGCGGAGCCGCGTCAGTCACCGGAGTCGATAGCAGCCAGCCAGCGTTGGATGCAGCTGCAGCTAATGCGGCGGCGAATAACATCGTTTCGATGGACTACATTCGCGAAGACTGTTTTGATGCTCTGAACCGGCTGGTCGAGTCGGGGGAAAAATATGACGCGGTGGTCCTAGATCCGCCAAGATTCGCAGGTTCACGTCATCAGATTGATTCGGCCATGAGAGCTTATCGTCGGCTTAATTCCCTGGCGGTTGATTTGCTACCACCAGGAGGGATCTTGGTCACGTGCAGTTGCTCGGGACGTGTTTCGCGAGCTGATTTTCTGAACATGTTGCTGGACGTGGGGCGACGTCGTCGTCGCGATTTGATTGTTCTGGAAAGCCTTGGGCCCGCGTCAGACCACCCGGTTGCCGTGTCATGTCCCGAGAGCAACTACTTGAAATGCATTATCGCTCAGGTCTCCTAAACCTGTGAATTGATGCATGTGGGAAAATTCACCCGTCGGTATCGTCATGGTGTTTTTGTTTTTGGCAGTTGGACGTTATCGACCCACTTTGGCGTTAGACGCGTCTATACTAGTGAATCGATCCGTCGGATTTTGGGCAACTAAGGTCCACTTGTTCTAAAGAACACCTCTATCTGTTTGAGTCGACCTATGTCGTCAGGCGTAACACTTAAAATTCTCCACGGTGCAGACCGTGGCAAGGTTTACGAAGAACTCAAGCCGCCGCTAACCGTAGGTCGAGAGGAAGGCAATGATATTCAGCTGAACGATGAGCGGGTCAGCCGATGCCATTTCAAATTGCAACGCGACAACGATCGGCTGGTCTTGACCGATTTGGACAGCACCAACGGTACAAAGGTCAATGGGACCGAGTGTCAGTTAAAGATCCTGCGTTGCGGTGACTTGATCGCTGTCGGCCGCAGCTTGATGCTGGTGGGTAGTGAAGAAGAAATCGCTGCGAGGTTGGCGGCATTGGGGACCGAAAGCCCTACGCTGTCACGCGATATGGCGTCATCGGAAAGTTCGATCGCGTTCATGTTGGAGAACGAGCCTAAGTCGCCATTCCCGATGGAAGTGCTGCAGCTACACGAAGACCCGTCCATTCCCGATGATCTGAGTCCGGGACAGAAGGCGCAGTTCTGCGAGATATTGGATTTTCTGCAAGCACGTCTGCACCGCTTGATCGAATCGTCGCGAACTGAAGAGGGCAAAAGCGAAGTGATTCTCAAATTGGCCGCATGGCAAAAACTGCTGGACGCACAAGCGCGCATCGCAACAATGGCTCGCGAGATAGCCGACCCGGATTGGTCGAAGTAGCGAGTTAAGCCCTTGGGTGAAACTGTTGATGCACTTTCTTGAGACGTGAGTGTTCGACGTGCGTATAAATTTGAGTGGTCTGAATGCTGGCATGACCGAGCATCTCTTGCACTTGTCTTAGATCGGCACCGCCGGCTAATAGGTGCGTGGCGAAACTGTGACGCAAACTGTGCGGGCTGATCGAATCGTCGATGC
>CAYUGI010000427.1:0-2826 GCA_964444105.1 uncultured Pirellulaceae bacterium
AACCGTTTCTTGACCAGGGTATCACTGGAGCTCAGGCCAGCTTCAAAGGCATGGTTGCAAACTTTGACTGGAATCTTGGACGGCTGCTGAAGTTCCTGGAAGACGAGAAGATGACGGATGACACGATCGTGATCTTCCTGACCGACAACGGAACTTCTGCTGGAGCCAAGTTTGACAAAGGCACGCGAATTTATGGTTGGCCGGTCAATCCAGCCGAGAACGCCAACATGCGCGGTGGCAAGAGTTCGGCGTACGACGGTGGACATCGGGTTCCTCTGTTTATTCGCTGGCCCAATGGCGAGCTTGGAAACCCTCGTGACATCGATACGCTCACGGCTCACTTCGATCTGACGCCGACTTTGATGGACCTATGCGACCTTCAGCGACCCGATTCTTGGCCTCGACTCGACGGTCGGTCACTTGAGCCTTTGCTGAAAGAGACAAACAACTCATGGGAAGCCCGCACGCTTCATACGCAAATGCACGGGGGCAACGGTTTCGTGAAGCCAGGCGATCTTTGGGAGATCGGCGCTGCGATGACCGAGCGCTGGCGACTGGTCGAAGGAAAAGAACTGTACGACATCATTGCGGATCCCGCACAACGCAGCGATGTTGCCGCCGAGCATCCCGATGTTGTTCAGCAGCTGACGCAGGAACACATTGAATGGTTTGAATCCGTCAAACCGGGAATGGCTCCCACTCGAATTGCCGTGGGTACCGATGTTGAAAAGACGACCCACCTCACCAGCCAGGAATGGGTGCTGCCTAAAGGATCGCCGCCTTGGTCTCACTCGCACGTGGTCAAGCGTCAGATCGCCAACGGCCCGTGGCGGCTGGACGTCGCCAAGGCAGGGAAGTACCGCATCTCGTTGTCGCGTTGGCCGACGTACTTGAATCAGTCGATCGATTCGACAAACGCTTCCATCGAAATTGCAGGGCAGATGCTGTCGATCGAAATCAATGAACCTGATGAAACGACCACTGCGGATTTTGAAGTCACGCTGCCTGCGGGGCCCACGGAACTGACAACAACGCTGACGACACTCGACGGCACGAAGCACGGCGCTTACTTTGCGACGGTCCAGCCCATCGAATCGACCAAGCCAAGCCAAGCGAGCCTGCTATGGTCCCAATACGGCGTTGCCAATCGCACGCTGAAGTTGTCCGCACATACTGACGCGGACCCGATGCGTCCCACCGAGTCCGCGGCTCAGCTTTACGTAAAGACCGATGATGACTGGGCGCAGATTGCCGAGGTCGCAGTGAACCCTTTGACGGCAATGGCCGAGTTTCGCGTCAATGATTGGGATGCGACAGTCGCGAAGGAGTATCGAGTTGTTTGCGGCAGCAGTGAATTGTCAGGAACAATCCGATCCGAACCAAGCGACCGCGGCATTTTGAAACTCATGGCCGTCGCCTGCGTCAACGACACGTACTATCCGTACGCAGAAGCGATCGATCAGATGATTGACCAAGACCCGGACATCATCTTTTTTGCTGGCGATCAAATTTATGAGAGCAACGCGGGCGGCGGGATCATCGAGGCGCATACCGAGTCTGATGTTCCCGAAGCGATGGCGAACTATCTAGCGAAGTGGCGGATGTTCGGATTGACGTTTCGCGATCTGCTGAAAGATCGTCCTTCGATCATGATCACCGATGACCACGACGTGTACGCAAACGACCTTTGGGGCGACGGTGGCCGCCGGATGACGGGCAGTCGCACGACAGGCGGATATCCGATGCATCCAATGTGGGTGAACGCCGTTGAACGTACGCAGACTTGGCACCTGCCAGACCCGGCCAATGCGGGGCCATGGGGTGCAAATGTCAGCGGAGACACCGATGAAGGAATCTTTGCCTACTACACATCGCTGGAATACGGCGGCGTGAGCTTCGCGATCTTGGAAGACCGGAAATTCAAATCGCCGCCATCGGAAGTGGTTCCCAAGGCGATTCCGGATCCTCGAACCAACAAACCCAATCGAACACCCGAGGTCATTATGGACCCGGCTTACGATGCACGAAAACTGGATCGGCCTGACCTTCAATTGTTGGGTAAAACGCAGGAAGAGTTTGTTGCTACCTGGGCGAAACAAGTTGCAGAGGATCAGCAGCTGGCCGCTGTTCTTTCGCAGTCGCCCTTGGTCAACATAGGCAACTACGACGTAACTTACGGCGACATGGATGCGAACGGTTGGCCGCAAACAGCCCGTAACCGTGCGCTTCGTGCGATCGCTCCCTCGCGAGCGGTGATGGTCAGCGGCGACATTCATTTCGGTACGTTGCACCAGCATGGAATTGAAAATTGGGGAGACGGTCCCTGGGGATACTCGCTGCCAGCTTTTGCATCGAAACAGAATCGGAGCTGGCGGCCCAGTGTTCCAGCGCAGGGTCGTGAAATCGAAGGTATCCCCGGATCAGGGAACCACCATGATCGGTTCGGGAACAAGCTGACGGTGGCCGGCACGGCTCACGGACACAACGGTTACGGCATGTTGCTGTTTGATAAAGACGAACGAAAAATCACGGTCCAGCTGCACACCATGGATCAGGATCGCAAGCCGAACAATTTGGATGTTCCCGGCTGGCCGCTCACGATTGAAGTGCCTTTGAGGCAATAATTAGCGAGGCAAATCGCTTCGTTACTGCACCCTCCCACACGAATACTCTTCCGCCTGCTTGCCTCTTTTTCGTGGGAGGGTCGACGCCGAGCTTTAGCACAATACCGCTTAGTTTAGCGAATTCGCATAACGCGAAGCGCCAGCGAGCGGCCCTTCGAACCTGCCGCTCGCTGGCGCTTTTTGATGTTGCGCAAGTCATTAC
>CAYUGI010000428.1:0-2739 GCA_964444105.1 uncultured Pirellulaceae bacterium
CTGGAGCCTCGGTGAGGCCCGGCAAGTCATCTCGCAATGGAAGGACATTTACAACGTTGCTTCATACTGCACCTTTGTTCTGTTTCCTTCAAAAGCCGAGTGTTTGTTGATTTGGATCTGGTACCGCGGGTTCACCGCTTCGCAATCTTGCCTTTTGGGCGATCGCTTTTGCTTTTCCAGTTGTTAAATCACTTCGTTTCAGAATCCACGGGCCATCAGTCAGCGGGTGCTCCGCATGCACGTCACCGCGTTCAATCGCTAGACGTAAGGTTCGGTTGCTGACACGCAGGAACTTTGCTGCTTCTGTAAGATTCAACCATGCGTTTTGTTCTTGTGGGCTGTAGCATGCGATTTTTCGATAGCTGCGCATTGACGTCACACGCTCTCTGGTAAAACGATTGCCGCGTCCTGTCCGTAGCCCATTGCGATTCAAGTATCCAGCGATGATGTCGTCAGAGCATATTCGAGCGAGGCTTCTGATCGCGTCAATCGCTTCAGTGGCGGTCGCCGTCGCTTTCCCACGACGGCGTCGAGGCACACGTAGTTCGGTGTGAACGCCGCCCACCCAGTGAATCGTCAGTACAACTTCAAAGGCCTCGTGATCAATGTCGGCGATGACATTTTTGATCAACGTTCGAACGATACGTTTCTTGATTCGACTGTCGCTCTCGGGAGCATTCCAAAGCTCCTCAACATCAGAAGCAATATCCTCAAGCTCGTCGATAGAAACGTCTTTCGAATCGCTTGTCTCTTTCTTTTGCTGACCAAGCTGTGATTCAATATCAGCGACATCTGCAAGAGCCTTGTTCCAACGGTTTTCCAATTCGTTGGCAACGAGCCGGTTTTCTGGATCGGCGGCATCGTATTGGCGTTGGGCGCGAACCGCTTCATAGCGAGCCTGCTCAAGCTGACGCGTCAGAGCTTGGCGTGCTTCTCCCTGTCGTTCGGATTCCTGTTGATGAGCGAGCACGGCGGCTTCCAAAGCGGCAGGCTGAAGGACTCTGAATATCTGTTCTGACAACGCGCGATCAACTGGCAGGCCGCCAAACGAAATACACTTCTCCTCACCATTATCGACATGCCCACGGTTGCAGCAATAGCGAGGAGCGTCGTGGTTAGTTCCAGTGTAGGAAACAAGAAGCTTACGGCCGCATTGGCGACAGTTTATCAGTCCCGCCAGTAGAGCACTGCCGTTTCGCGGCGCTCCCATTCCCTTGGTAAGACTGTTGGCCGAGAGCGTCGCCTGAAGTTGCTCGTAATCCTGCCAAGAGATGTACCCTTCGTGATGATCGAGTATGAGCGTGTGCCATTGCTCGCGTTTCTTTCTGCGGACTCTCGTTGTTGACTTTCCGCCGTCGTAGCATGGCTTATGTTCGGTGCGGCCATAGGCGTAGGCACCGGCGTAAATAGGATTGGTAACCAGTTGGTGCAGCCTCGAATAAACCGGCCGTTTCCAAGCCAGTTCGCCCTGCGGGCTTCTGGCGGGCATTTGCAAGCCTTGATCAATCAGCCACATCAACGCCTGGCGCAAACTACCCAGCTCGAAGAATTTTTGAAACGCCAACTGGATCGCCTCCTGGACCCGAACATCAGGATCCTTCTCGATACGTTGGTCTTTTCCACGCTTGGATCCTGTCTTGAGAAAACCAACAGGAACGGCAACGATCAGCTCGCCGCGACTGGCTTTCTGATAGCGGGCTTCGAGGCTTCTTTGACGAAGCAAATCGAGTTCATACTCGTTGAGACTGCCTTTCAAACCAAGCAGCAGCCTGTCATTGC
Organism: uncultured Pirellulaceae bacterium; assembly: GCA_964444105.1. Taxonomy (GTDB): domain Bacteria; phylum Planctomycetota; class Planctomycetia; order Pirellulales; family Pirellulaceae; genus K23-9. Next base: position 1,780 of record CAYUGI010000428.1, read on the forward strand.
TCTGACGCGGTGCGTAAACGGTTTCGTGGTCAACCAGAAGCGTATCAACGACTCGGCAAACCTCAACTAGTTGTTCCCACTCACGACTGTTGCGGGCAAAACGGGACACCTCCCGAGCAGCAACCACTCCGACGTTTCCCAGGCAGACGTCGGAGACCATTCTCTCAAACCCCGACCGCGTCATCGAGCCTGACGCACTGCGGCCAAGGTCTTCGTCGATGACCTCGATCTCTTGCCACCCCAGTAACTGAAGCCGTTCCTTGACGGCATACTGGAGCCGCTGGCTTTCTTCATTGTGCTGCACCTGAAAGCTCGACGATTGGCGAACGTAGAGAATCGCCTTTCTCGCCAGATGCTGTTGTTGAATTTTATCACTCATCGGAATCCTTCCCTAAGTTACGTTGTGCGTGGACGTGCTGGCGAATCAGCCGAGCTAGGTTGCTCTGCACGTCACGTTTCACTTGCTCTGGAAGGTTGTCCCAATGAGGCACTTTTGGCCGGCTGCTGAATAGCTGACTCTGAAACCGGGCTCTTCGCGATGGTGGGGGCTGCCGTCTCATCATTCACATCTCCAAGACTGTTTTGGAAATGCGAATCTTTTACCACAGGTCTCTGCGGATCACGCTCCGCTCTAATCTCCGAGACCAGCGACGCCAAAGATCTAATCGCACACAATGAAACGTGCGGCCAATCGCGTTCTCGCATAAGACCACAAGCACTTGGGTCGAACATCCACTGCGGGATATCGCGAACCTTGCCCTCGGTTCGCTCAAGAAGACGGCAGCGAAAAATTGCCACTCCTCGCCGCGTCAGTGCATGCTCAACCGAAACACTCTGCTGACACCAAGGATGCCACCGGTAAAGAACTACCGATCTTGTAACATGGGCGTTGGATAGCGGGGTTGTACAACCATCGGAGGCCTCACAGCTCTCTTGGTGGTGAGACACCCAGCGATTTCG
>CAYUGI010000429.1:0-2690 GCA_964444105.1 uncultured Pirellulaceae bacterium
GAGTGGGTGGTGATGGAGTCGTCGCAAAAACGCAATCGCGGCGTCACGTTTCAGAATCCGCTGGGATGGTTGCAGGACCACTTGCCTTGCAACTTAGCCGTTTTCAAGGACGCTGGCGTTCGCTACATCCGTCAAATACTTGTCTGGGCTGAACCCGGACCGCATGACTCGCTGGTGGTCGCGACGGCTGATCATCTTGCCAAAATCTATGGTGCCGAGCTGAACTTTGTCTGCTTCATTGACGACAACGAAGAAGCGCACGCATCGCAGGCCCGCGCCGATTACGTCGACCAGCTGATCGAAATGTGTGAAGCGCCCAGCAAAGCCGTGATGCTACATGGAACCGACGAGCTTGCTGCGATCGAAAGGGCAACGCAAGACGATGACTTGCTGATCATGGGGGCTCCGCCGGATCGTTCTTTCATCGGTCGATGGTTCGGCACGCCAAAGGACAAACTGACCCGTGACGCGTCGTGCAGTGTGCTGTGGCTGAAGACGCCGCGAACCCAAACACATGAATCGTTCGACGTTGCCAACTTGGCGGTCGAGCGGGAGTTTCATCTTTTCGATCACTTGCCTGACGACAATTTTCATCTGAATCTCAAGGTGACCAAGAAAGAGGACCTCTTTCGGATGGCGTCAGATTACTTTGCCAAGCACTACGAAGATGACATCAGCCCCATCATCATCAGCACAGCCCTTTGGGAGCGCGAGCAACTGCAAAACACATCGGTTGGCAAAGGCGTTGCGATGCCGCACGCGACGCTCGCACGCGCGCCGGACGGCAAGTCTTGCGTGGCGATCTTTTCCACCGAAAAGCCAATTGACTACGGTGCACCTGACAAACAAAAGTGTGACCTTTTCTTTTTCACCATCGGACCCTCTAGCGACCGAACGATTCACTTGAAGATTCTTGCTGAAATTTCCAAGCTGTCGCTCAAGACGACGTTGCTGGAAGAGATTCGAGCCGCGCAAACGTCGGAAGAAGCCACGGAAGCCACACGGCGGTGCTTGGATGAAATTCATGCGTGATGAAAGAGAGTAGCAGGCACACTCCGTGTGCCGTCCGCCTTCAACAACGACCTTTGCGGACGGCACGGCGGAGCGTGCCTGCTACTGTGGGTTTACTTCCCCGTTGGAGGCCGCTTATCAACAGCGCTTAGAACCGAAAGGTCAGTCGTGAACTTCCACCGCCGATCGAAATCGTGCGACCGCTGGAGTACGGACGTCCGAAGCCGCTTGAGCCGGTGCCGACGTTGTAGCCTGACCAACGGTTGGTTCCATGAACGGGCACACCAAACGAAGGTGTGTGGTGTCCATAGCCAGACCAAGTGGGTCGGGTGTTGACGACGGGACGGTTGTAGACGGGACCGCCTACCACGGGTCGGCGGACAACAACAGGTGCGGCCAGCTCTCGAAGGTCAGACTGCAGGTAATGCAGGTCTCTTTCAATCAAGCCCAACAAGTGTCGAACTTGACACCTGTCACCATGAACGTGCCCGTACCCTCGCGACGCATTTCGCTCGACACGATCGAACGTAGCTTCCATGTGACGAAGCTTGCAGCCCAAATCAGCCACATCCGACTGCAGGTGATGCAAACTTCCATGGCGACGTGCTAGATCATGAATGTGGTCGGCCAGTCGCTCCATGTCACGTGCGTCCGACACCAGGTGCGCGTATTCGGGAGTATGTCGGTAACGGCGTACTTCGCTAAGCAACCGATCCGAGTTGCGTTCAATGCTGCAAGCCAGTTCATCAATGTGGTCGTAGGTATCAGCTGACGCTGTCGTTGCGAACGTGGACAGAACCAGAAGGCCCAAGGGCATGCAGAGAGTCGAAGTGAGTTTGGTGATGAAACGGGTCATGGTTGTGTCCTTCGCTTTGAGTTTTGTAAGGCAGTCGAGGCCGCCCAGGTCGAAGGAACACTTAACGCAGCTGGTATGCCAAACAATTGGCTCGACATCGTAAAACAGCGTGTTTCACGGCGAAAACACCAGCCAAGAGGTTTTGGAGAAGTTCAAAAGCACGAAGCTAGCCGCTGAGCTGACATCATTTGGATCACAAAGCGGTTGGCGGTGCGATCAATTCGATCGCGCATTTGCTACCCGAAGCCCCTAATCAGGATGACTCGATCCAACCACCGCCCAGTACATGGGTGTCGTGGTAGACGACAGCGGCTTGCCCTGGCGAAATCGCCAACTGCGGCTCATCGAACTCGACGTCAAACTTCGTCGGATCGTCAGCGTTGATCGTGACGGTGGCTGCTTTGGGATCGCCGTTGTAACGGAACTGAACCGAAAGCTCATTTGGTAGATCAGCTGGATCGACCAACCAATTTGCATCGTCTGCACAAAGTGTTTGTCGCTTCAATGCGGACTGTGGACCGATCACCACATCGTTGGATTTCGTTTCGATCCGAACAACAAAGTGGGGCGATCCCATCGCGACGCCCAGACCTTTTCGCTGGCCCACCGTGAACGCCTCGTAGCCGTTGTGTTGCCCAACGACTTTTCCAGCGGTGGTCACAATGTTGCCCGATGTTGTGCCGACGCGCTCCGGCCGACGTCCTTTGACAAAATCGCTGTGATGACCTTGTGTGACGAAGCAGATTTCTTGGCTGTCTTTTTTGCCAGCGACTCCCAGCCCCAATTCTTCGGCAATCTCGCGAATCCGCGGCTTGTGAAAGTC
>CAYUGI010000430.1:0-2649 GCA_964444105.1 uncultured Pirellulaceae bacterium
TATTTGTCTTGCAAGAGCCGATTTCTTCCGTTTTAGCGCAACATCAAAAAGCGCCTGCGAGTGGCCGGTAGAACGCGCCGCTCGCTGGCGGTTCGCGTTAATGGAAGTCGCTTGACCTGGTAGCAGTGCTGGTCAGCTGCGTTCGTCCACGTTTTCGGCTGTCGTCGTATCGTTGCGAGCTCTTTGCTGTAGATAGAGCTTGATGGGCACTTCGCCAAAGCTCAGGTGATCGCGCATCACGCCCAACAGGTAGCGCTGATAGTCATTTGCAAACGACTTGGGTTCGCGGCACATGAGCACGATCGTTGGCGGTTCGGTCGCGACCTGAGTGGCGTAGAAGATTTTTGGTCTGCGGTTTTGGTACATCGGCGGCTGGTGCGCTTCCACAGCCGCTGCGATCAATTTGTTCAGTTGCGAAGTCTGAACGCGATCGCGTGCTTGTCTGAACAACATCGAAGCGTGATTCAACAACGCTTTCACATTCTTGCCGGTTTCGCCCGTGATGAATGCGATCGGAGCATACGACAGCGTGGGGAAATTGCTGCGCAGGTACTTCACCCAGCGCTCCGTGGGCACCGTTCCCGTCAGCTTGTCCCACTTGTTAATCACAAAAATCACCGGCTTGTGATTTTCCATCACGTAACCCATCAGCTGCTTGTCAACTTTACTGATCGTTTCGCCAGCGTCGAAAAACATCAGCACGACATCGGCGCGACGGATACTGCGCTGCGCGCGATGCATCCCATAAAACTCCAAGTCGGTTCGTTGACTTTTGCGTTTACGAAGTCCCGGTGTGTCAATTGCCAAAAACGTCTGACCGTCCATTTCAAATCGGACGTCCACGCTGTCTCGCGTTGTACCGGGAACTTCGCTGACAATCATCCGGTCCGCTTCGCTAAGCGTGTTGACAAACGTGCTCTTACCGACGTTTCTGCGACCAACAATCGCCAACTTCATTTCCGGTTCACCCACGTCTTCGTCGCTGGGTTCTGGCAATCGATCGACGATCAACTGCATCAGGTCATCACGATTGCGATTTTGCGTTGTGCTGACACGCACCAAGTGGCCTCGGCCAAGCTTGTGGAATTCTTCAGCGTGGATGTCTTGGTGAGCTTGGTCAGACTTGTTGGCAACCAAGATGACGGGGCGTTGGACCGCGCGAAGACGTTCAGCAACGAATTCGTCCAACGGCATCAAACCGGTTTGTACATCGACGACCAGCAAAATAACATCGGCCACGTTGATCGCCATTTCGATCTGACGCTGCACATCAGCCGTCAAATCATCTGGGTCTTCAATCCCCATTCCGCCTGTGTCAATCAGCTCGAAGAACCGGTCGTCACTTTCGATCAACGTCGTCATGCGGTCTCGCGTCACGCCTTCGAAGTTGTCGACGATGGCCAATCGACGGCGAGCCAACCAGTTGAACAGGCTACTTTTGCCGACGTTGGGGCGACCTACGATTGCAACTTGCGGGACAGACATCAAATCAAACTTCAAAAGGGGCCGTCTTGCGACGACCAGAGCGGAATGGGCTGAACAGATTCAGCCAGAGGGGCTCAATCGTAAGCCGGGATGCGTGTCTAACATAGGGATCGAAGGCCAAAAGCCTTGGAATAGACGTTATCAATTGGTCTGGAATGCTACGCACTACACAACCTGGCGATCAGGCGGATATCATCTCGGTCATGAGTGACAACGCTTCGGCCAATAAGAATCTTGACCCACACGAAATCGCCGCACAGGTGGCTGCCTTGTCGCGTCACCTCCAGTCCAGCGGTGTGTCTTTCCTGCCAATGGCGGACGCCGATTCCGCTGAACGGCTTCAAGGCGAATTTTCCCAACCACAGGCTTCCGCGCCGCCGGACGCACCCCGTAGCGTTCCAACGGCAACTGAGGCACCCACGACGGTCTCGCCGACAGCATCCGCCAACAAAGCAAAGCCTGCACCCGCCGTTATCGCCGATCCTGTCCAGGCATCGTACGAAGGTGAATCGCTTTCGCAGCCCGACCGATTGGCTCGGCTGGAAGTACTCTCAAGCTCCGTCGCCGAGTGTACACGATGCGACCATCTGGCCGCTTGTCGGACCAACACAGTCTTTGGCGAAGGCAGTGCAACGCCTCGGATCGTTTTCTTTGGTGAAGGTCCTAGTGCAGACGAAGATCGGTTGGGTCGCCCGTTCGTTGGCAAAGCGGGTCAGTTGCTGACGAAGATGATCGAAGCCTGCACGCTCCGTCGTGAAGACGTTTACATTTTGAACACCGTGAAGTGTCGGCCACCTGGCAATCGCAATCCCGATCCAAACGAACTGAAGAACTGCCGCGAATATTTCGAGCAACAATTATCGACACTGCGTCCCGAGTACATCGTGTGCTTGGGAGCGATTAGTAGCCAATCGTTGCTCAACACAAAGCTCTCGGTTGGACGACTTCGTGGCAAATTCCATCGTTACTTCGACAGCAAGGTTCTGGTCACCTATCACCCGGCCTATTTGTTGCGAACTCCCGACGCGAAGAAGGCGGCTTGGCAAGACTTGCAGCTGATGCTTCGCGATGCGGGTATCACTCTCGGATAGGATGCGAACTGATCAAACGTAGCAGGCAGACTCCGTTCTGCCGCCCGCCTGCGGTACTTGCTTTTTCGGCGCG
>CAYUGI010000431.1:0-2563 GCA_964444105.1 uncultured Pirellulaceae bacterium
GGACCGCAGCTACTTACTAATGAGCGCATCCCAGAAATGCGAAAAGCAAAGTACAAAAAATATGGAAATCGCTTGGGATCTACGGCAGCCACGTAAATCTCCCCCAATTTCTATTGCGAGGTACGACTTCCAACTCCCTTTCGCCGAATTTGGTTTCGATCATGACCTTGGGGCCGCCTCTTTTCTGATCGGGAAAAGCTCTCGTCACGAATCCATCGGGGGACCACGTAGGATCATCACCACGTCCGACTTTCCGCCGCTGTTTGCCATCGCTGCTGACAACCCAGACATTGAAGGTTGCTGAGATCTGCTGATCCCGCTTGGGGTTCTTGATTCCGGTAAACCTGCTCATGTGAATCATCTCCACGCCTTCCCAGTGTGCTATCCATTTCCCGTCGGGTGACCAAACAGGAACTTTTTGCTCGATGGGCAGTTTGAGTTTCTGGTCCTGATCTGCGGGCGGTGCCGATATAAGTTTGGCGTCACTCCCGTCGAAATTGCTTATCCAAACTCTGAAGGTGCCGCTTCGGTTGGATACAAATGCAACCTTTTTGCCATCGGAAGAGACCGAGGGCATCGCATTACTGAACTTGATTTGCTCCGGACCAGTGAACAGCCGGCGCGATTCACCCGTATCGGTGTTCATCAGGTGGATCTGGCTATTGCTGGCGGGATCCTGTTTTTTCTGCCCGGGCTGAGCCTTCATCCAGACAATATGGCGGCTGTCCGGGAGCCAGGACGGCAGCAAGTTCATGCCCTTACTGACTAGCGCACGCGGGTTCTTGCCATCAATGTCCGAAAGCCAAAGCGACAGGCTGTGATTCACGACTTCCGTATACACCAGCTTCTTGCCGTCGGGCGACACCGCAGGCATGCGGCAGCCATGTTCGGAATGCGTCAGCTGAACGCTATCCGTCCCGTCCTCCTTCATGCGGTAGAGTTGGAGGACATCGTTTTCATCGGTGTGACTGACAATGACATCACGTAGTGGCGGCGCGCCCGACGAGTTGTCCTGCGCGAGGAGTGACGTTTCCCCGATCAAAAAGAACATGAACGTGAGCGTCAAATTGATTGTTTTGGAAAGCACTATGAGCCTCGTCGTCTAATTACTCAGGAACGGCTTGCTCAGGACGACCAGGCGGACGAGGTCGCGCAGACCGCCATTCTTGCTGTTAAGCTCGGCTAGAATCTCGTCGATGGCTGGCCGGTCGCCGATCTCCAGTTCGCGGCCGATCGCGTAGGTCATCAGCTTCTCCGTCAGGCTGCGGGTGAACGTCTCATGGCGCTCGATCAGTAGCGTGCGGAGGTGGCGGATGTCATCGAATGCTTCGCCACTTGGCAGTTGGCCGGAGGCATCGACGGGCAGGTTCTTGCCGTACTCGGTTCGCCATGCTCCGATGGCGTCGAAGTTCTCCAAGGCGAATCCCAGCGGGTCAATCTTGCGGTGACACTCGGCGCACGTGGCGATGCTCCGGTGCTTGGCCAATTCCTCTCGCACGGTTAACGCACCGCGAATGTCCGATTCGATCTCGGGCACGTCATCGGGCGGGGGCGGCGGGGTGTAACCCAGCACTTTTTCGAGCGTATAGACGCCGCGGACCACCGGCGAGGTATCGACACCATTGGCCGAAGCCGTCAGGAAGCTGCCTTGCGTCACCAGCCCACCACGCACCGTACCTTCCGTCGAAACCTGACGCAGTTGGTTGCCCTCGATCGCCGGCAGGCCGTAGTGCGCTGCCAGCTCTCGATTGACGAAGGTGTAGTCCGCATCGAGGAAGCGTTTGGGCGGCAGGTTCTGATCGAGGATGTGACGGAAGAACGTCGTCGTCTCCCCCGCCATCGCGGCTTCGAGGTTGTCGCGGTAATACACACGGAAGTCTTCTGACACCGGCATCTCGCCGATGTTGTCCCAATCCAGCCAGCGGCGGACGAATTGATTGACGAACCGCTCGCTGCGTGGATCCTTGAGCATCCGATCGACTTCGGCGCCGAGTACGTTGGCGTCGGACAGGCGTCCCGCTTCGGCATGCTTGAGCAAGACCGCATCGGGTTGCGAAGACCAGAGGAAGTACGACAGACGCGACGCCAGGTTGTAACCGTCGAGCGCTTCCGCCCCTTCCTGCATAAAGATGAACGAAGGCGAGCAAAGAATCGTTTGGAAACCCAACTGTAGCGCGGCCAGTGGCTCCATGCCACCATCAAGCTTCCCGATCACCATCCGCTCAATCGGATTCAGCTCATCGCTGCGCAGCGGGCGACGAAAAGCAACGGCGGCGAACTTACGCAGACGCTGAGTGATCGTGCTTCGATTCAGTTCATCAGGTTGCAGGTTGCCGTACATCAACGTGTGACCGGCGGGCGGCCATTGTTCGATAAGCGGGCCCTCAACCCGGATGTCATAGATGCGGAGCTTGGGGCCGCGGTAGACCTTGAGCAGTCCGTGGGATTTCTCGTAGCCCGGTTTCATGTTGGCGAACGGGGCGACCTCTGGGTGCTCCGCCGCTTTCTGGGTGATAATGCGGACCAATCGCTTGGTGGCCGTGGTGCCATTGCGAAAGCGGAC
>CAYUGI010000432.1:0-1118 GCA_964444105.1 uncultured Pirellulaceae bacterium
TCCAACGGTCACCTTTAGCGTTCCGCTTGCGGCGACACGTTCCAGCGTTTCCAGTTCTCGCAAACGCATCAGAGCTGGGTTGTCCGCTAGCAGCTTTGCCGTGTTGGCTTGGCTACGAATGGCGGCCGTTTCTTCTCGGCGCGTGATCAAGTTGGCTTCGGCAGCCTTACGGGCCTGGACCACTTGGTTCATCAACTCCTTCATGTCACCAGGAAGGATGATGTCACGCACACCAACGCTGACCAATTCAACTCCGATTCGCATCGCAGCCTGCTCGACCGTCTTGGCCAGTTCGCTTGAAAGCGAATCGCGATCATTCAGCAACGCATCCAGGTCACGTTGCCCCACCGCGGTGCGCAGAGCCAATTGAACTTCGCGGTACAACGCTTGTTGCACATCCGACGTCGCTTCGACAGCACGTGCCGGATCAACGACACGGTAGACCACGTTGACGTTCAATCGAAGCGTCACACGGTCCGCAGTCATCAATTCTTGACCACCGATATCCAATTGCGTTTCACGCGTATCCAACTCCACGACCGTCGCCTTACGACCCGATCGCCAAAACGCGTAAAGCCCTGGCCCAACGGTTTCCACAAAACGACCATCAACCAGCTTTACGCCCACGCGTCCGGTGTTGATACGGCAAACGTCCAACAAGCGCGTCGCGATCGTGTTTTCTACGATCGCTGGCAACTGAGCGTGTTGCAATTGCAAACCGTCACCGTCAATTTCGACGACTTCGATACGAACCACATGCGGATCGTTCCAGAACGCATATAAACCGGGTGCGAGCGCCATGAAGAATCGGTTATTGATCCACACCAAGGCGCGTTGGTTGTCGCTTAAGTCCACGACGGTTGCTCGCGCATCGATCAACCCGCTACGAACGATCTCAGCCAGACGTGAATCCAGCAACGAAACTTCGCGTCGATCGAATACCACGACTTCGGCGCGACCGAGCACAACGTGACGGCCAGCGTCCAAACGGTTAGTGGGTACGCCACGTCGCAAAACGATAGCCGTTTCGAATTCGCGGATGAGAATGTTTTGAATACCGAACATGAAATGATTTCCTAGCTTAGAATTTGATGTAGCAACTGTCTTCACCCTCCCGC
>CAYUGI010000432.1:1128-2497 GCA_964444105.1 uncultured Pirellulaceae bacterium
TGTTTATTTTTTTTCGTTGTTTTTTTTTTTATGTTGCATTTGTTAACCCCTTCCCGCTTGCGGGTGGGTCGGACGCAGTAGCGGCCGGGGAGGGATTTGCAACCGTGCATCGTTTCTGCATCGCGACCCCGAGCGCCCCTCGCCCCTCTCCTCGCCAAGGCTCGACTCTCCCCAGGGAGAGTGAATTTTAAAAAAGTGGTGGCCGAACTTCGCGATTCCAACGGACCGTTGCCAAGGATCAACAGCGGGGAGTTGCACCCATCTTTGCTGCGTCTCCACCCTTTCTGCTGAAAGGGTTTCGATTCGCTGCAAAGACATCGACACTCCGCAAAGCTCTGATCATTTGGTGCCTCGCGATCAACTGAATGCCGAAGCCCCGCGAGCGAATCTCACTGCCAACCGACTCGCCGTGCGCTCGATGCATTTGCATCAAACGAGACAAAACTCGGTCCGCAGGGTTCAGTCACAAAGCCGTCAGCTTTCAGTCTTTCGCGTGCGCACAGCCCACTGCATCGAAAAGTCCGACACACCGGTGGTGCGTTTAGTAACGCAGGTCCAAGGGTTTGGACATTTGGATGGGATTCGAACCCACTACCGACAGAGTCATAGTCTGTTGCTCTACCCGATGAGCTACCAAATGGTGAATCGACAAGAATGGCTTTACATGCCGGTGGGGAACGCATCGCACTGATGGACAAGTTCATTTGAAAACTCGCCAAGCCGATCACGCCTCCGGACACCAATCCAGCGACCGATGAAGAAAGAGCGATATTCGCCTAGGAGGTTCGGGCTTCTACCATTCACAATAACGCGAATCTTCCTTTCGCTACTTCACTCTCCCTCTCGGAAAGTCGAGCCTCAGCGAGGAGAGGGCAATATGGATCGTCGACGACAATCGTTTTCAACACGAATTCCCTCTCCGGCCGCTACTGCGTCCGACTTTCCCGGAGGGAGAGTGAAGAGGTCACGTGAAACCAAAAATCACACATCGCGCGAACCTATTGTCATTCCCAGGTGACCTATTGGCATAACGCGTCTTCTCGACGGCACCGCGATCGGTGGCCAGGGTCCGCTTAAAACCCTGATGCGTTATGTTTTTGTAATGGAAATTTCAACTCAACTGGCCGATCGCTTGATGCGATTGGTCGTCTCGGCCGACTACCGGCCCAGCAAACCCAAGCAAATCGCCTCGCAGCTGAAGCTCGACCTGGAAGGGTATCGAGAGCTTCGCCGGGTGATCAAGCAATTGGTGCTCGAAGGTAGGTTGGTCTATGGATCAAATCATTTAGTGTTAAGTACAGGCTCGGTCGGTGGACCGACAGACAGACTCCGCGGCACCTTTCGTCGCGCTCGAGGAAGCGGTTTTTCC
>CAYUGI010000433.1:0-2489 GCA_964444105.1 uncultured Pirellulaceae bacterium
TGACCGAGTACTTGATCGAGCGTGCGCAACAGCGAGGTGCTCGATGAGTTTCTTGCAACCTTGGATGCTGTTCGCTCTGCCGCTGATCGCATTGCCGATCATCATTCACTTGATCAACCAGTGGCGTTATCAGACCAAGCAGTGGGGCGCGATGATGTTCCTGCTGAAAGCCAATAAGATGGCTCGCGGGTACGCCAAGCTGCGGCAGTGGTTGATCCTGGCCATGCGGTGTCTGGTTGTGGCGGGATTGATCTTTGCGATTGCCAGACCACTTGCCAGCGGGCTGCTTGGCTGGACGGGCGGTGGAAATGCCGACACGACGATTTTGCTGTTGGATCGATCGCCCAGCATGCAGCAGGCTGGCGCGGCAGGTGTATCGAAGTTGGACACGGGGCGACAGCAATTGGCTGACACGTTGGAGACGCTGGGTTCGACGAATTGGGTTTTGATTGACAGCACCGATAAGGAACCACAGTCTTTCGACAGCGTCACCGCACTTGTGGATTCGCCTGCGATGCAGGGAGCCAGCGCGACAGCGGATATCCCCGGCATGTTGCAATCGACGGTGGACTACTTGAAAAACAACCAGCCGGGTGCAACCGAAGTTTGGTTGTGCAGTGATTTGCGTTCTCCCGATTGGAATCCGGACAGCGGAAACTGGGCTGCCATTCGCGAAGCGTTCAGTCAGTTGCCACAGTCAGTGCGATTTCACTTGTTGGCCTACCCAGAGACCACCGAATCAAACGTCGCCATTCGTGTCAGTGACGTAAGGCGTGAAAGCGGCCCAGCAGGAAACGCGGTCGTGATGACCATGCGTTTAACCCGTAGCGATAACTCGGAAGACGCTATTACGATCCCGGTGCAGATCGAGCTGGACGGTGCTCGTTCGACGTTGGAGGTCGAGTTGAGCGGCCAGATGGTGGAACTTCGCGATCACCGCGTGCCGCTGTCGGGCCGTCAAGAAAAAGGCTGGGGACGCGTTTCGATTCCAGCGGATGCCAACGATGCTGATAACGAGTTTTTCTTTGTGTTCGACGATCCACCGCAACGACGTATCGTCTTGGTCGGCGAAGACGAAACGAAAGTCCGGGCACTACAGATAGCTGCGACGGTTTCGCCGGATGGTAAATCCGGTGCGAACGTGGAGTTTGTCACGCCCAGCCAATTGGATTCGCTCGTATTGGACGATGCGGCTCTTTTGATTTGGCAAACGGATCTGCCCGATAGCGAAACCAGCGGCGCGGTGCGTGAGTACGTGAACAAAGGCGGCCAAGTGATTTTCTTCCCACCGGAGGGCCTAGTCGGCGGAATCAAAACGCAAGGCGAATTCCTGGGTGTCCGTTGGAAAGACTGGGTTCGCGCCGACGCGGACAAACAGGTCATGGTTGAAAACTGGCGAGGTGATCAGGATTTACTTGCCGCGACGCGAAGCGGTACGGGATTGCCGGTCGGCCAACTGGAAGTGAACGGTTACGCGTCTGTCGAAGGCGAGCTGTCGCAACTAGCAACGCTTACTGGTGGCGCACCTTTGTTGGGCCGGGTGACGACGGACAAGGGTGGCGTTTATTTCTGCACGACTTTGACCGCTGGCGATCAATCGTCGTTCGCCAAGAACGGCATCGTGATGTACGTCGTTGTTCAACGAGCGATCTCGCAAGGCCTGTCGGCGTTGGGTCAGACCGTGCAGCGTGTGGCAGGCTCGATCAGCGAACCCACCGAAGGCTGGCGGCAAGTCGCGGGGCCGAGGGAAACTCTGTCGAGTGAATACGCTTTCCACTCCGGCATCTACCAAGATGGCGAAGCGGAAGACGCGCAGTGGTTGGCGGTGAATCGTTCGGCCAAAGAAGATCAACGCGACACGATTACAGATAAGCAGCTGGGTGCGTTGTTTGCTGGACTGGATTTTTCCCGTGTCGATGATTCGGCCGGAAGTCTCTCGGGCATCGTTCGTGAGATTTGGCGAATTTTCTTGTTGTTGATGATCGGTGCGATGTTGTTGGAAGCCCTACTGTGTATTCCCCGGCGAGCGGTTGCCAAAAAAGCCTCCTCGATCACGACCGGATTCGCTCCGAAGGTAACGGACACTAAATCGGGAGCCGCCGCATGACCGAATCAACGTTTTCAATGCAGGCCAATGGCTTCACGGTTTTCATCTCGATCGCAGCAATCATTGCCGTGTGTGTTCTTTCATGGATCTCTTGGAGCAAGAGTGGTTTTCGTCAGTCGATTGGGTTGTTGGAGCTGCTTCGCATTGCGCTGGTGGCGCTGGCTGTTTTCTTGCTGAATCAGCCCGAGACGATTAAGCAGTTTGTGCCCAGCACCAAGCCAACGGTTGTGGTCTTAGGCGACCAGTCGCTCAGCATGTCGACTCGTGATGTCGGGATGAACGACAGCGGCGACGTTGCGCTCAAGACTCGCAGCGAGTCAATCGCGCCGTTGATGGCGGATGAGACTTGGGAGTCGCTCAAAGAGACGCTGAACATCGTCGT
>CAYUGI010000434.1:0-2488 GCA_964444105.1 uncultured Pirellulaceae bacterium
ACGCGCAGAGTAAACGGGTTTGAGCTGCGATACTGAATTGGCCCTCTCCTCGCTATGGCTCGACTCTCCCGGAGGGAGAGTGAACTGTGAAAACGCAAAATTGACGTGTGATTTACTTTGCAAGAGACGGTTTCTGGCTATTTGACGCAACATCAAGACCGGCGGTTCGCGTTGTTCGAGGTCGCTTCACTTAGAAGCAGTTGCCGTCGAGTTACCAGATGCGCACGCGGTCAGCTGGCGCTAAATACATCTTTGATTCCTTTGTAATCCCAAAAGCTTTGTACCAAGCGTCCATATTGCGAACGATTCCGTTGACCCGGTACTCGCTTGGACTGTGCGGATCAGTGACGAGCCGCTTCAACAGTTCCGGTTTTCGATAAAGCCGTCGCCAAATCTGGGCCCACCCCAAAAAGAATCGTTGATCACCGGTCAGCCCGTCGATTACCGGAGCTTCATTGCCATCTAGCGAAAGCCGGTACGCTTCATAGGCGACACTTAGACCGCCCAGGTCACCGATATTCTCGCCAAGCGTCAGCTTGCCGTTGACAAAGTTTCCTTCGATGGGCTCATAGGCGCTGTACTGCTGCACCAGGCCTTCAGCACGCTTTTCAAACTCCGCTCGATCCTCCTCGGTCCACCATTTCCTCAAGTTTCCATCGCCATCGTACTTACTGCCCTTGTCGTCAAAACCGTGGCTGAGTTCGTGGCCGATGACTGCACCGATCGCACCGTAGTTGGCGGCGTCGTCCGCATTCATGTCAAAGAAAGGTGGCTGTAGAATCGCGGCGGGAAAGACGATTTCGTTCATCGTCGGGTTGTAGTACGCATTGATCGTTTGTGGCGTCATGTGCCATTCGTTGCGATCAATGGGACCACCTAGTTTCTGTAGCTCACGGTTGTATTCAAATTCCGCAGAGGCGATCGCGTTAGCGGCTAGCGGTCCAGAGGCAATTGCTAGGTTGCCGTAGTCTTTCCACTCGTCCGGGTAGCCAATTTTGGTCGTGAACTTCGAAAGTTTTTCCAATGCCTGTTTCTTCGTTCCTTCGCCCATCCAATCCCGACTGTCGATGCGAAGCACGAATGCTCGTTTCAAGTTATCCACCAAGAGATTCATTCTTCGCTTGGCTTCTGCTTTGAAATGCTCCTCGACGTAAAGCTGTCCCACCATTTCGCCGACGATGCTGCCCGTCGTATTCACGCCCCGTTTCCAAAGTGGCTCCTGTTCGGTGATTCCAGTGATCGCTGTCTGGTGAAAATCAAAGTGTCGGCGCTCAATTTCTTCGGAAAGCGTCGAGGCGTAGGAATCAATGGTCTTGAACTTCAGATAGTCGCTCCACTTTTTCACTGAGACCGCACCGAACAAATCGCCCAAATCGCTAAAGTAGCTTGGCTGTCGTACGACAAACTTCCGTTGTAAGCCCATACCAGCGGATCCAACGAATTGGGACCACGGGAGGTCGCCCAACAAACCGTCCATCTCCTCAGGCGACTTCTTGTTGTATGTCGCTTCCGGATCGCGATTCTCAGTCTTTGACCACTGCGATTTTGCAAGCAGAGATTCGATCTCAAGTACGTTCTCAGCAGCAGATTCGGCGGACGGATGACCGATCATTTGCAAAATATCGGCCGCGTATCGAACCAGCTCTTTTCTCAAATCGACGTACCGCTCTTCGTCCTCCAGGTAGTAATCGCGATCGGGAAGGGTCAAGCCCGACTGCGAAACGTACACGGTATAGGAATCGCTTTGGCGAGCATCTACCGAAACGTAAATCGCTAACGGGCCATAGACGCCTTTGCGAATCAGTTTCCCCATCGCATCAGCGACGCCGTTCTTGTTCTTCATGTCTGCAGTCATTGCCAAAAGCGATTCGATCGGTTCGATGCTCGACGCATTTCGCAGCTTGGTGTTTAGCACGCTACTGTAAAGATCACCCACCTTTTGCGCTGCCGATCCGTCTTTTGACTCGGACTTGGCTGCCTCTTCAATCAGCGTCTTGACCTGTTCCTGCGTGTTGTCGTTCAGCAGGGTGAAGATCCCGTAGTTTGATTTGTCTCCTGGGATTTCGGTTTCGAGCAGCCATTTTTCGTTTGCGTACAGATAGAAGTTGTCGCCTGGAGCAATGCCATCGCTGAAAAGTGTTTGATCGATTCCCGAAGAAACGGTTGGTTGACCTTTAGGTTGCTGGGTATCCTGCGCATCAACAGCAGAAAGCTGCAGCGAGACAAAAACCGTGAAGAAGAAAATGGCGAACCGGTTCATCGTGAAATATCCGCAAGAGGTAAAGGTTGTGGTTGGTTGGAAACGTTGGTCCGGACCATTCATCAGCGCAGCGTTTTTTACACACGTTGGTGTACTGACTTCAGGCCAATATCGCTTCGTTAAGCCACTTCGAATAACGCGAAGCGCTAGCAAGCGGCGCTTTCTACGGGCCGCTCGCTGGCGCTTTTTGATGTTGCGCAAGTCATTACCCTCCCGCTCGCGGGAGGG
>CAYUGI010000435.1:0-2459 GCA_964444105.1 uncultured Pirellulaceae bacterium
GCGCAGGCTCCCGATGCCACGCTTGTCGCCGGCTTCAATGCCTGGAAGAAACTCGGCCGCACGGTCATGAAAGGGGAGAAGGGGATTCGTATCATGGCACCCATTTCTTACCGCCGCCGCAAGTCTGATGCCGAACAGCCAGAAGCCAAAGATGATGATGAGTCGCCAAGGCCGGTTCTCGCCGGTTTCAAAGTCGTCAGCGTGTTTGATATTTCGCAGACCGAAGGCAAAACACTGCCCGAGCCGGCGCAGATCAAGGGCGACCCCGGTAAGAGTTTGGAACAGTTGAAGGCACTTGTTGCGTCGGAGGGGATCCAGTTGAGTTACGAGGACATTCCTGGCGGCACCTTCGGCCTCTCCAAACACGGAGCCATCGCCATCCAACACGGCCTTTCCAAGCCCGAAGAATTCTCCGTGCTGGTCCACGAGTTGGCTCACGAGCTCCTCCACAAAGGAGAACGCCGCAATCACTGCAGCAAGACCGTTAGAGAAACCGAAGCGGAAGCGGTTGCATTTGTCGTCTGCGCGGCTATCGGCCTGGACCAGTCCACAAGATCCAGCGACTACATACAGCTATATCAAGGCGACACGGAAACCTTGGCCGCATCCTTGGCCGATATACAGAAGACGTCGCAGCGAATCATCGAATCGATTCAGGCTTCGCCTCCGAACGCTTAACCCAGAGGTCTCAGCTTGCCGCGCACGAAATCAGCGGTTTTCCATCCACGGAATGTCGACATTCAAGCGTTCACAGAGATCAATCGCTGTTGAATGCAGTGGCAGCTTGTGAACCGCACTCCACAGATCCAGCTGATTCCCTGCCGCACCACACGAGAAGCATCTAAACGCGTTTGTCGTCAGATTGACGGAGAATGAGCGGCTCGCCGGCGACGAAGATTCATGGACCGGGCACGGACCACGCAACTGGGATCCGTGGACGGCGGTGGGTTCATAACTCAATTGGCCCAGCACATCGCTCATACTGATTCGCTCACGAACCTCGCGATAGTCAATTCCTGGCATATAGTCCCGTCACAAAAGCAGAGCTAGAGCAAATCAGGCGTTAAATACGAGCAGAGAAGAGGAACCCGTACTGTTGCTCGGCGACACCTGAGTGCCGCTTGTTTGCGATGCGTGACCGCACCACGCTCGAGGCGGAGAATCATACAAGTCGACGGCCACAATACGTTGGTTAACATAAAGTTTCTTATGTTTAACTGAAGTTTCGCCATGTGGCACATCGATCGCTGGCATCAGTCTCTTCTGGTCTCAAAGTGCTTCAATGTCGGTTAGGAAAATACGGCTTGAATTGCCTCTTGCTGCTGGTTGGGAATTAGGTGCCGATATCGCCTAACCATGTCTTCAGTCTGATGCCCAACCCAGGCGTTGATAATGCGTTGATCAATTCCCTTCGCTGCGCAATTCGAACAAAACGAATGCCGAAATACGTGCCAACCTCGTACGTTTTTCCATCTAGAGGACTCGAGTGTTTTCTGAAAGTGGTGATGTGCCTGATCGGGTGTTAACGCGTGCCCTGCTGCTTGAACTGATGAGGAAAAAAGATACGGTCCCTGAGCACCTTCGTTGATCCAATCTCGAAGCACTTCACCAAGAAATGGCGAAATGGGAACTCGTCGTGTCGAGAGTTTGCCGCGTACTCGCTTCTTCTCTCGAATCACCGCTTGTTTTCTCAACAAATCGATATCTGAAACTTTGCATCTCATCAACTCACTCCGCCTTGCTCCGGTATGGGCAGCGAAAGCGATCATAGGATAGATGAAGTCAAATCTCGCCAGCTGTTTCACATCTTCCAGCAGTACTTTGATTTCAGGAAGAGTCAGAAACAAGCAATCCCAAAGGTCATCCGCCTCAGCTTTCGACAATGAACCTGTTTTGATCTGGTACTCGATCTCTTCCCAAGTTTGGAATGGTGGCTTCTCGTCAGTCTTTGGAAATCGAAGCCCGCGCTTTGGCAATACCCCTTTCACATAGTCCATGTGAGCCGCCCAGATCCAAATGGAGTTTAGCGTCACTATCTCTTTTTTGATCGTTGCTGGACTTAAATCTTTCCCGCGAAGTCCCCTGCCCTTTCGCCTCTCTTGCACATATCGCTGCAAGACTTCCAGCGACATATCGCACAGCCGAAACGAAGGACTTAGCAATCGCTCGAGGTGACGAATGTGAGTCTTCATCCCCTTGATCGTGCTCTCTTCCAGCGAACCTTCAGGTATCGAATCAAGGAAAGCTCTCGAAAGCTTGCCAAGTGTCCTGATGGGGCTCGTTGATCGCGCATGAACTCGCCGACCGTCAGAAAGTAAGAACGCCGTCACACTAACGTTTTGAGGTAATTCCAGCGTGCCGAGTTCTAGACGTCGCAGGTTGTCTTCGAGACGCGCCAGAGTAAGTTCTGCTTGTCTTATCCGACATGCACAAAGACTGGCTAAACTTTTGGCCGCCGT
>CAYUGI010000436.1:0-2455 GCA_964444105.1 uncultured Pirellulaceae bacterium
CGGTCTTATGTTAGCGATGTTTGACTTCGGCGGCCAAGTTGATGCTTCGTGCCAGACGCGACGATGGCGCGAACTCATGATTTCACGCCAAGTTGGCTTGTCCCCCAACGCTCGCAAAATCAACTCTTCTTCGCGCCGACGATTTTCAGCGGGCCCCTTGGACAATGACATTGAATCTTCTCTTGCGAAGTCAAAGACTGACTGGTTATCCGTCAGGCATGGGTTCATTCGATGACGTCGCAGGGAGTGTCGCATAAATCATCGAGAGCGTTTCGCGAGCAACTGATTCGTCCAGTGTAATTGGTACGGTCAATAACACTGACAATGACGCAACGTCGATGGTAACCAAGGCATCATGAATACCTTTTGTTGACGGTATGCGAAACTGTCCCGAGGACTCTTCTCGCAAGGTGGGCGAAAGCAGGAACAACTCGTGGAATAGAGAGTCAAACACTTCGCATGACGGTCGAACCTGCTCAACGTCGCCGTCAGCAATCGGTGTGAAGTGTATTACCCAAGTATCGACGATCGTGTCTCGCAAACCGTCGTGCCACAGATACGACTTCCGTACAGCCTGCACACCTGAATAGCCGCTGGCGGCAGCCTGAAGCCCAAACGTCGCAAGTTGCAAAAGCGGTGGTGGCATTCCTTCAAGAGTTTTAGCCAGCAACGGATTAGGTGGCATTTGCTTCATTCGCTTTCTGAATGTGCGCAGCGGAACTGCGGCTTGCGACAGTCATGCGACTCGTCGAATGAGTGGATCCGACGTATATCGCGATGGCACCCCCAAAAAAGCAGAGCCAATGATAGTCGAATCCAGGTGCCTGAAAGAATGCGGCAGGAGCTTTGCCATGATAGTGATAGGAAAGCACCAACGGCGCAATCATCAAGCAAGCACCAGCGATTATCAATGTGACTGAAACGGAGGGTTTCATACTTGCTCTCGTTGGTTCAAAGAAGGGAAGCAGCTAGAAGACGCTGCTGAGGGGGGGTGAAAATGTAGTCGGACAACGAAACGAACTGCGATCTATGCTTCGGCAGGATGCTTGGGGATCGATCGCGTAGAGAACTTTGTCGAGAGGTTTCGACAACTTGGAACGATTCATGTTAGCGATGTTTGACTTCGTGTGCCAATTCTGGGCTTCGTCGCCGCGTCCGAGCTTGTTACTGGAAGTCCTGGCGTTTACGAGCACTCGGTTCCGAAAGTTGAGATCACTTGGCGTTTCGCCCCAAGGTGCGTATGTGTTTGGAGCAAGCCACAAAGCGGTCTGGCGTCTTTCAATGACATCAGGCGTGCAACGTGGACTGTCCAGCGACTGGCTCAAATCGAACGGACAGTTTAGCTTCGAAGAGAGAGGGGGCGAGCTTGCTCCGCTCAGACGAACCGCGCTGTAATCATTCACCGGGCGGATCCGCATGCTAGGTGGTGTGGGAAGGTCCCGGAGCAATCCGGCCCTATCCCGATTGGCCTGGTTCGTCGGCGTCTTGGTCCACGTTCGACCTGCAACTAAAACCTGCTGAAGAATTTCCATATCAATTCGGCAGCGCTGATCTCCATCTCTCGTTTCCCCGGAATACTATGCCCGAATTCCTCAATCTTGTAGTGCCAGACTTCGTTGCCGTTAACTCCGTGTTTGTAGTGGTGCCCTTTCGTCTTGGTTGAAAGCTTGACCACCTCTTCCGTCTTTGTCTTGTTGAGTTTGCGCCAAAATTCCATCATCACATCCTGATTGGGCGCGCCGCCCCAACCGCCAGCCTTTGACATGCTTCCGTCGTATGGAATGACCTCATCGTGCAGGCTAGAGACCTGCAAGATTGGCACAGGTCGGATCGAATTCCTGTTTTTCCAGGTGTGGCCACTCATGGTGCCGATCACCGACGCCGCTGCCTTGAACACTTCCGGCTTCTCCGCCACCAGCGTGTAACTCATGAACCCGCCGTTTGAGATCCCGCAGACAAAGGTTTTACTGGCACTGAGTGAGTGCTGTGCTTGCAAGTGAGACGCGAGTGCCGAAAGGAAGCCGATGTCGTCAGTCTTGCTTATCTTTAGCCGGGCGTTCCAGTGAGGTACCCCTTCGAGATCGTCTGCTCCCTGTGGATAGCAGACTGCGAATCCGTTGGCGTCGGCCAGACGATTCATTCCAAGTTCCGCGTAGTCTCTGGCATCCGCGCGATACCCGTGGAGCACGAACACTACAGGCGCGCTATCTGGAAGGTCTTTCGGAACGTGGAGGAGATACTTTCTCTCAACGTTCTTGTGCTTGAACGCGATGATTTGAGCGGGGGCCTGCGGCTCATCGGCGCGCAAGCTCGTGGCAACCCATGACAGCGCGAAGCAGAGGGCGGAAAGGTGAGCGATCGCAGTTCGTGGTTTTGTCATACCTGTCCTACGAACGAATTAAAAACGAATTGCGATCTATCCGTTGGCAGGATGCTTGTGGATAGATCGTGCGTT
>CAYUGI010000437.1:0-2425 GCA_964444105.1 uncultured Pirellulaceae bacterium
AGCGAGCAGAGGGCAAACCAGATTGCCAGCACATTTGATTCGCATCGCGCGATTCCCTCGTCGACGATTGCTAAACTTAATGGAGCGTAACCGTGAGCGACATTATGGATATGGCTCTTCGTGTCTTTGGCTTCGTTGGTGATGTGCTTTTCATGAGAAATCGCAAAAAATAGATTTCCATCAAGATCACGCGATCGTTTTGATAAGCGTAGAGATCTTTCTTCAGGCGTTTTAGGCCGGCCGTTGCTAGGGCGGCGTGCGCGATCGTTTTTTGGCGGTCTTGGGTTCAACCACGAAATACACGAATAACACGAAAGCAAATCGGGCTCAGATCTTTCGTGTTTTTCGTGGTTGGAAATTTAGCTTGGATCCGCTGTCGTGGTCACATCGCTCACGCGACGCGCTTTGTTTTTACTCTTATTACTAGCAGGCAGTTGGCGATGTCGTGATGGTGTGCCAATATTTCTGCGAACATGCTTCTTAGCGGGCAGTCGGTACACCAACGTGCTTTGCCGGACGTTTCTTATTTCACACCAGCTAACACACCGCAGTGGACCAGGGTGTCGATCTTTGGCTTGACCTTTAGGCCTGCCGCTTTCAGCCAACCGGCATACTCGGCTTCGCTGTACGCTCGACCTTCGGTCAAAGTGAATAGCGCGGCGGAATACAGTGCAATCGGCAACGGTCCGTCATGCGCGTCATTTAAGAAGACGTCATGAATCGCAACTTGCCCTCCTGGCGTCAGCAAATCGGCTGCCCGCTGCACCAGTGCTTCGCATTGCGGCACGTCCCAATCGTGCAGAATGTTTGACAGCAACACGATATCGGCATCGGTCGGCATGGCATCGTCAAACATATCGCCGCTTTGCAGTGTCACTCGGTCGCTGACACCATATTCGCTGGCCATCTCCTTGGCGACGCGCAAGACTTCGGGACGATCCACCACTACCGCGTGCAGCTGAGGGTTATTTTGCAGCAAAGCGTAGCTGTAGATTCCAGTTCCGCCTCCAACGTCCACCAGCAATTTTGCATCTCTAGCATCAATCGCCTCTGCCAGTGCGGGGGCAACGTTCTTTGCTCGTCCGGCAAGTGCCAAAGTGAAGTGCCTGGCTGACTGCGTCGATTCCATGGCGGATTCGATTCCATCGCGGTAGATAAACGCCGCGCCGCCATCATCAAAGCTCAAGGGGCGGTTCTCCTTGAGCAGCTTTACCATCGACAAAACACCGGGACTTTCAGCCGCCAGGCCAACGTAGTCTCCGACGTCAAACAATCCTCCGGGAACCAAATGCTCTTTTGCCATCGCTGTTAACGAAAGCTTGTCGTCGATCAGTTGAATCAGTCCCATTGCACGTAGTGCCGTGAATAGCACATTCGCGGGACGTGGTTGCAGATTATTTGCATCGGCTAGTCCGGCGATTGTTTCGCTTTGGCGATCCAGGCGTGCAAAAATATCGAAATGGGCAACCGCCGCGGTCAACAACTCCGAGCCGTAGCTCCCGCGAAACAGCTCGAAGATTGCCGTAGGATCCACTTCAGGCGGGGTTGTGGCAGCACGCGTCATGGTTTGATGTTCTTCAGGGGAGTAAAGGCTTCGTAGCTCTTCGAGCTGACAGGCGTATGTTATCATCCGAACAGCTTTTTCGTATCGCACTGTTCGCGCACCATTACGCCTTTACCCATCTGCAAAAGTTACTTCATGAGTAAATCGATTCCAATCTCCGTGGTCTGCTGTCAAGCCAATGCTCAAAAGCACACGCATATCGTTTCCAAGGAGATGGACGAATCGGTTCTGACCGAGAATCTAATCTCGCAGACGGTTCAAGAGCTTCAGACTGGCAAAGCGAATGATTTGCATCTGGCCGCCCTGCACGAAGAATACGGTAAGGTCACCTACCTACAGCACGTCACCCAAGGCGGTTTTTTTGTCTACGTGGGCGACCCCGAGAATTTGACTGAGCATTGGTTTGGCGAAGGTCAGTACGTGGCATTCATCGATTCGGAAGGAACAGGGCACGCATCAAGGGTCGGTCCAGATGGCTGCACTCGTACGTTCCGACTGTTGAAAGGGCATCTAAGCGTCCAGTGAGTTGGTCCTGAAGACAGTGGGCGACAGATATTTTAAAACTGCGGCGTTTTTTGTGCGGAGTAAGAGTCTAGAGGTGCAGTTTTTACAAGGCTATCGGCAACGCCGTAGCGGACCTTAATCCTTCGATTTCCCTAATCCTTCGATTTCCCTGTACCATTAATTTCACTCTCCCTCCGTGAGAGTCGAGCCTTAGCGAGGAGAGGGCCAATCCGGATTGCCGAAGAAAATTGTATTCACACGAATGACCCTCACCGGCCGCTACTGCGTCCGACTCTCCCAGCGGGCAACGCCGTAGCGGATTTTGGTGCGGCAAATGACGGTCGTAAGCCGTTGGCG
>CAYUGI010000438.1:0-2411 GCA_964444105.1 uncultured Pirellulaceae bacterium
GCAAGAGCCGATTTCTTCCGTTTTAGCGCAACATCAAAACTGGCGCTTCGCGTTATTGGAATTCGCTTAACTTAGCGGCATTTGGTCGAGGATAACGAGCTTTGACCTATTGGACCCCTGAGTACTCCTCGACACCCATGCGTTTTTCCCAGTCGACTAGCTTCTTGATTAGCTTTCCAGTGACCTCTGGGTGCTTCACGGAGAGGTCATTCTTTTCTTCGATGTCTTCGGCGATGTTGTAGAGGGAAATTCGTCCATCGCGATAAGCCAGCATGTTCCAGTCGTCTTCGCGGACCGATGCGTAAAGATCTTGATAGGCTCGATACCCAAACAGAGGTTCGCCACGATCGACATTCTTGTTGTCCTTGATCGTGCTGAGCAATGAAATGCCGTCAAGATTTTCGTATTGGGATGGATCCCCGCCAGCCATTTCAACCATCGTTGGAAAAAGATCCGTCGACTGAACCAAATTAGCCTTGTCGATGCGCGGCATGGTGACGCCTGGCCAATGAATCATCATGGGGACGCGAGCGCCGCCTTCGCAAAGCGTGTCGACGCGCTTCGTTCCACGAAATGGCAGGTTCTGATACCAACTTCCTTGATCCGACAGAAAGATCACGATGGTTTCCTGATCGATTTCCTTTGCGACCAGTGCATCGCGAATTCGTCCGACTGATTCATCCACCGCTTTGACCTGAGCGGAGTAAATGGCCTCAGTCTTATCTAAGCCCTTGCCCAGAAAGTGCTGTAGCAAGTCATCGCGTGCGACAGGAGGACGGTGGACGTTGTAGTACCACATCGAAAGCATGAACGGCTTGTCTTGATCGTAGTTATCGATGAAAGCGACCGACTCGTCCGTCAACTTGTCAGTTAGATACTCGTCCTTCACATCTGACCACACATCTGAGTTTTTGAAGAACGGCGCCTTGTACGACTTGGGGTGCCCGGCGTTGGACGTTCCTGTTTGCCGATGAAATCCTTGATGGATCGGATGATAGGGCTCGTGACCCAAATGCCATTTCCCAAAAAACTCGTTGTGGTAGCCAAGGTCCGCGAGTGCTTCGGCATAAGTCGTATGTTCGAGCGGCAGCCAATTGCGGCTGGGGAATTTCGCTGGGTCCCCTTCCAATTGATGAAACTCTTGGTCGGTCCGGCCAAACGGGTCGAATCCATGTTCCTCCTTATTTGGCACGTGACGGACCATTCGTAACCGGGCCGGATGCTTGCCCGTCAACAAAGTCGCCCGACTGGGGCTGCAAGTTGGACTGGCGATATAGGCCCTTTGGAAATCAACACTTTGGGCAGCGAGCGCGTCGATACTCGGCGTTTCGAACTTGTCGTTGCGATATCCCAAGTCGTGCCAACCCAGGTCGTCGACAAACAGCAAGACGATATTCGGTTTGGAACTGGTTGGCTTCTTCGTGCTTGCAACGTCCCGATCCGCGATACCTGAGTTCCCTTTCACGCGAACATCGGTGGAATCGTCGGAAACCTTGGTCGTTAGGTTCTCTTGGAACCCGGTGAATTGGTTGCCTTGAACCGTTACGTCGTCACAGTATTCCAAATCGACCGAAGGCGTTCCGCTCATCGCCGGGTAATCTTTACTGAACGTCACTTTGTTGCGGCTGACGCTCAGCCCTTTCACGCACTTCGCTTTGGCAACCAGTCCATTGAAGCTCTTGATTGTGTTGTCGGTGAATTCAATGTTGTGGTGATAGTGACCTTCGCCCCAGCGCTGGTCTTTCGTGAATAGCGGCGACGCCAGCAGCGGGTAAGCTCCGGCGGCAGAGAATCCAACATTCTCAAAGACATTGTTCCGAATCGTGACGTCGCTCACCGCGCCCGACTCATACCACTTGTTGTTGTCGCCTTCGATCAGAATGCCGTGCATTTGCGACGAAAAGACATTGTCTTCGATCATGACAGCGCCCTTGGTCGTCACGAGAATGCCGCGAGCACGGTTTTGCCGGATCGTGTTGTTGCGCACTTCCAGATCCGGATACCAAGTCAGGTTTTCAAACGACAACGGCCCCGAGGGAATCTCTGCGGGCACACGGTCCAACTTCATCACAAAGCGATGCTCGTTGATGTGCTGTATCGATTCGACCTTTCCGCCAGCAATGGGAAGAATCGTTTCGCGTGAAAGCAATTTGACCTTGTCGCCAGGTTCAGCGAACGTGAGTCCCCATTGTTGAAAGTGACTGATCTCGCAAAGGAATTCGCCGTCACCTAGGTATTCCTCGACCTTTACATAGGCACCGTGAACATTAATGCCGTCGTCCAACATGTGCTCAAACAAACAATTCTCGATCTTGATCGTTCCCTTGCAACCGATGAAGTGAGTCGCGTCGGCTCGCGTGGCGGCAACACGCTGTTCATGCGATGTCACCACCATTTGATCGAGTGTGATG
>CAYUGI010000439.1:0-2384 GCA_964444105.1 uncultured Pirellulaceae bacterium
CGTTTTTTGCTCATGTCGATTGCCTCCTTCGAAAGCCCCTCACCCCCGGCCCCTCTCCCCAAAAATGGGGCGAGGGGTGCCATGTTCGATTAGTAAGGACCAGCGAGATTATCGCGTCGGGCTGTTGAACGAAGCGATGCGTGTAAAGGCAGAATCATGAAACGCATTTTTTTCTCGTACTGGCCAACGCTCTTCTGGGCGGCGGTTGTGTTCGTGCTGGCGATTTTGATTCGCTTGCCTTCGTGTTATGAGAGTTTTTGGGTCGACGAACTCCACACTGCTTGGGCGATTTGGGGTGATTTCGCAGATGTGTCGCCGCGAGCAGCGGTCGGAAACCAAACGCCGCTCTACTTCTACTTGATGTGGGTCTGGAAAGCCGTTGTGGGCGAAAGCGAAGTCATGCTGCGTATGAGCAGCGTGATGGCAGTCGCTTTCGGTTCGTCACTGCTGGTCTTTGCCGTGCGTCAGGCGACACAGCGATTGTCGGCCGGAGTTCTTTCTGGCGGTATCCTGGCCGTCGAATCGAATTCGCTCTTTTTCGGTACTGAGTTTCGGCCTTATGCATTTGTCATGCTCTTGTCGGTCGTCGCGACGTGGTCAACCGTTCGGTTGATTCAACTCGATGCCGGAATGCGCGGCGGCAATCTGAGGTTGATCTTGGTGACCGCAATTTCACTTGCGGCACTGGTGCATCCGACATCGATCGTGACGCTTGGGCTGTTGCCGGTGGCTGTGCTGATCTTCGCGTGGATTGATCGAGGGGTGAATTTCAAATTTCAAATTTCAGATTTCGTCTCGTTGATATTGGTGGCAGCGGTGGCCTTTTCGCTAGCGAATTCTTCGTTGGGACATTCTTGGGAGAATCGGTCGCAGTGGAGAGCGTTTGGTCACGCAAGTTCCATGCATCAGTTTTGGACAATCTGGCCGTGGTTGACGGTTGCTGTCATGCCAGCCGTAGCGGCATTAGCGATGTTGTGGCGCGAGTCGATTCGCGCCGTTGCGACTGCGATGCTTCCGATGATTGTTGGCCTGATCGCCACGGGGATTTTCTTTGCGGCGTCGTATTTCGATTGGGTGCCGCTGTGGCATCGAAGGTATTTCGTGGCCGTATTGCCAATGTTGGCTTGGTCGGCTGGAGCTTGTTTGGCGAAATTGCCTTCCCCAGTCCTGCGAGACGGAATCGATCTATTCGGATCCGTGTTCACCGCTGCTTTAGTTTGCGTGCTGCTTTGGCAGCAAGGCACGCTGGCACAGTGGCAGCGTCATCAAACGCAATTGGTGTTTCGCGGGGAAGACTGGAGAGGGGCAGTTACCTGGGTGAATCGCCATCGCGCGTCAAGCGACCGTGTGATCGTTGATGCTCAGTTGATCGAAGTTCTGCACGACGGCGTTGACCCGAAAAGCGAGACACGACTACTCACGTTTCTGACTGCTTGGCTTGGTTACTTCTCCTATCCCGTGTCAGGCCCCTATTTGATCGACGATGCCAAACTGCCTTTCCAGATGCGAGAATTCCGTAACTCGAATAGAAATGTACAGGGTGCGACGTTTTACGTTAGCCGCGGGCAACGTGACACAGCGGAGCGGTCATTGGAAAACCAGGGTTATGAAGTAGTCGAATCAGTTGATTTCGGGCGGGTGATTGTTTTGAAATGTCGTGATCTAGGGCAGGTTATGTTTTCATCGCCAGTTAGATAGTAACTGTCGGATGTCCACGCTTTGTTCCTTCGTCGGTTACTTCGGACGGTAGACGCCGGGTTATAATCGCACATGGCTCGATTCGCGTACTTTCTCATTGTTTTTCATTTACTGGCTTTTCCGTGCCACGCGGATGAAGCTGCGCTGCGTGGGTATGAGAAGCTAACCGAATCGGCTTTCCTTCCTTCCGATTTTGACCAAGAGACGTTTGCCCAAGTCTGGACGAGTTGGCCGGAGCCTTTGCGGAGTGAGGCGGAAAAGGCTTCGCCGGAGCGGCGTCGGGAGATGGCGTTTGAGCGGTATGGTCTGACGACTCGGCCTGATGATGAGTCGGGCAAGCCTTTGCAGTATGTCGTGGGCGATGACGGACGCTGGACGATGAACTGTTTTTCTTGTCATGGTGGAAGTGTCTACGGCAAGCCGACGCCGGGGGCTCCTAACAATCGGTTTGCGTTGCAAACGATGACGGAAGAAATTCGCAGCACGAAATTTCGCATGGGCAAATCGTTTTCGCGGATGGATGTTGGGGCGATGGTGATTCCGCTTGGCACGACGCACGGCACAACCAATGCGGT
Organism: uncultured Pirellulaceae bacterium; assembly: GCA_964444105.1. Classification (GTDB taxonomy): domain Bacteria; phylum Planctomycetota; class Planctomycetia; order Pirellulales; family Pirellulaceae; genus K23-9. The sequence continues at coordinate 2,274 of CAYUGI010000439.1, forward strand.
CGTGTTTGGAATGGGTTTGATGCACAGCCGCGACGAGCAATTGAATTTAGTCAATCGTCCGCCTGTGATGTTAACGCATCACGACATGGATGCTCCGCCATGGTGGCACTT
>CAYUGI010000440.1:0-2371 GCA_964444105.1 uncultured Pirellulaceae bacterium
CTTCGATCACACCAAGTGCACCGTTTGCAAATCGTAGCGTGGCGACAGCGACGTCCTCGACTTCGATACGCTCGTGCGTCAGCGTGTCCGTCATCGCGCTAATTTGTGTGACCGGGCCCATTAGCCAGACCAACAAGTCAACCGAGTGAATCGCTTGATTCATCAACGCACCACCGCCATCAAGCGCCCAGGTGCCTCGCCAAGCGCCGCTGTCGTAATACTCTTGGCTGCGATACCACTTCACGTAGGCGTCGCCCATCGTGATCTTGCCGAAGCGACCGTCTTCGACTGCTTTCTTGATCAGTGTGCTGGATTCATGGAAACGACTCTGAAAAGTGGTTGCCAGCTTGACGCCAGCTTTCTCACAGGCCGCGATGATTTGATCACACTTTTCTGTCGTCACCTCCAGCGGTTTTTCGACCAAGATGTGCTTACCTGCCGCGGCAGCCTCTAGAGCGGGATCCAGGTGAGCCCCACTGGGCGAACAAATCGACACAGCTTTGATCTCTGCGTCCGCCAGCATGGCTTCCATGGTGTCGAAAGCCTTGCAGTCATTCTCTTCCGCGAACGCCTTGGCGCGTTCGATGCTGCGATCAAAGCAACCGGCCAAGTGGGCTCCCTTGGCATCCGCAATCGCTTTCGCGTGAAAACCTGCGATCATGCCACAGCCGACGACTCCAACTCCAATACTCATAGTGTCTTTTCCAATTTCGCTTCTTTGCGCTAAGTTGCCTTGTTTCAACAATCGATTGCCCCAGTGCACGTTCGGCATAGGCAAATGTCACGTAACACGATACGGTTTTTGTTCTTCAGTACCACCGCTGGTATCGCATCGACTTGGCAAATACCACCGCAACGACCGTAAAAGACCTTTCCGACGTGCCTCGTCTTATCGACGAGTCAGCGGAAATCGCTGCGCGGCTGGAAAAATTGCCGCCCCACGACGCGGCCGAGCAAACGCTGGGTTTTTCCGGCGTCTGGGGCTGTTTGCGAGCTGTTTTGGCCGCCGCAATCGCCCGTCGGCACCCCAATATCCTAATGCTGCTCCCCCAAGCAGCGGACGCGGATATTGTTGCGGGGGATGCGATCGCCTTCGGCCTTGAGCACGCGATCCCGCTTCCGCTATCCGCAGGGGACGGTCGCGGGGAATCAATCCGAGATGCTGACTATGCAGACCGTCTTCAGGTTCTCCAGCGGTTGAGCGACCGGGATTCGGATTCGGGGGAGCCGTTGCTGGTGACGGCCTACATCGGCGGTGCTCTGCAACGCGTACCCACGCCAGAGAAACTTCAGGCATCGACGCGAAAGTTAACCGTTGGCAGCACGATGGATCCAGCAGAGATCCGTAAGTGGCTGGCGACGGCAGGATTTGCAGCTACAACGGCTGTCGAATTGCCTGGCGAGTTCGCGACACGCGGTGGACTGCTGGATATCTTTTCAGCCGATCAACCTCAGCCCATCCGTATTGAATGGTTCGGCGATGAAATCGAATCCATCCGTCGATTTGATGTCGCCAGCCAAAGGAGCATCGAGCGTTTAGACGAAATCGAAATTGCTGCCATTGGTGTCACCGCGGACGACGCGTTGACCGAAGCGATGGAGGATCCGTACGAAGCGTCATTCGATGAAGAGCCAACCGTCACATCGACTTTGACCGACGAGTCGGAACTTGGATCGATTGGCGACTACTTGCCCGATGACACCATCGTTGTGATCGTTGATCCGTCGGACTGCGAAAAATCGGCCAAGGAATTACTCGCGCGAGTTGATTCACCCACGCGTTTTTGCGATTACGACGAGTTACTCAGTTCACTTTCGAATTGCCGCATCACGACCGCGACCACCTTTGCAGCAGGCACCGCCGATGACGTGATTGACATTCAATCGGGCACCGCTGACAGCTACGCCACTTCGCTTGACGAAACAAAGCAGAAAATTGACTCCGCTGCGTCCGATCATCAGATTCTCTTAGTCGGGGACACACCGGCCGACGGCGAACGGCTTTCTGAATTGTTGTTGGATACGGATGCTGCCAAGCAAGGTCGGCTGGGGCTGACCGTGGCACAGCTGAGCGGTGGATTCCGCTTGATCGCAGACAAACTCCTGGTGCTAACGGGCGCGGAGTTATTTCATCGCAGTCCCGTTCGTCGCGGGAGATCACGCGCCAAGGGCAAGCCAATTACCAGTTCACTGCAACTGGAATCGGGTGACTTGGTCGTCCACCTGTCGCACGGCATCGGTGTCTATCGTGGTCTACAGACGATTGAGAAAAATGACCAACACATCGAACACCTGGTCATCGAGTTTGACGGCGGATCGAAAATCTATGTCCCATCGTCGCGAATCGGCTTGATTCAGCGATACATTGGCG
>CAYUGI010000441.1:0-2346 GCA_964444105.1 uncultured Pirellulaceae bacterium
CGGAGAGGGCAATCCGTGTTGTGAATAAAAATCGTCGGCTATCCGGATTCAACCGCTCCAAGCAATGGCTCACTTCCCCACATTTGTGAGCCGCTGGCCGTGAGGCCACGGGCGTCATTCGCAGCACGGACCGCCGGAATTCCCGGCCGCTAACGCGTCACGGCTCACAAGAATCCGCTACGGCGTTGCCAACCGCGATGGGACCACACAAACTTCCCTGGCTCCCTTCTCCCCCAACTTGTTGGGGGAGAAGGGTTGGGGATGAGGCGGCTGAATCACAATACGGCCAACACATCACCCGCATCTCATCACCACAAGTCCCCCGCTCCAGATCTCCAAAATCGGCGGCGAAATTTCACCTAGTCGTCTCGAACCCCGAGGTCTTAACCCGCAGCTACTTCCCCACCAAATGCCGTTAGCTAGCACTACATCTAGCCCCAAGCCGTCGCGTACCGACGAATTGTGGAAAACGCTTGCGTCGCGTCTTTCTCCAGCACACATTCTTGCGTGAACATCATTCTCTCGCATTTCGCATTGCAAAATCACAGCGGAAAATCACAGCGCAACACCCGCTTGCAGCGAAATGGGTACCTCAATGGGAGTCATTGATCGTGGCCGCCAAATCAACGCTGACACGGCATCAAGCCAACCCGATCCACCTTTACACCAACAAAGAACCTTACCGTCTGGCAGCCGGACGTGACGTACAGCGCCAACGCGTCGAAGATCGTTTTGCCGACGCACTGGCGATGATCGCGTTGGATGATCAACAACCCACCGCATCCGTCTTTTTGCGTGCGTTTATCCGCGAGACCAAAATCCGCGGCTACGCGCAGAGCACCATCACTGGCTACACCGCCGCAGTCCGCTCGATCCTGCGCTGGTTCGGTAGGCCACCCCATCTACTTTCCCGCGAACACGTAAAAAATTACTTAGAGTATCTGGTTGATGGAGGTCACAGCCCGTCGGACATCAGCGTGCAATTGGTGGCCATCCGAAACGCATGGGACAAATTCTGTTTTCGCGACGTCACGCTGGGACTGGTCACCCCGCGTCAAAAACGAAGACGCATCGTTGTGCTCAGCCGTGACGAGATACGTCGGATCTTACAAGCCGCCCCATCTCTTCGCGATACACTGCTGATTGGACTGATGTACGGCTCTGGACTGCGCGTTAGCGAATTGGCTTGTTTGCGGTGGCGCGACATTGATCCCGATCGGAACCAAGTCTTTGTCGGACAGGGTAAAGGAAACGCCGATCGCCATGTTCAGCTTCCCCGGCAGTATCGCGAGATCCTGCTGCGACTGGGACACAATCAATCGGGCGATCAATTTGTCTTTCCCAGTGAATCACAGTCGTACGCTCGAGCCGATCGTCACCTAAGCCCACGAACGATTCAACGTGTCGTCACGAATGTGTGCGACATCGCTGGCATAAAAAAGCACGTCACTCCCCATTCGTTTCGCCACGCATTCGCGACCCATTCGTACGAAGATGGTTGCGACATCAGACGAATCCAAAAAGTCCTGGGGCACGTTTGTATCGAAACAACAACGCTTTACATCAATGTCGCCAAGCAGCGGACGGACTTCCAAAGTCCCCTTGATCGATTAGCCAATGCGGATGACGTAACTGCGAATGGCTTAAACGTGGGCAACCCAAATCAGCCACAAAGTTTCGCCAGCAAACGGGAATCGAAACGGGCAAACAAGCGTGCATCGAAACGCGCCGGAAAACAAACCCAGGCCAAAGTCGGCCAGTTGCGAATTCACACTCGCCGCGATCCGTCAGTCAGCGATGAAGAGTACAAGCAAACACGGCGGACGCAAATCACGATCGAAATCACGGGACACGGTCGCCGCGACTTTCTTCTCGGCGTGACGGCTGAAATGCCGCGCAGTGGTTTTGTAACTCTCAAGTTGCCCGCCTGGGAAAGCTGGTCTGACACGATCCAGACGCTACCAACGGCGATGCAAACGCGCATGCGAGACAGCAGTTTCTATCAAACGCTGCAAAACGCTATCACAGCGAAGGTGCTGAACACTAGCCAGTGCAACACCCAGCGCACCACCCAGCGTATCGACGCAAACCCACCGGCGTCCTAGCAACACCCGCGAAAGTCCCTCGCGTCTTGGCCGACTGGTCCGGCCCTCAGCTTTCAAGAGAGAGAGTCGTTGGTGCTGCGCGGTCAGTGCCACAAAACAGGCAACTCACCCCAGGACTGCCAATTCAGGCCGTCCCAGGGACCAAAAGAGCTTGCAGTTCGCCACATCAAGCACTAAAACCGATAGCAAATGCCACATCCAGTACCACCAATCCGGCGGGGTTGTCGCATAAAAACATGTT
>CAYUGI010000442.1:0-2329 GCA_964444105.1 uncultured Pirellulaceae bacterium
TGGGATTGACGATAGAAATTTCAGACTCGGCGTCCAAGACAACCGGCGCGGCGGCAATGCTCACGTCAGACTCCTTCGTAGATGTCGACAGTTCTTCTTGAGGTGGATCTTCTGTTTGCAAGTCTTCCAGCGAATCCTCTTCTAGTGCATCCCACTGAATCGGTGGCAATGCACTGGTGGCGGCGAGCCCGAAAATCTGCAAAAAACGTTTCGTGGTTCCGTAAAGATAAGGGCGACCGAGTTCTTCTGCACGCCCTGCAATGCGAATCAAATCACGTTCCATCAATTGCCGCAAGAGCTCGCCACAGGCGACCCCCCGAATCGCTTCGACATTGACTCGGGAAACAGGCTGACGATAGGCAACAACCGCCAGCGTCTCCATCATCGGCGACGATAGCCGTATTGCTGGAGGCAAATGTCCTAAACGCGTCAACCAAGGTGCCAATGCGGGACGCGTCATCAGACGGTACCCGCCAGCAACTAGCTCAATTCGCAATGCACGCTGCATTTCGTCGTAAATTTGATTCAACTCGCGGACAAGTGTACGAGCCTCGGTGGCGTCCGCCAAGTGAGCCAATTGTGCCAATTTTCGCGTGCTGAGCGGTGTCTTGGACATCAACAGCACCGCTTCGGTCCGCTGACGACGAAGTACCGGATGATCGTCTTGCGATGGCCATAGAGACTCCTCCGGATCAGCGGCGGTGCTCGATAATCCCGATGCACTGAATGCTGATGGCGACTCTATGCCGGACATCACCCCATAAGGTCGACGCCGAAGTGGAACTGCGCAGCTGCCAAGCCCAAGCCCACGCCCGGTGCCAAGCCCACGCCCGGTGCCAAGCCCACGCCCGGTGCCAAGCCCACGCCTGGGCGTTAATGCCCCTTTCATCGCTGTCGTGGACGACCAAGTTCCCATCAATCGCTTACATTAGAGTGCGTCAGTGTGTTGCCCGTCGAAGTGTTACCCGCCGAACATCCCCCAAGCTAGCTCTCGTGTCCACATCGGTTTCCAACGAAAAATCGCCCACCGTTTCTCGCGGAACATCGACTTCTGGCACCAAACTGCGAACTTGGGTCGTCGTCATTTCGACTCTGGCACTGTCGATGCTGATCTTTTTTATCGTCTATACACAAGGCCATGTCAGCGGACGTGAATTCTCGCCCACGCATTTTCAGAGCCGCGAGTTCAGTTTTTACGAAATTCCGCTACTACACATTCAAATCACACCCATTCGGCGAAAAAGCACTTCCTTGCCCACCGCGACTTATGTCCGGCAAAACGGTCTGGTCTCCGCGCCACGTGGCACTCCAGACACGTGGCATCTTGTTTATCTTTCGCGAGGCCTGAGCGGAACGACACCTGCCGACGCACAATTGCTGGTCGATCAATTAGAAATGTACGGTGAAAAGGGAGCGTTCTGGAAGAAATGGTCGATCGACCATCCCGAACACGCCGCCGAGATCTGGCCGATCGCTCAGCGATTGGCCGAGCGGGAACTGTATGTCCTGATCCCGATGGTTATGGAATTGGCACAAAAAGACTTGTCAGTCGAAAAGATGACAGGTCAAGTCAACGAACTGTTGAAGCGGCAATACCGACTGTTGGTGACGGACATGCGAGCAGCTGACCGCGGCGAATTGGCTCAGACGCTTCTCGAAGAGGCAACCAACGACTATCCCAATGATCCTGAATTGAAGAAACTGCGAGTCGCGGAGCCAACACCAACCGCGGTGCCAACACAAAACACTGAGTAAACGTATGTGGGATGCCCTCTCCAATAACCTTCCCCACGTCACAGCGACGCTGAACTTGGTCACGATCGTCCTGCTGATCGCCGCGCTACGTAAAATTCGCACCGGCCAAGCCCGAGCCCACAAGAAGTTGATGCTGACCGCGTTGGGCGTAAGTGCCTTGTTTCTGCTTTGCTACCTGATTCACAAAGTCGCTTTGTATCAAGCAACCGGCGCCGCAAACAAATCGTTTCCGCGAGATCCCGAGCTAGCTAGCATCCGATACGTCTACCTAGCGATTCTGGCAACGCACATTTTGCTTGCAATCACGGTTCCTTTCTTAGCAATCAAAGCTGTCTTGCTGGCAAAGGCCGGACGGATTTTGGCGCACAAGCGATTGGTCAAATACGCGTATCCGATTTGGATGTACGTCAGCGTGACCGGTGTGATCGTGTATTTGATGCTATATCAAATTTACGCTGCTTAGTTGCTTTTCGCTCTCCCACCATGCAACGCCTTAGCGGACTTTCCAGGCTTTACTCTCCCTCCGGGAGAGTCGGACGCAGTAGCGGCCGGAGAGGGTAATTCGTGTTGAAAA
>CAYUGI010000443.1:0-2271 GCA_964444105.1 uncultured Pirellulaceae bacterium
GGCGCTGCGTTGAAATGCTGGCGAATCGTTCGCACCTCGAACATCGCCGAAAACCGATTCTCAGCGGCAAAGTGTGCCTGCAACATTGGTAAGTAGAGCAGGGCGAACCCCATTGCAATCAGCGACAAACCCCCAATCAAACCGGCCAATCCGGTTTCGCCGTTGCGATTCGCGGCGATGATAATCATCCCAGGGATCAGCCAGATGAGTGTCGCGACCGCCCCGCGAGCGCCCAACCAAAAGAGCCGTGGCAATTCGAGCGACACCGTGAACTCCCAAAGACGATCGGGAACGTCCTTCCAAGTTGACCATCGCCAACTTTCGGCGAAAAAACGTAGCGGTTGAGGCCAAAGGTAGTGCCGAAGCTGACCGCCGCGTGCCCAGGCCCATAACAAGTACAACGTCGCAAGCAGAGACGAAAAAATCGCCAGCAAACGAAGCACCCCAGCTTGCGTGGATCCGGGATCGATCAGTTGTGCGACCGATTCCCAGTGCACCAATAACTGGGTCGGCAGCGAGGCAACGAAGACGGCAACCACAGCCAATCCGATCATTCCAGCCCGATGAAGATTGGGAAGCGAATTGCGAAATTTTTCACCAGCGACCAATCTGCCCGCCACGTCCAGCAAATAGCCAAATGCAATCAATTGCAGGATTGGAATCGCGGTTAGCACAGCCAAGAGAGCTGAAAGCGAAGCGAGGCAAAACAGACTTGAGACCGTCCACCGCATGCCTGAAATGGCGCGACGGAATCGACCAGGACGCTTCTCGGGTAGTTTGTCGCTGGTCACAGACGGTGCAGGAGCGTCTTGGGTCTCCGATTGCGGAGCTAATCCTAAGAATTCGTCCAAGGATGTCATTTGGGTTGCGGATTCAAGCTGAGTATCAGCCACGGGTGCGTCCTTCGTTTCATTCCAAGCGGGTGACGTCGGCGGATCTTCTGGTGCGCGCATCATGTTTCACACGTCATCTTTTCACGCTCATAGTCTGTTCGTGGAAACTTGCTTGGTCTTGGCATCAAATCAAGAAACTTTATGACATGATCTTAGACACTCTGTGTTGGGTGGGTTTCTATTGGAGGCTTAGTCATCGCCGATATCGTAAATGCGAAGCAGATTTCCGCGTCGTTTTCCGAGAATAACTGGCTTGAAAGTCGTCGAAACCGGGGACAGGCCTGCGACTGATAAGCTTGGTAAACCTTGCGGCGCAGCCACGGATGCATCAAGCGGAATGAGGGATATTACCGAAGCTTAGGATCGTACCGGTGATATCGGTGCAGCCATGGCGGGTCCCGTAAGCCCGCCGATTTACCGTGCATCCCAACCATTCCGCGGGTACGGGGATATATGCGACCTACGATCCAATTTGCTCTGGCCTCAGGCCGTTTGTTGCTGGCGATCACTTTGATTGCCGTCAGCATTCCTGCAACACGCTTGGCTGCCCAAGGCCAACGTTCTGCTGAGAGCCTGACAGATATTCGACAAACGCCTACCGTTCGTGCGATCCGTCGTGCGTCCCCTGCCGTGGTCAACATTCACGGACAGAAAACTGTTCGGAACACGGCCGCGGGTCAAGCGGGAGCCGATCCTGATTCTTTCCGACATGTCAACGGCATGGGCACCGGGGTCGTCATCGATCCACGTGGCTATGTCATCACAAACTATCATGTGGTTGAAGACGTGGACGACATCCGCGTCACGCTTCACGACGGAACAACCACCAATGCCGATCTGATTGCCTCGCGAATTCGCAGCGATTTGGCGCTAATCAAAGTCAACTCTAAACGCCCGCTGCCTACGATCCCGCGGGGCACCAGCGAAGACCTGATGATTGGCGAAACGGTGATCGCGATTGGAAATGCCTACGGCTATGTCCACACGTGCACGCAGGGCATCATCAGTGCTTTGCACCGCGACGTTCCCGTAAACGAAACGCAAGACTATTTGGATCTGATCCAAATCAGTGCTGGTATCAACCCGGGCAACTCGGGCGGCCCGCTGCTGAACATCGAAGGCGACATGATAGGTGTCAACGTCGCCGTGCGGGTGGGTGCTCAGCAGATCGCGTTCACGATTCCAATCGACCAAGTTGTCGACATCGTGACTGAAATGATCGAGCAACATAACAACAGCCGCTTATTAACCGGACTGCGTACCAACGGCGGTCCACGCGACGGCGATGGCGTGACCATCGCAAATGTCTCCGCTAGCAGTTCTGCCGCACGGGAGGGATTGAAGCCGGGTGACCGCGTGGTCCGCGTTGGTTCGCAAC
>CAYUGI010000444.1:0-2146 GCA_964444105.1 uncultured Pirellulaceae bacterium
ACTACATCGGCCAAGATGAAACGGGATCCGTCATCGCTGGAAGTGGCAGCTACGGAATCTTCGTCGACAGTAATACTAATAACACCACCATTGGTGGCATTGCCGCTGGTGAAGGCAATGTAATCACGGCAAGCGGTATTGATGGAATTCGAGTCTTTGGCACGGCTTCGACAGCTTCGATCCGCGGCAACAGCATCTTTGGCAATGACGGTCTGGGAATTGATATCAATGCGGATGGTGTTTCGGCCAACGATGTCGGGTCGCCGAACGACCAAGATACCGGTGCCAACAACCTGCAAAACTGGGCGGCGATCAATTCGGTTTCGATCGCCGATAACGGGACGTTTGCCTACGACATTGATACGACGGCGCTGGCCAGCGGGACTTACACGATCGACTTCTACGTCAGTCGCGATCGCGATGGCGGCCGAGTCGAAGGTGAGCGATACATCGGATCGCTTACCGGCGTCGCTGATGGGAATAGCTCGCTGACCGGAACGCTAGCCGGAATCGCCATGGCTCCCGGCCAGTTTGTCACGCTAGTGACTACCGACTCATCAGGAAACAGTAGCGAGTTTTCTCAGTACGCCTACGCCAGTGACGGGGACGGCGATGGAGTCACACCCGACCTGCAAACGACCGCGACCAGCGAAGGCGGGCTGAGCATCAACAATGACGGCGGAACTGATGTGTATCTGCTTGCAGATGATGGATCGGCGATACTTGGTGGGCGGGATCAACTGAGCTTTGAGACTCAGTTTTCAACAACAAAAGACTCTGGCGATACGACGCTTATTTCCTACGCGACAGCGAACGATTCCAATGAAGTACTCTTCATCATTGGTACCCTTGGTGATCTGCGAGTTTACATCGGTGGCACAACGGTTGCCATCTCGGATCCGCCCGGCGCAGAAACCAACTTCCGATACCTTCGCGACGGAACCGTACGAAGTGTCGGCTTCACTTGGGATGGTCGGTCGGGCAACAGCGGTGCTTGGGAAATGTTCGTCGACGGCGTATCCGTGGGCAGTGGTACGGGACTCGCTTCGGGGTACACGATCGACTCGGGCGGCACGCTGATCTTTGGACAGGAACAGGACAGCATCGAGGGTGACTACGACGCCAACCAGCGATTCTCGGGAACGATCTACAACACGCGATTGTTCGACGACCATCGCACTGAGGCTGAGTTTGCAGCCAGTTACCGCAGTGATTTGCCGCATGATGAAGCCGGCATGATCGTCAACTGGAAGTTCGATCAGCTTTCCACCGACGGAATCATCACCGACACGGTCAGCGGCAACAACCTGACCGTGATGCACACCAGCCAAGGTGGCTTCACCGCAAGTGAAGCTTCGTTGACGTATTCGTTGGATGAAAACGCAATTGATGGAACGATCGTCGGTAGTGTCGAAGGCGTCGACCCGCAACGCGAAGCCCAAATCGCGAACTTGCTGGCAGCTGATCCTGACCTTCGTTACAGCGCTGAAACGGGCAAGTTTTACAAACTGTCATCGGGAACAGCCGACTTTGCAACGGCGCAGTCGAACTCCGCAGCGGATACGCTCAGTGGAGTTGGCGGGCAATTGGCGACGATCCGTTCTGCGACGGAACAGGATTTCGTGTACGACGTCAGCGAGGGATCTATTGCTTGGATCGGTGCCACGGACGGATCGGTCGAAGGCGAATGGCGTTGGCTGGATGGAACCAGCGACTCCGACCTTTTCTACCGAGGTGCCGACGATGGCTTTGCGGTTGATGGTGCTTATACGAATTTTTTTCCCAGTCAGCCACAGGCCGACGCGTCGCAGAATGGCCTCACGATCAGATCTGACGGGTGGCACGACTCGAATCACACCAATGCCGCGCTGTACATCACAGAGTGGAACGCTGACGAGGTCCTCGATGCATCCCATGCCCTGACCTACACGATCACAGCGCAAACGGTTGCTGGAGCGTTTGAGATCGACGCCAGCACCGGCCAGATTCGTGTGCTCGATGGTTCGCTGCTGGATGCCGACACGCAGGCGACTCATACGCTGACCGTGCGAGTCAGCGATGGCAGCAACACGTACGACGAAGACTTCACCGTCTCGCTGAACAATCTGGTCGAAGCCGATAACGATCCGACCGATCTTTCCAGCGG
>CAYUGI010000445.1:0-2143 GCA_964444105.1 uncultured Pirellulaceae bacterium
GGCCTGGGCCGAGGATGCGTTCAGCGGCGTCTTCAACCCAAGTGTGTTTTCCGCAGATCAGAGCTTGGAGATTACTCGGTTCTTGATCGACCATGGTGTGGACATCGACGGCAAAGACTGCCAAGAGCCGCCTTTGTTGACGGCCACGGTTCAAAGGAACGTCCCAGCCATGGAACTACTGGTTCAGCGAGGTGCGAACACAAAAATTCCAGTCCCTTGGAAGAGCGTGAACCTCATCACATGGATACGCAATAGGTACGAACGCACCTTGGGACGCACTGACAAGGCGATGTATGCAAAGATGCTCTCTGCATTGACACAAGAGAACGTCACGCCTCCTAAGCCATCCAAAATTAGCAAGGCACTGCAGCGCGAGAATGATCGCTTTCGAGTTGGCGTTCAAGCGATGGCGATCTTGGAAGGCTTGCCTGATGCTTTCACCATGAAGTCGTCACGCAAGAACTATCTCAAGGACGAGCCGGAGGCCAAAAAGCTTGCCGAAGAATTGACCGAGCTTGGGTTTGAGAAGACGGGCCAATTTATCGAAGGCGTCGGGTTCGGTAAACTGGACGCGGCCATCTTTCATCCGTTGTTTTCCGACTGGTTGGGGTGTCGCGTCTTTGGAACCGGTCAAAACGACAAACTGTTCGAGACTCGCAACTACAATTTGCAGTTGGCTTTTGAGTTAAAGATACCGTTTCTCGTCGAGAAGAACTGCCAAGACGCTCGTCCAGAAAAACTGGTCCAGGAGATCAAGAAACTCGTTCGCACACGCAAAACCAAACTCAAGACAACACCTGCCAAGAGTTTTGTCAAACGCTACACCGCAGGATCAGAACGAATGCTCGAAGCGTTGCCCCAAGCCGTGGAGCAATCGCTCGCCAAAGGACAAATCAATGTTCGGCGCAAACCGGCGAAGTTCGAGCGGCGGCGAATGTATCTCGATTTTTCAGGTTGGGATGACCCGAGTTACTCGACCGAGCGTGTTGCGAGTGGGCTGGCCGAGTCAATCAACGAAAAGAAGTCGCATAAGAATTCTGGTTCCGCTGAGTTTGCCTTAAAGTCAGCCTACATCCTTCTGGTAATGCGGCAGCTTCAGTACGCAGGTGCTCCGAAGGACGATGAGTTTTTGAAGCAGGGTATCAAGACATCCGTGGAGCTATTTCGCAAACTGAGGACGAATTGGAAACGGCAGATAAAGCTTCAACACGCAGATACATTGACGATGGCGTTATTGTTGTGCCAAGCAAGTGGCGACGATAAGAACTTCAAAGGCATTTGTGATCAGGTGTCAGGCACGATCGCGACGCGAGAGCATTGCTCGGGCGGCATTTCGGTGGAAGTCGCCGAGGCAATCTTGGTGATGGTGTCGCAGTTTCGTGATCGAAAGATCCCCAAGATCGATGCGCTTCGCGAGCATGCGTTGAAAGATCCACGAGTTCGCTCAAGATGTTTAGTTCACGCCACTGCCGCATTGTCTGAGTTGGACGCGAAGGCATTTGCGAAGCACCTCGAGGAGTCGATTGAACATTTCATTGAGCACTCCGATCCAAAACAGCTCAGCGAGTATTCGCGAGGATGTTTTGCTCAGCCGGAGAGCGTTCTCAGGAACGAAGCCGTCAAGCAAGGCTTGAAAGTCAAGCTGCCATTAGAGTTGGAAGACTATTTGCTCGTCCTTTCGTAGCTTGACGGCCCGGAAGGCCGTGTCGCAAAACGCGGAGCCCAGACTCAGGAAAACAACTCTTTGCGAGCCACACCTTGATTGGCCAATTTGAATGGTTGACCACTGGCACTCTTCTCTTCCGAGTCAGGGTCGATGCCCAGACGCCAGGCGATCGTGGCGTTGAAGTCGGTGACGTCCAGTTCATCTTCGGCAGCCGACTGGCCGTCCTTGGTTGTGGTGCCATAAACCTGGCCTGCGTTGACGCCAGCGCCAGCCATCAGACAGGTGAATCCGTCGGGGTGATGATCCCTGCCCTTGTTGGGATTCACACCCGGCTTTCGGCCAAACTCGGTGGAAACAACGACCAGTGTCGTCTCCAGGAGACCTTTCTGGGTGAGGTGTGTGAGCAGTGACGACAAGCCCTTGTCCAGTTTGCTCGCGTTGGAGGGGAGCTTGCTGTAAATGTTGTCGTGATAGTCC
>CAYUGI010000446.1:0-2130 GCA_964444105.1 uncultured Pirellulaceae bacterium
CGCCGTTACTGTCCAATCTGCTGTTGGATGAACTTGATCGCGAGCTTGAATCTCGTGGTCTTCGGTTCAGTCGGTACGCGGACGACTGTAATATCTACGTCAAAAGCAAGCGTGCCGGTGATCGTGTGCTGCAAAGCGTGATGGCTTGGTTGGACAAGAAGCTGCGGCTGAAAGTCAACCAAGACAAGAGTGCGGTGGACCGACCCTGGAAACGTAAGTTTCTGGGGTTCACGTTCACGACACGTCGCAAACGCAGCATCGCTCCGGCATCGCGAGTGAAGTTCAAGAAACGTGTTCGCGAAATTACGAAACGCAACCGGGGCTCGTCCTTGGTTCACGTGATCAGCGAGCTACGCAGTTACCTGGTCGGCTGGCGAGGCTACTTCGGCTTCTGCGAGACACCTTCGGTGCTGCGTGACCTAGACAGTTGGATCCACCGCCGTTTGAGAAGCTATGCTTGGAAGCAATGGAAAACCGGCAAGCGTCGGTTCAAAGAGTTGCGGAAGTTGGGCGTCGGCAAGGATCTTGCCGCACAGACCGCTGGTAGCCGTCAAGGCAACTGGCACAACAGCCGTTCTCCAGCCTTGAGCTTCGCCTTGCCCGGCAGGGTGTTGACGGAACTGGGCGTCCCACTGCTTCTGGAACAACCTGCCAAGAACGTTTAACCAGCCGAACCGCCGTGGTACGGACCCGTATGCCCGGTGGTGTGGGAGGAGGGAGCCCGCGAGGGCTCCCCCTATCCCGATTGACCAGAACGCGTGGAGGCCAAGTTCGCCAACAAAACGAAGGGTCTGAACGAAACGGGACGGGGCCTGAATGGCACGGGCATAAGCCTAAGCCGCTGTGGCGTAACGATTTCGGTTCGGGTTTCGGTGGCAGGTCATCAACTTATAGTTCTTGGGTCGACGTTTGAGTTCTCGTTTTTCTTGTCGTCCCGGACGGTGTCCGACTCTCAGTTCTGAAATAACTTCCAAGAGATTGTTCCATTGTAATTCGCGTCGGCCAGAACCCAGACGAAGCGTGGCTGCAAATTCGTCTACCGCTTGCATCGCACCGGTGAAGCTCAATCGTGTTGGGCAAAGATCGAATCGTAACGCCGATGCCAACATCGCACAGCGAACCAAGTTGTAACCAATCATGTGGCAATGGATTTCTTTGCGAACCATTTGCGGACTCTTACAGCGAAGATGATCCATCTGCATCTGCGTCTTCAAACTGCGAATGTGAAGTTCGACATTCCAGCGCCGATGGTAGAGCGTTGCCAACTCTTCGGCCTCATAGATTTCTGCATCAAGCAACGTCGTTGCCAGTGTGATCTGGCGAGTGCGAAAACCTTTTTGTTGGACTTTGTATTTCAAATGACGTACAGAGATTTCATTGGGATAGGTAGCATACTCTGCTTTGCTCATCCATTTTGGCCGCTGAGGTTTTTGGTACGAAACCAGTTGATCAAGGTAACCCAACTTGAGCCCTCCACGGAAATCTACTTTGCGAAGATGATGCGCTCTGGCAACCAAATCGATACCCTGCAATTCGCTAGCGGCAAGCAGCCAGAAACTGGCGTAGTAGCGATCGGCCAGAATGATTCGGCCCCGAGCAATCAGGTGCAAAACCGATCTTAGCAGCGAGGTCTCGCCTGTCTGCTTTCCTTTGTAAGCGCCGATCGCCATGTGGTTGATCGCACCAGTGGCAAGCGAAAACACTCCGATCATTCTTGCGATAGGAAAGCCACAGCCAGGCTTTTGACTTGCCATCTGTGGAAACGCTTCTTGATTCTCTTCGGTGTCGGCCATTGTTAGCGTCCAACCGTCGACTATCTCGACAACTCGGTCATGGAACAGCCACGATTCGGTACAGACTTCTTCGCAACGCTTTGATGTCCAAGCGAGAAGGTGTTCGAAGAGTTGCTCAGGCAATCGACACCTCGCTTTGCAGTACGCAGTGGTATCACTGCTGACTTTCAGCAAGCCACGCGAAACTCGGTAGGCGTTGTATCGCGTCACTGCTTGTTGGCAACTGTGATCGGCTGAAAGTACCTGTGAGACGAATAGCCAAACAACGACCATCGGGTTATAGATTCGGTCTCGAAACTCGTGCCCGATTTCGTCACAGATTTTCAGAACTTCGGGT
>CAYUGI010000447.1:0-2100 GCA_964444105.1 uncultured Pirellulaceae bacterium
GTGAATGTTTGGATCGTTCATCGTGGAAAGTTGCTCAAGATCCTCCGCGATATCTCTCTTTGAACGGGCGATCGCCTCGTTTTTCAGCCCCAACGCTAACAAGGTCTCCGCATCGAGAACCATGTCACGATCATGCTTGTCCAGACGACGGATGCATCGCCCAACTGCGTTAACGTCCTGCAAGTCCGCGTAGCTGGTCACCACGAAATATAGGAACTGCTCGCGTCTCGATCGCTTCTCCAGTTTGCAAGCTACTTTCTCCATTTCCGCGACCGCTAGGCGAGCCTTCTTCTTTCGGCGCGCATCCAACGCCTGCTTAAATCGTCTGTGTGCACCCCAGAATTCAGCCTTGATTCGTTGGTCCTCATCAACGGCATTGTCCGGATCTAAAATGCCATTGTCAGCACGGAAGTCGCGAACAGAATTGATAGAGTATCCCTGATCGCACTTTCGAGTGTTAAAAGATTCAGTCGCCGATGCCTTTGCGAGGTACTTCTCCATGAGCTTTAGGTTTCCTGTGTCGAGACATACCTTGGCTCCGAGCTCTGCCAGTCGCACGGTTTCTAGGACCGCTTCATTCGGGAGGCGTTTCAAGAACCGATTTACCCAGCGGATCGCTTGATCTTTGTGACCAGCTTCCGCAAGATGCTCAATCGGCAGATGCGCACGGTCGGTCGCCTGCCTGTCGTCGTCAATCGCCTCACACTTCTGCAGCATGTACCGAAACCACGTTGCCAGGTCTCCGTTTCGCGGCCACTTCGTCTTCCAGTCTGGTTGTGTTGATCCAGCCCGAGTCGATTTCCTTTTTGCCATAGCTGCCTCCCAATTTCCAATGCTTGCTGACGGATGGTGAAAATAGCCATGCTAGGCTAAACATCAGCCACGCTGGCCACCTTCTCTTCCATCGACTGGTCGCGATCTGTGCGAGTTCCGACTTTGATACTCGTGGTGATTCGTGGTGCCCCCAACGAATGGACTCGTTCGTGGCACGCTTTGATGGCAGAAAACACGTCGTCCCACTCACCTTCGATGTTCGTGCCATAAGCGTGCAGTTGGTGCTCCAGTCCTGCTTCGTCCAGGACCTTCTGGCATTCCGCCACGTATTTGCCCACGGAAACACCAACGCCCATAGGGACGACACACAAATCGACGATGACTTTCATGCTGGGTGCTTCCGTAGGTTTTTGCTGCGTGCATCATTCATTATCCGAGTATAGGCTATACGCTTGCGAAGAGAGCGCGGCAGGAATAGGCATTGGTTGGGAGCACCGCGGTTGTACCACCACATAATCAAGTGCAGCTCGAATCAACTTTTGAAGAAACGTCGAATCAAATTTTTCGTTTGTTTCGATCTTTTTGGATGATCTTTCTTTAAGGCACGATTGAATGACACGATTGACTCAATGCCACTTTTTAACCTTGATGCTCACCTTCATTGGATGTGGTAAGGGCGACGTCCAAGAACACGCGATCACCGCGGCGAGAACGACGACGGCAACTCCCAACGAAAGCCAGGCGTCAACGGAGTTCAACAAAGAAGCACGCAACAATTCCGAGAAAGATGCCGCCAGCATTGAACCGACGCTGCGAGAAAGAGTACGCAGCTCCCCCGCTTTCGATGACTACAAGGCACCCGGCGGCGATCGAAACAAGACAAAGTGGACAAAGGAAACAGCGAGGGACGCGATTATTGCTGACGACATTCCTGTATTCGAGGGTGCGATGCCTAATGGTGGCAGCAAGTCAAATCGAGCGTTTGTTTTCGAGTGGGAATCCGAGGCACCCAAAACCAAGGTGATGGATTTCTTTCGCGATGAACTACCCAAGTCCGGGTGGACGATCGAAACCGAAGAAAGCTATGGCGCATTTGACGCTGTGAAAGGCGATGAGAAGCTAAGCGTATGGATCGGTCACGAAGCTGGAAAACCTGTTTCGATTATGGTGCGAAGAGAATACTGATCGACGTGACTGAAATATTGTTTCACGCAAATCTTGGCGGCACCAAAATGACTGCGAAGCAAGTTCTGTCCGCGCTTCGTGCGGTGGCTCGCGACGACAAGGCGGCTTTTCTACCAGGGTTCTTCCAGGCGGTGCCGGGTG
>CAYUGI010000448.1:0-2087 GCA_964444105.1 uncultured Pirellulaceae bacterium
GTCCTGACCTTTCGTCAGGAGAAGCTATCTAAACGTCTCGCGATCGCCTCGTGCGTGCGTGTACTCGCATGTGTTGCTACGACGCAAAGCGTCGGTGCCGCGGAATCATTCGCCCAAAGTCCAATGGCCGAATTTGGTGCGGGCGACCTACGTCCGGTCCGCGAAGTCACTGCTGCTCGGCAAAATACGGTTGTCCCGACAACGGTTCGCTCGCCCGTCAACGAAACCCTTCGCTGGCGCAGTAGCACCGATCTTAAGCCCGCCCCGCACCACCTGCCATCGGAAGATGTGTTTGCGGAGGAAGCTCCCGCACAACGACTTGTGGTGCAGGGCCATGCGGCAAAAGGACGTTCGACGCTCCCGAATCCAATGCGTGGTGTTCGTACAGCGCAGTATTTTCGGCCAGACAATCGAAACGTCTCCCCGGTCACCACAGCGAGTGCGTCACAACGTGCCGCCACGAATCGAGTAGCAGAAAATAATCCTGGATCCGTTCGACAAGCCGCTTGGTCGAACGAGACACGAGCGATCTTGAACGAAGCGTTGCAAAACGACGGCGTTGCAGAGACGGCGTCGAATTCCGATGCCCATGACGATTTCTTTGGCGACCCGTTTGGCGACTCAAAACACGCGACGGCTTCAGCAAAACTGAATCGTGCGGCACCCAAGGCACGCTACAACCAACAGTTCAATGACTATCAACAAAGTAAGCCTGAAGAAATAAACGCGCGTGCAGATCAACGTCTGGCTATCCAATTTGAAATGGTGCCACCCGCCGACGCGTCCGGAAATCCTGGCGGTTCGCCATCGGCGTCAACAGGAGGCGGAATCTCCAATCCATTCCGCGATCCGAGTGCCTCCGAACTTCCGCTTCCAAAATCGGCTGCTGAGTCGGCATTGCCTGCTCCAAGTCAACCGTCCATCGAAGCGCCAGCACCCACCGTTCAGGAAGCCCCCCAATTCGATTCGCTCTTCAATGACTCGCCCAAGGCAAGCACTGATGCGTCCAGCGGTTCGCAGTTGCCCGCTCCTTCGCAGGATGCAGGAAACTTGTTCGATTCGATCAGCGGCGATCCGCCGGCGATCGAATCAAAGCCCGACGAAGCAACGATGCGTGATTTGCTGGAGTCTGTCGATCCCAAACCAGAATCCGACGACTCCGTGGAGCGACTTCCCGAACCAGAAACTGAATCACGCGACGCAACGGAGTCACCATCGGATCGCGACGACCTTTTTGAAAATCCATTTCCCAACAAGCGGAGCGATGCCGATCAAAACGACCTCGACCGTCTTCGCGAGGAGATGAAAAAGCGAAAACAAAAACAGGCCGATGCGACGGATGACGCTGAGAAATCAGAAGCCTCCGATTCGGATGAGTCACCTGAATCAGACGTGCCCGACGGACTTACCTGCGACGAGTTTCGACAGCGAATCTCGCGAGAGACGATCCGCACACTTTCGCTGGACATCAGCGCTCCATTCCGCCCCGATGTATTCGAAACAGACGAGTACGAAAAACTGAAAGCGAAGTTCGATGCCGCACAGCCCGTCCGTCAGTGGACTTCGGCTAACGGTAGCGTGATCGCTTCTGGACGTCTTCGTGATTTGGCTTACGAGAAAGTCGTTATCGAAACCGACTTGGGTGGCACGCAAGAGATCAACATCAGCCAACTAAGCGAAGGCGACTGGGCATATATTTCCAAAAACTGGGGACTGCCAAAAGAATGCCGCCTGGAGCAAGTTGCTTACCAACCGCGTACGTGGCAACCACACACGTTCACTTGGAAAGCGTCGAACCTTTGCCACAAGCCACTGTACTTTGAAGAAGTTAACTTGGAGCGTTACGGTCACACCGCAGGCCCAATCCTGCAGCCGGTCGTTTCGTCCGCACACTTCTTTGCCAACATCGCTGTGCTGCCGTACAAAATGGGCATCCACCCGCCAGGCGAATGCCAATACGCACTTGGTTACTACCGCCCAGGCAACTGTGCACCTTGGATCATTCCCCCCGTGCCACTTAGCCTTCGCGGTGCCGCGGCACAGGCCGCCGTCGTCACGACAGGATTCTGGCTGATCCCATAAAAAAG
>CAYUGI010000449.1:0-2050 GCA_964444105.1 uncultured Pirellulaceae bacterium
AGTGAAGAGGCCGACCGCGATCGGCCTCTTTTCGTAGTTATAGTGGAAGCCGAAACAGGCTATTTGCAGATAGCCACTTTGCTCCCACGACAAAGCCAGTGACGCGATGGCCTCCGGCACCAAAATTCGAACACTGTCGCGCCTGCTCGACGCTTCATCGACTCCCCTTTGGGTGATCGGGCCGTCGGGGAAACTGACTTATCTTTCAGCAGGTGCGGCCGAGTGGTTAGCACTGAACGTCGATCTGTTGCTTGACCGACGTAGTATCGCCGGTGCGTCGATTTCCGATGACCCGCTGGATTTTTTGGCTGCGTCGTTGTCACCTCCTCCGGGATTTGCCCAGCGTGGAACCGCGTCCCTGCGCGTCCAGCCGCCCCCGATTGATGGCCGAAAGATCGAGCCGCTTGATGTCCGCTTCATTCGTGTTGGCACGGACGGCGATTCTTTGACCATTGCGATTGGCGGCCAGTTCGCTGATACAGTGCCAGCGACAGCGGATGCGTCTGAGATCAAGCAAGCCATCGAAATGCGACAACGCTTGGATGCTTGGCGATCGCATCACGCAAACATCGCCACGATCGCCACGGCTGGCCTTTCTTCGTCGGCAAAACGAATGCGGACGCGGATTGCTTTGGCCGCGTCCACGCGAACCGACATGGCGTTTCTGGGGCCACCTGGCTGCGGTGCCTATTCGATCGCGACGCGTGTCCACCAGCAGTCAGCACCGGGTGAACCGCTGATACGCGTCGACGGTCCCTTGATGGACGCCGAACTTCTGGATGCAACACTGGGAACGGTGATCGGCCAGTTGTCGGAATCAAAATCAGCGCAGGCAACGGTGCTGGTCAGCGAGTTGGACGATACATCGATCGAAGCTCAGCATCGCCTTGGCGAACTGCTAACAACATTTTCATCGCGTCTAAGATTGATCGGGCTTTGTAGCCAAAGCCCCAAGCTTCTTCGCGAACCGTTGCAAGAAGCCGACGACGATGATGGTGAAGTGACGCTTCATGAAGAAACAACCGTCGGACTTCACCCCAAGTTGATCGACGTGCTCAGCGCGTTGTCGATCGTGATCGAACCACTCACCGCCCGCGTCGAAGACATTCCGGTTTTGGCAACGGCATCGCTGGATGCTCGGCACGCTGCGGGCGAAGGACCAGCCGAGAGATTTGGTCGAGCAGCGATCGACGCGTTGGTGGTCTATCCTTGGCCGGGGAATTTTGACGAACTTGAATCGGCTGTTCGTCACGCCATCAAAACCGCGCCGCATGAGTCCATTGCAGTCGAACACCTGCCGCTTGCGATTCGGTCTTACCGGCCCGGCGCAGACACATCGACAAAGACTGAGCTTAACATTTCGTTGGATGAGTCAGTGAAACGCTACGAGCAGAAGATCATTTTGGAAGTGCTGCAAGCGAGCAGTAATAATCGAGCTGAAGCCGCACGTCGTCTGGGCATTAGTCGCGCGCGGTTGCTACGTAAACTCGACGAAATCGACTCATGAGTGACATCTCTCCGCTAATCGATCAGTCGCAAATTCGATTGTGGTTGGTTTGCGAATCAGGACAAAGATGGCTCACCGCATCGCACCGGTTCGCTATTGAACTCGTTCCGTCTCATCTCACGCCCAATTTGATTTCTGTCGCTCCCGAAACGATTGATTCATGTTTAATTGGGCAACGCAAAGCCATCGTCTTTTGGGAGATCACACCGCTTTGCGTTTCGACCATTCTTGAACAAGTGACGCATCTTTCGGTGACGGCACCCCGCGTACTTCAAATTGCTGCGGTCGGCGATCTGGCGGACCACTACACCACGACACTTTCGGAACTGGGAATTCGGGCGATGATTGAAAAACCCGAACAGCTCCCCAGTCTGTCTGGGTTGGTGAAACGCTACTTCGCTAAGTAGAGAAGACTTGCTCTGCTGAGTTCCGGTGGCTTAACCGCTGGCGAAGAGCTATCGCCACTACGTGACTATTCGATGGGAATGGGTCAAAACCTGCCTGGGTGTTCAGATTTGACGGAGTTTCTAGACTGTTTCAGTC
>CAYUGI010000450.1:0-1999 GCA_964444105.1 uncultured Pirellulaceae bacterium
CCACCCGAAGCCGTCCCGTTCTCCGGTGCCCTTCGCCCCCGCTTTCGATTCAACGAAACCGACTACTGGGCACACGGCCTTTCCGTCGGCGGCGAATTGGCGTTTTAGCTCGGCCCTAGTTTCCTCAAAAGCGAACGCGAAGCGCAGTCTTGATGTTGCGCAAGTCTTCACCCTCCCGCTCGCGGGAGGGTCGGACGCAGTAGCGGCTTTGCGCTGAGATATCGGATTGGCCCTCTCCTCGCTAAGGATCGACTCTCCCGGAGGGAGAGTTAATTGCGATTTGACGCAACATAAAAAAACACAAGCGAGCGGCCCAACACTACCACGCCGCTCGCTGGCGCTTCGCGTTAAATCAGCTTCATCGACCAACTTTCAACGCGACACCGTCAGCGGATCAAAATGCAGCTGCGGAAAATCCGGCTCGACCGTCCGCGTTTCTAAGTACGCTGCTTCGAGCCGCTTGACGACGTCGGGATGCTTCGCCGCCAGATCGTTTGCTTCGGCCAAATCATCGCCCAAGTTATAAAGCTCCCACGCCTTGGATTTCGCATTCTTGGAATTTGCTCCACGCCGAACCGCTTTCCAGTCTCCATCGCGAACAGCCACCAAACCGCTGTAACCAGTGAAATCCCAAATCATCGGTGCACCACGATCGGTGGTCTCTTTCCCCATCAGCACTTCGGACAAATCGATTCCGTCCAGCTGTTGGTTTTCCGGCAGTTTTCCACCTGCAACCGAAGTAAATGTGGTGAACCAATCGGGAAAGTACGAAGGCTGTTGAGTTTGCGTCTTCGGACTCACCTTGCCCGGCCAACGAACGATACACGGAACACGGATTCCACCTTCATCAACGCTTCCTTTAAATCCCTTCAACCCACCAGCGGAATCAAAGAACGTGCAAGCTGCACCGCCAACGTGCCATCTAGGATCACGACTTCCGTGGGTAGGTCCGTTATCCGAAGTGAACACAACGAGCGTGTTTTCAGTCAGTCCGTGCTTTTCCAATCGATCCAAAATCGTTCCAACGTGTTCGTCCAGATCCGAAATCATCGCTGCATACCCTGCGCGTGGACGCGGGTGCGGTAGATACCCATTCTGTCCGCGGTAAACACCATGCTCTTCGTCCCAGCTCTCGGGATACTTGTCTAACCATTCTTGCGGTGGCTGCATGGCGACGTGCGGTTCGACAAAGGGTAGATAGAGAAAGAACGGCTTCTCCTTGTTCGCATCCAGCCACTTCACCGCCTCGCTCAAGATGCGATCAGGAGCGTACACCTTCGCCCGATAGTCATCCGCAACAACATCGCCTTCCGGTTTGCGATCATGTCCCGGAATCGGATACGCGTTGATTTGCACTTCCTTTTCATCACTATCCAAAAAGAGTGGATAGTAGCTATGTGCGTTTCGCTGGCCGTTGTAACCAAAGAAGCGATCAAAGCCTTGCTTGATCGGCGACCCCGTCGTGTTCGACGGACCCAGTCCCCATTTACCGAACGCGCCTGTCGTATAGCCCGCCTCTTTGAGCACCTCGGCAATGGTCACAGCGTCCGCTGTGATCGGAAACTGTCCAGGGAAGACGCGTCCGTTGTCACAACGACGATTGCTACGAATCTCCGCGTGCGCCAAATTTTGCCCGGTCATCAGCACACAGCGAGACGGCGCACACACCGGCGCGCCGCAGTAGTGCTGCGTAAACTTCATGCCTTCACTAGCGAGCCGATCAATATTGGGCGTCTTGATCTTCTCCTGCCCGTAGCACCCCAACTCGCCGTAACCCAAATCGTCAGCGAGTATGAAAACAATGTTGGTCTTGGTATCAGCCGCGCGTGCAACGGCCGAGGACGTCATCGCAAACCCAACCGCTAGCGGGAATACGAACAACCAAACAAAAATCGATTTGTGATACATAACAAGGACAGACGTTGAGATGCGAGTTCGTTTACTTTTCGTCGAGCCGCGATTCTAGACCGCCAGCGATCGCGCGTCAGCAAACCCAATC
>CAYUGI010000451.1:0-1907 GCA_964444105.1 uncultured Pirellulaceae bacterium
TTGATACTCATCATGGCCTCCTCAGCTGGAGGTTCCATTACCGGCAGAGCGGTAAGTAATAGTTGGCTTTCCCCCAACCAAGGAGACACGATGAATCTGTATCAAACGCAACACCCATTTTACTGTGGAATCGATCTGCACGCCAACAAGATGTACGCCTGCGTGGTGGACCAGAGCGGCAACAAACGCCTGCACCAGAACTTTCACACGCGAGATACCGCCTCGTTCGCTGAAGCAATCGAGCCATTCCAGATTGCAAACAACTCGCTGGTCGTTGGTTGCGAAAGCACCTTCAACTGGTACTGGCTCTGCGACTGGTGCGAAGGCAAACAGATTCCTTTTGTGCTCGGCCACGCGTTGTACCTCAAAGCCATCCACGGCGGCAAGAAGAAAAACGATCGTATCGATTCCGAGAAACTGGCTTACCTGCTACGCGGAGGTAACTTCGCGGTGGCGTATGCCTACCCCAAGCCGTGGCGAGCGACTCGCAATCTACTCAGAAGAAGAACGCACTACGTGCGCCGCCGAGCCCAAACGATGACGCACATCACCAACCTGCACCATCAGTACAACCTCACCGTCGGCAAATCACTGCAATACGCATCCAACCGAGTCGGTGTGGCTGAGCGGTTCGCCGATCCGGCGGTGCGGTTCAGCGTTGAGTCCGACATCGAGATGCTTGGGCATTACGACAACAACATTCGCAAGCTCGAGCGTTACCTGGAACAATCTGCCAAAGTCCACGACGGCAACAACTTCTTTCGCTTGCAGACGATCCCCGGCGTGGGACGTATCATCGCGATGACGCTGCTATATGAGATTCACGATATCCGCCGGTTTGATTCAGTGGGAAACTTCCTTTCGTATTGTCGACTGGTCAAAGGCGAACATACTTCCAACGGCAAGAACTATGGTTCACCTGGAAAGAAGATCGGCAACGCCTTCCTCAAGTGGGCTTTCAGCGAAGCAGTGCCGCTGCTCAAACGCTGTAACCCCGAAGTCAAAGACTGGGCCAGACGAATGGAGAAGAAACACAGTGCTGCCCGAGCCAACAGCGTATTGGGAGCTAAACTCGGAAGGGCCGTTTACTTCATGCTTCGCCGCGGAGAAGTATTCGACGTGAAAAAGATGATTAACTGCTGAACACTGAAATATGCGTCGCCGTCAGCCGCACGGATAACTGAGACAACAAGGACTGATCGCTTGATTGAGCTGAAAACGAAGAAGATTCTGGGAGTCTTCCAACGGAAGTCAGCCCACGATGCTCAACTGCGACCGGCCAGCTTGCTGGCCCTGTCTGGATCTCACCCGCATTGATTGGCGGCGGCGACGCTTTATGAAACAACATTCAGAAACAGGAGCATTCTGAAACGCAGCACAAGTGCACGTCCGCACCGATCGGTTAGCCGCACGATAACTGGGCCCGGGATGAAACCCGGAAATCCAAACCTTTGATTAGCAACCGAAAGGTCAGTATGAGTTTCTGCGACGGCTTCGTGACGGGTTCTGAAATAGCGAATCGGCGAGGCGCTGCAAGTGAGCGAAAGTTCGCCTGCGGTAGATCGATGGAAGATGTTTGAAGCGGTTGCCTTCGTTATCGTTGGCAAGATGACTTCAATGAAAAGGAAACGCAAAAGCGAACCGCTGGGACTTGAGAGCGATTCAGCCCTCCAACTGGAAAAGTCAAGCAGTAGCAAACACGGTAGAGACTCGTTTCGTCTTGCCTCTGGCAGGCGACTCGGGGCTCTGCAAAAGGGAACTGGCAGTTCGCTTCGGTCGGGGTTGGAAACAGCTTCAAACCGAAAGGGAGCTTGTCCGTTCTCTTCCGTTTTCTCCCGCCGTCAAAGTGCATGCGCACGACGGGCGAAAACGGAAGAGAACTCACCAAAACAAGCTACAAAAAAATC
>CAYUGI010000452.1:0-1896 GCA_964444105.1 uncultured Pirellulaceae bacterium
GGGCAGGGCAGGGGTATCGGAAATTCCGTTGATTTGGCTGCCAAGGAAACGAGGCCACTCATTCACGGTTTCCTGTTTTGCCGATACGATCGTAGGATCGTCGGTCGATGCTGTGGGGGCTTGCAGGAAGACGTAACCTAAGGCGGGCGTTGCTCCAATCCATACCTGAAGTATCTGAAGCAAGCCTGCCGCCAGAAACGTATTCACTTTTTTCATTCTATCCATCGATTCGAGTCACCTTAGGACACGCCGTGCGGTCATGTTAGTCATCAACTCAACAATCAGTATACCGATGAGTGAGTTCGACATCAGCTATGCGCGCTCGCCGGGGCCGGGTGGGCAGAATGTGAACAAGGTGAACTCTAAAGTCATCCTCCGCTGGGACGTGACGAATACCAAGCATCTTCCCGCACACGTTCGCAAGCGATTCCTTGTCCAGTGGCGGACGCGCGTGACAAAATCGGGGCACGTCGTCATTCACAGCCACCGTTTTCGCGACCAGCCTCGAAATTATGCGGACTGCATGAACAAGATCCGCGAGATGATTCGGGCCGCGACTGTGGTCCCCAAAAAACGCAAAGCCACCAAGCCCTCGGCCGGATCCAAACGGCGACGTTTGGAGAGCAAAAAGCGAAATTCGCAGCGCAAGCAGAACCGGCGGGCAGTGCGTGAAGACTAAGCGAGCGAAAGTGTCCTAACCGAAAATACCGGACCAAAAGTAATAGCCCTATTTAGGGGGTAGAGACTGGAGCGGGAATGAAGCGGAAGTGCAGCTTTAGCCGGATTTTACGACAGCTGATTTTTGCCTAAATCAATTCTGTAGAATTGGCCCGTAACGAAATGTCGCATTGCTGCCGATTTCAAAATTGGCCCCTTGCCATCTCACGTTCGACCTATATCGTTTTCATTATGAAGCCTGAAAAACAACACAACATCGACGCGATTCTGAATCAATGGCCGTTTGACCCCATGAACGTCAACGTCCGCATGCTGGAACTTCGGCAGCGTACGATCCTGCAGATGCGGATCGACATGGGGATCCTACAAATGGAAACCGAGGGCCGGCCCGACGGGTACAATCCTTACGGCGCAGGTACCTACTACGAATTTCTGAAGAAGCAGTCGTCCAAACTCGGCGCCGAGGCGTTCGAGTTGGATGAAGAGCATTGTTTGGAGATCGACCGCGAGTTCGTCCAGTTCTACCACCGGCGGGTTTGCTGGCTGCAACTGAAAGAGTTTCACAAAGCTGTCGCAGATGCGGATCATACATTGGGGCTGATGGATTTCTGCAAGCAGCACTCACCAGACGAAGACTGGACGTTTTCGCACGAGCGTTATCGCCCGTTCGTTTTGTACCATCGAACTCAGGCGTCCGCACTGGCCTACATGCCTGAAGAAGAAGGCGCCATTGATGATAGTGCCGATCCCGAAAAAGCGATTGAGCAAATCAGTCGTGGCCTAGAGGAGATGCGGAACCTGTTTGTCGAACACGAAGCAGAAGAACAATACGAGCAGGACGAATTGGTCGTGCGTCTGAACGAATTTCGTGAAAGCATCCGGGACAACTACGGCGTTGGCATGACGCTTCAAGAGCGTATCGACAAAGCCATCGAAGAGGAAAACTATGAAGAGGCCGCTGAATTGCGGGACAAACTCGATCAACGCAACGAAGGTTGAACAGCGCCAGAGACATTGCTACATCAGTTTCGAAGCCGGCGGCGTGACAAGTCCTTGCGGCGGACAAACGGCAAAGGCCGTAGTCTCCTCCGTTATCTCATTTCGACATTACGACCTACTATCCTAAACCGACGTCTCGGGCGTCCGTCCAGTTTCTCGCGCCTCTAATTCTTGTAGATTTTGGAGTCGACTGCGATCTGGGAGTCTGCCTGCCGAGGT
>CAYUGI010000453.1:0-1871 GCA_964444105.1 uncultured Pirellulaceae bacterium
CTGTTGTCGCCACCACTGTATAAGACTGCGAAACCAAACGAATCCGATTGAACGTTTTCCGCATTGGATTGAGCCATTGACTGTCGCGCCGATGCGAAACGATTCGGTGCTGACTGTGTCGTTCACATGAATGGTCCCTCGTAAAACGGCCTGGCCAACCCGGTCGATGATCGTCGCTTGATCCAGGGAATCTAGCCTGTTCGTAAACTCGTTATCTGTCGCGCTGCTGAGATGGAGACGACATTCTACCGTTCGCTCCCGATATGCCGCGATCACGTATCCGCTATCAGCTTCCGGAATATCCAGTTGGATTTCCCAGCCCTCCTCAGGGGAGACGATATCCAATAAGTACTCGCCGTGCGTCACCACGCGATGGGCGAGCGCTTGATCGATGTCCCAGCGATCAACGACACCATCAATGGGGCTGCGGACGACTAACGCAGCAAGCTGCTTGGACACAAGCTTTTCTTGCGCCGTGAGACCACGGATCCTGGCCTTGAGCACTTCTTGCTTGCTTGCCGTTGAGGACGAACTGGTTGAATCAGCGGCACGTGCTGACGTTGATCGAGAAGCTTCGGCGATAGACAGTTCTGTCCGAGCAACGAGCAGTTCGCCCCTAATTTGCTCATTGAGCAAATCCAGCTTCGCGCTACGCAGGCGAATCAGCGGATCGCCTGCACTGACTCTTTCGCCGTTCTGGACCAGGACTTCGTCACCGACCGCATCAGTCGGTGCAAATAGCTTTTGAGTTTTCGCTGCGACAAGCGTTCCACTGACGGGAATCTCCAGTTCTGCTGGAACGAAAATAAGCAAGGCGATTGCCAACAGTGCGGCTAAGCCGAGCAACGAAAGCCGGCGCAGACTGGAAACATTTTCGAACCATCGGCTGACCGACTTCAAGACCGTTTCACCCAGCGACACTTCATCGCGTCTGATCGCAAGGGAGATCGCATCGTCCACAACGCCGTTTAGTTGGGGAACACGATCAGCTTTCTGCGACGCGAACTTCTCCAGCATGATCGCGGCAATTGCGGAATTATGTTGCGCGGCTGCTGTAGAGTGATCGCCAGGACCGTGCACGGTGCGTAAGAAGAGCGACTTGGCACCGGATGACGACAGGTACTGTTGACCGACTTCGGTGATTTTGCCAGCTTCTTCTTCGTCAAACGAAAACTCGTCTTGATCGTCTAGGCTTTCGGTCACGAAGTCTTCGAGATAGCGAACCTGCTGAGCTCGCCGATCGACGTTGCTTTGGGTTGAGGTCGATACGAGTTCGTAGCGGCCCGCTCGGCACTTGAGTAGCGAAACACGATCAGCCCCGGATGCTTCGGCAACGGTTGTCGCGATTGCCGCAAACGATTCTTGCAGCGTCGCACCGCCAAACAGATTTGCAATCCATTGGACTTGGTCGTTTTCGTTTCGCTTCGTCGCCGACAAGCGTTGCAGTTCCCGATGAGTGAACGCACGCGTCAGAATCACCAGAATGGCTTCAGACAGCTCCGTGGTCGCCGCGACGAGGGAGTCTTCTGGCTGGGGAAAATAAGAGACTGCCAGTTCGAAGACGATGGGCAAATCCGCATCGTTGAAAATCGGCAATTGTTTCTGGGTTGTTACTGTTGTGTTTAAGCCGCGGTCGTTTTCAGTTTGCTCTCCCTGAACCGTTACGCCTTGCTTTAAAGCTAATCGTGGCGACTGAATCGATACAAAAGTGTCGTTGCCGTTTACAGCAGTTAGTTTCGTTCGCGCTGCGTCGGTGGCATCAACCATTCCATCAACAGCCGATGCGTAAAGCTCGGTGATAGGGACATTTTTCTCCGAGAGGACCTCCAATTGTGTGATCAGAGCATCGCCTCGGCCCCAAACATCGTCGG
>CAYUGI010000454.1:0-1856 GCA_964444105.1 uncultured Pirellulaceae bacterium
GGTCACCGCTTAGGCAACAAACCCCATCAACTTTCAGTTGGCGAACAACAACGAGTTGCCGTCGCGAGAGCTTTGGCCAACCAACCTGCCCTGCTCTTGGCCGACGAACCGACGGCGAATGTTGACCCTGGAAACCAACAACAGATCGTCGACTTGATCAAAGATAGCTGTCGTGCTGAAAACATCGCCCTATTGATGGTCACCCACTCCATGGAAGTTGCGGACCAGTTTGATCGCGTCGATCGACTGGATGAACTAAATCTCGTTGTGAGTCAAGCTCGCACCGCTGCCACGAACTAATTCAAACATGGTGCTGGCATTAGCCTGCCCCAACACAGAAACCTAAACGCAAATACTTAAACTGGCCCTCGACCAATCAACCCATGAACGTCTTCAAGATCGCTTGGCGAAGTATTCAACACCGAGGATTCGGCTCACTCCTCACGATCATCTCGATGGCGTTGGGCGTAATGATGGTGGTTGCCGTTCTGACCATTCATGGCGTTGTCTCTCAATCATTCAAAAACAACAACAGCCTTGGCTACAACGTGATCGTGGGAGCTCGAGGTGGTGGACTTCAACTCACCCTCAATTCAGTTTACTACCTGAGTAAGCCGGTTGAAAACGTTCCTTACGAATACTATCTCGCGTTCTGCGATGCCGAAACACGAGAGAAGGAACTCAAGAACTCAATCGCCTTCAAAGCCAATGAATTGGTTGCGGCTTCCTCGACGATTGAGCCCGTAATCACGCTTGGCGTCGGTGGATTCGGTTCAGCATTGGCTGATGCACTTACAAAAGACGCGTTGGAGTTTCAGCAATCGACGTCGATGAAGAATAAGCAAAAGGGGCTCTACAAACGCTACACTCATATCGCGATTCCACTTTGCCAAGGCGATTATTACGTCGACCCTGAGGCAGAAGCGCAGTTTCGCTGTGTTGGCACCAAGCCCAACTTCTTCACCGACTTGGTTCTCGATGCCGACACCCAAGAGAAATTCGCCTTTTCCCAAGGCAGGTGCTTTGTCGAAGACAGTGACGAACACGGCTATTTCGAATGCGTCGTTGGCTCGGTCGTCGCCAAGACTTGTGACATCAAACTGGGCGACAGACTGCAAGCGACGCATGGCGATCCCGATTCTGAAGAAGCCCACATCCATGAACAGGAATACACGGTTGTCGGCATCATCGATCAAACCGGAACTCCGAATGACCGTGTTGTCTTTCTGAACATGGAAGGCTTCTACCTGATGGAAGACCATTCCAAGCCGATTGAAAAAGATGGCTTGATGGCGAATACATCGGAACAGGAGCAGACAGAACTAGATCCACTAGGTGACGAATTCTTCGACGATGATGGCGATGGTCCGGCGTCAGCAGAAGAGATGGCTGCGGCGAAGAAAGGAGAGACAAATGAAGGTGGAGAGCAGGAGCAGCAAAACGCCAAATTGACCGATCAGGAAGAGTTTGTTCGCAAGTCAAACAACACGCGTATTCCGCTGCCGATTGAACAGCGGGAGGTTACTTCTGTTCTTGTACGTACTTCTCTGGAAGACACGGTAGGAATGTACGCTTACACACTCCCGCCAACGATCAACGAAGGCGACATCGAATCCGTTCTGGACTGGAGTCCGTTTCGTCCCGAGCGAGCTCAAAAGGCTGTTCAAGCGGTCAATCCAATCATGGAAATGACTTCGCTGTTTGCGATGTTTGTCGATCCAATTCGTTTGCTTTTACTCGGTTTGACATGCATGATTTGCATCGTTTCGGCCCTAAGCATCCTCGTCGGCATTTACAACTCGATGAGTCAGCGACAGCATGAGATCGCAGTGATGCGGGCTTTGGGAGCCAATCGT
>CAYUGI010000455.1:0-1841 GCA_964444105.1 uncultured Pirellulaceae bacterium
CAATGGTATATCTGTTGGGCGTCCAGCTCGTGTTTCATTTGGCCAAGCTGGGCTGGATCCGCTTTTTCCTGAAGCTGCGTCGCGTCGAACTAGGGCTTGAACGCGTTGAAGATGTCGTCGGCGTCGTTGAAAAAGTCCAAAACGAAAGGCTCTTCTTTGCCGCGAATTTTTCGGTTCAGACGTGAAAGGGTTTGCACGGCCTGCACGCCATCTAGCCGCTTATCAACATACATCGCCATCAGCAGCGGCTGGTCAAAGCCCGTTTGATATTTGTTGGCAACGAGCAGCACTTGAAAATCGTCGGTGGCGAATTTTTCGCGCAATTGCTTCTCGCTAATTGTGTTGCCATTTGCATCAAGATTCATTTGCGGTTCGGTGTATGTCGATGAATCTGGCCCTGTGTAGTCGTCATCATCTGGCTTCAACTCAACCTTTCCGCTGAAAGCAACCATGGCTTTGATGTCGTCGTAGCCGTTCTCTTTCAAGTAACGATCAAAGGCCAGACGGTACTTCACCGCAAGCAGGCGCGACGAGGTCACCACCATCGCTTTCGCCCGTCCTTTGAGGTGATGTCTAACGCTGCGTTGGAAGTGCTCGACGATGACCTCGATTTTTTGCTCGATGCTGTGTGGGTGCATCACCATGAATTTCCCCAACGCTTTCGCACCTTTGCGTTTGGGAATGGTTTTGTCTTCTTCGTTTTCCTTTACCAAGCGGTAGTAAGTCTTGTACGTCGTGTAGTTGCGAAGCACGTCGAGAATGAAGCCTTCGTCGATGGCTTGCCGCATACTGTAGGTGTGAAACGCCTCTGGCTTTCCGTCATCGCCCGGCGTTCCGAACAGTTCCAGCGTTTTGCCTTTGGGCGTGGCGGTGAATGCGAAGAAACTGAGGTTGGGCTGACGGCCGCGTGACGCCATCACGGCATTGAGCATCGACTCCGAATCGCCATCATCCTCTTCGTTTTCGTCTTTGGCTTTCTGAGCACTGGCTCCCAGAATCTCTTTCATCTCGCGGGCTGATTCACCGGATTGGCTCGAATGAGCCTCATCGACGATGATCGCGTACTTGCGGTTGGCGATTTGCGTTTCCCACTCTTTGGCCTTTGCCTTTGATTCTTCGTCTGGATTATCAGCGTCCTCGGCACCGGCCACCTTCAGCAGGCCCTTCATCACAAAGGGAAACTTCTGCAAGGTTGTTACGACAATCTTCGTGCCGTCCGCAAGTGATTCGGCGAGCTGCTTCGAGTTCTCGTCGATCGCTTGAACGACGCCCTGAGCGTGCTCGATCTGGTAGACCGCATCTTGCAGTTGGCTATCGAGAACCTGACGGTCAGTAATGACGACAACGCAGTCGTAGATTTTCTCGTCAGATGCGGTGTGGAGGCTGGCGAGCCGATGGGAAAGCCAAGAGATGCTGTTGGTTTTGCCGCTGCCGGCCGAGTGCTGGATCAGGTAGTTGTTGCCGGTGCCTTCTTCGCGAGCGGTCGCGATCAACTTTCTGACGGCATCAAGCTGGTGATACCGCGGAAAGATCATCGTCTCGGTGGTAGTTCGTTTGCTACCGCCTTTGCCGTCATCTACCTTCTCCTCCTTCTTCTCGACGAACATGAATTGGCCGATGATTTCGAGGAAGCTATCTCGCTGGAGGATATCTTCCCAGAAGTAGCCGGTTCGATAACCGGACTTGTGAGCCGGGTTGCCCGCACCACATTTGATGTTGTTTGGATGGCTGCCTCGGTTGAACGGAAGGAAGTACGTTTTTTCCTTTCGCAGTCGCGTTGTCATATAGACTTCTTCGCTGTCAGCGGCGAAGTGCACGAGGCTGCGTGTCTTGAATCCGAA
>CAYUGI010000456.1:0-1800 GCA_964444105.1 uncultured Pirellulaceae bacterium
AAGAAGGATAGGCAACTCGCGATGACCTAGTCGCCGATTAGCGTGCCTGCACCCAACGCCGAGGTACATCGAGTGGTCTTTTGTAACTTGATTCGTTGTTACCTCTCGCGTCGATGCTGTGTCCGTCATTCAAAAGCAGGTAGCTCTATCTTTCTGCACAGACCAAAAAAAAGGGCTAACCCGCAGTAAAGTTCGTCCTGTCGAATCTCTGAAACATCATCAAGCCTTTCGGGGTGCTCCAAAAGTTGATCCTCCGTTACGAACGTTCGGATTGGGTAACAAATTCGCAGTGGGCAGCTTCTGTGGATCCGATCCGTGCGAAAAGTGCTAACCCATCGCCAGTCGTCCCATCAGCGAGCTTGACCAGCGCGACATCCGTCGGCTCGTTGTGCAGCAGGTCGAATCAACCGCGATTCTCTTGCGACCGATTGGTGGGATCGTCGCCGACAAAATTGCGAGATTGATATCAACCCCGTTTGCCGTGACTTTCATCTGTAAAAGCGTGGCATTGCCGATGCCCGCAATCAGCAACGGAACGCGCGCAGGGCAAGTCACCTTTCAGTTTGAGGATCCTTGGTAATCCGTTGCGTGAGCAAGGAAACGCGTGCATCCTTCGCTCACCGACATGTTGGTTTATCGTTTCTTCCCCACAAATTCTATGCGTGAAAGTTTGCCGTCGCCGTTGGTGTCAAAACGATTGAAGCGTTTTTCTAGGTCAGGCTTCCCGGCCAGTCCGCTTTGATACTCTTCCAGCGACAGATGATCGTCCTTATTTGTGTCCCAGCGATCAAACGGAATGTTGCGATCGCCTTTTCCATTTGCTCTGGTCCCATTTGCTTTGGTCTTTGTGCGTTTCATTGGCGCGGTAGCCGATTTTTGTTGAGCACTCAGGGCAGTGCCGATGAACGAATTGCGTTTGCCAACGACATCCGGGTAACTCCTTAGAAACTGATTTTCGTCGATCAGGTTCAGATAGTAGTGGGTTGTCCCCGCAGGCAACTCGGCAGTGACGGTGTTGTTCGCCGCAAGAGTCGCTGGCGCGCGAAACCATTCTTCGTACTGCTCGCCGCCATTGAGCGTGTAAATCAAATCCGCGCTCGTGACTTGGGCACCGTTTTCTTGGTAGGTCACGCTGACCTGTCGCCCTTGTTTTTGATGCGACTTGACCGTGCAAACCTTGTCCTGGTTTGGCAATGGGGTCGCACAAGCAGGGTTGTAATACGGATAGCTCGCGTTCATCTCTGCCAGCGCGGCTGTCAGTTGCTCGTCCATGCTTTGGGTTAGCTCCGGCTTCGAATCGGCTAGGTTCTTCGCTTCCTCGATGTCAACACGTTTTGCGTCGTCGCCCGCTGAATCGTAAAGCTGAAACAGCTCCAAATGAGGCGTTTGCGGGTTGTTAACATGATCGTAATTGCGAACCAGTTTGTAATCACCGACGCGGATCGTACTTTCCATCGCCGATCCGTGGGGGAAGTGCCAAACCATCGTGTCGCGAGTCGTGCCGTCAGAGTGTTTGACCAACTGCGCGTCTTGGGGATCGTTCTCTAGCAGCGGCAGCAGGTCACATCCATCGAGATTCTTTCCAGCCGGCTTAGGCGTTTTAGTCATCGACAAGATGGTGGGGTAGAAATCGAGTCCGTTGGCCATCACGTCGGTTTGTGCGCCTGCGCCAATGCCGGGCCCTGCGATCAACAGAGGCACTCGTGTTCCGCCTTCCATGGCCGAGATCTTCCCGCGGGCAAGAGGCTCGTTGTCGGTGTAGCGTTCCTTCGGGCTGCCTTCCATGCCGCCGTTGTCTGA
>CAYUGI010000457.1:0-1797 GCA_964444105.1 uncultured Pirellulaceae bacterium
ACTTTCGTAAAAATCCAACTGCGGGTTACTGCCGGCAAGTCGTGGCCAAGAAAGTACGCAAGGCAAATATCGTCCTTAAAAAGAAAGCCAAGGATCCATGCTGAGAATCGATCGCCTCGCTGGCTTCGCTTTGCTAACGATGACGTTGTTGATTGGCGATTTGTCAGCGCAGCAGAATCTGCCTTCGACAGTTCAATTGCCATCGTTCTCGCAATTTTCGTACAACGGCACGGTCTTAGTACCAGACGGTGGCGAAGCTCACTTAGGCAGTGTCAAACGCTCAGCCTCTGGTTCGTCACGTCGCGGGCTCAACCGCGCAGCTGGTTTCGACAATAGTATCAATCAGGCATCGGCAAGGGTTCACATCATCGACAACGCCGAAATCGATCGGCAACTTCTCGGTGGCACGCCCAGAGAGTTCTTGCAACGCGAGCGGGCCAAGGAAAAACGTCTTGGCATCAATCCCCTGGCACCGGTTGATCCCGACGGACACGGAAAAGCGCTAGTGCGTCAGGCTCGCAAAGAATATCGCGCCGGAAATCAATCAGCTTCCTTTTCCAGCTACCGATCGGCCATCCGAAGTCTGCAATCTGAAAATCTAAGACGACTGGCGACGATGGAATTCAAGCGAGTCTTCGGCCCGTCGGCTGACCAAGCATTGCGGATGGCGATGCTAAGGTAGTTGCGTGCGTTCCGTGGTAACACACCACCGCGGAAAGGCAATAGCAACGCAGATTTCGCGGCGCAGTTATACTCTGGTCGATTGTCCTTGCGATTCTGCTTCTCTAGCGATCTGCTTGCCCCGCATAAAAGATATCCTTGATGACCAACCGACGTGATTTTCTGGTTGCTGCCGGGACCGCTGCGGCGGGCTGTGGCCTCCGTTCACCCGTCCTCTCCACTGCTGCCACTCCTTCAGATCAACCCTCCATGCCTGTTCGATTCTCGCTCAATACCAGCACCATTCGCGGTCAGAAACTTCCGATTGACCAGCAAGTCAGCATCGCGGCGGAAGCCGGCTACGACGGGATCGAACCATGGATCCGCGACATCGAACAATATGTCAAAGACGGTGGTGACTTAACAACATTGAACAAGCAGATTGCGGACGCCGGGTTGGCGGTTGTCAGTGCGATTGGATTCGCCAATTGGATTACCGATGACGATGGTGAGCGAGCAAAGGGTCTTGAGCAAGCTCGGCACGATATGGAGTTGGTCAAAGCGATCGGTGGAACGCACATCGCAGCACCACCGGTCGGTGCCCACAAAGGAGACCACGTTTCGCCGCCCCTGCCAGCGATCGCCCAACGCTATCGAGCCTTGTTGGAAGTCGGCGATGAAACAGGTGTCGTGCCGCAGCTGGAGTTGTGGGGATTTTCTAAAACGCTCAGCAAACTCAGC
The DNA here is from genome assembly GCA_964444105.1 of uncultured Pirellulaceae bacterium. Lineage (GTDB taxonomy): Bacteria > Planctomycetota > Planctomycetia > Pirellulales > Pirellulaceae > K23-9. The sequence continues at coordinate 1,402 of CAYUGI010000457.1, forward strand.
GAACTGGCCTATGTCGCAACCGGAGCACAGCACGACAGCGCCTGCGTGTTGCCAGACTTTTATCACATCTACAAAGGGGGCAATGATTTCGCTGGGCTTGCGATGATCGAGTCGTCGCGAATGCACTGTTTTCATATGAACGACTACCCTGCTGACCCGCCGCTGGCCGAAATCGGCGATAAGCACCGAGTCTTTCCTGGAGACGGAGTTTGTGACTTGCCCAAGATCATTCGCGGCATGTTAGATCGCGGGTTCGCTGGTACGTTTTCGTTGGAACTATTCAACCCAGCCTATTGGGAGCGAGACGCGCTGGAAGTTTGCAAAGAAGGACTTCAAAAGAGTAAGGCGGTCGTCGAAGCTGCGATGAAGTGATCGCTAAGATGCGAGATAGGCGTT
>CAYUGI010000458.1:0-1721 GCA_964444105.1 uncultured Pirellulaceae bacterium
TTTTCGCATAGCGTCGTCACCGATGGATCGTCCACTTGAAACGCATGACGCTCCTTCATCCGCTTCAGCGATGCTGCCGGATCACCGGCCAGCATAATGGCTTCCTCGATCACCCACTCCATGTGCGGGCTGGCGTTGTATTCCGTCGTCAGCACGTTCTTCAGTAAAGCATCGTACGTGTCTACCTGGGCCAAACCCGTCAGGATCGCAAGCGCGCTGACTCGTTCGTCCTTAGGCTTTCCCTTCGAACCATAATGACCGTCTTGCCAAAACGCGTCGTGGAACGCCGCTTCGATGCTGCGGATTCTTTCGTCATACCACGCGATGTCGTCGGTCTTGTCCAATTCCATCGCCATCTTTTTGGCGGCGCCGAGCGCCATGTGGTACCAACAAACTTCCACCGGCGTTCGGTCCGGGTTGGTGCCCCAGTCAATCCAACTGGCGTATCCCGTTCGGATCTCGGGCAAGCCATTGGGCTGCATGTTCCACAGTTTCAAATACGCCAACACCGACGGGTAAGCGTTCTCCAGCGTCGCTCGGTCACCCGTGTTGTAGTAGTAACGCCAAATTCCCTGAGCCACATATTGCAGGCTTTGCGCGGTCAGTTCACTGCTCTTGCCGCGATAGTCGCCAAAGCCCGGTGCGAGCCCCTGAATGATATCGCTGTCCTGATAGCCGATCGTGTTGTCGATGCCTTTCTTCAGCAGCAATCGACCCGGCTCGCCCAGCGTATAAAACACCGCACCGGTTTGGTCGGCCACGTCGCCGATCCATAAACCTCGTTCGCGGTCGGGGCAATCCATGTAGCAATCGCGCGTGCAGATGTAGAGCGTATTTGCAGCCATCTGCCACAGCCGCTCAAAGAACGGATCGCTGCAGGCAAAGCTGCCTTCGATTTCGCCTAGTCCCGTCCAGCGATATTTAAGCTGTTGCACTTCGACGTTCGGCGGCACGACGTACTTCACCTCGTGACCGCTCATCCACGAATAAGTCTCAAACGCCTGAGTGCCTTTTCGTGTCGTGTACTGGGCGTTAATCAAGTTGAACTTGTTGTCCGTGCCGATCGCGAATGTCCTACCGCCGCCGCTGTTGACTTTCAGGTAGGGTGTGACCTGCCGGTTCTCGGGAAGACGGGCCCAGATCGTCGTCTTTTTGTCGCCCGTCGTTTTATACGGCAGCGTGATCGCTTCTTCGCCGACTCGCAGCGAAACATAATCCGCCAGCCCGCGATCGTTCCACTGCGGGATCGGACGAGCGACCAGTTTGCCCCACGGCATCGCGTTGGCCGCACCTTTAACGGTCGCGGACTGCCACGAGTCATCGGTCGCAAAGTCGGCGGCGTACCAAGCGGCGTCCGTCCAGTCGCCCATGGCCTTGCGAGCGTCAAACTTGACGTCCATCGCGTTGGGCCGGTTGGCCGATCGTTTGAGGCCTTTGCTTTTGGGGTCGTAGGCCGGATGGACTTTCAGCTGCCATGATTCGTCGGACGCCAAAACGGTTTCACCAAGCGTGGCCGAAAACAACAAGCCACCTTTGCCGCTGTCCTCGTGCGTCTTGGCGGTCTTGCCCCAGTACCAGACCAGAATCGCGATGGAGTTCTTGCCGGCTTTCAAATGCGATTTCAAATCAACTTGATCGAAGTAGATTCCATTACGAAACGGCCCACGCGCCAGCCCGCCTTCGAACAGAACCATGTCGCCATTGACCCACAGCCAGTACTT
>CAYUGI010000459.1:0-1684 GCA_964444105.1 uncultured Pirellulaceae bacterium
CCGTTCCGTGACCGCGCTTTCTTAGTTTTCGGGGCTAAGGTTGTAAAAAAGCAATCCGAGAAGAGTGCTTGACAAGAGCGTGTGGTGTCAATATGTTAACACCTGCTAATATTGTGACATCAAGCTAGAACTGAAACAGGACTCGATCATGGCCCGGAAAAAGTCAGCCAATGCTGGACTTGCCACCCGTGAACAACAGATCATGGACGTGCTATTTCAACTGGAAAAGGCTTCAGTTGCCGAGGTGCGTGAAAGGCTTGTCAATCCTCCCAGCTATTCTGCGGTTCGGACGATGATTGGTCAGCTCGAACGAAAGGGATTTGTGCGCCGCGATCGTTCTGGAGTGACGCATTATTATTCGCCGGTCGAGTCCAAACGATCGGCCAGCCGCTCGGCGTTGCGAAACGTGATCGCGACTTTCTTCCCTAAATCACCGGGAGATGCACTTGCGGCTTTGATCGACGACTCGGCAAAGAAACTCAATGACGATGATTTAGATCGACTGGAAGAGGCTATCCGCAAAGCTCGCAAACAAGGGAAGTAATCATGGTTGAAAATCTATCCGCGGTGGTATTGATTGACGTGACGATCAAAGTCTCTTTGCTTTTGGCGGCAACATTGATCGGGGCGTTTTTTATTCGCAAGCGTTCGGCAGCCGCTCAGCACCGTTGGTGGATGTTGGGGATGGTTGGGGGTCTTGCGATTCCTCTGACTACCTTGGTTTCACCGATTTGGACACTACCGATCCTTCCCGTATCACAGCGAACGAGGGCGACAACGCTCGACAAGAGCTTAGTGATCAATCGCGCCGTCGACGACGCTGATCAATCGTTTCATGAAAGTCCTTTTGCAAACCAGCCGCAGTCCCGTGTGGACGGTACGAACTCTTATTCATCAATTACTGCTCCCCTTGGCAACGCAGCCGACGGATTCGAATTTTCGTGGACAACAATTTTCGCGACCATCTGGATCATTGGTGTTGCCACTTGCTGGTTGCGGATTGCTTGGCAACATCTGCTACTCAGGCGATTCGTACGAAGCTGCGTTGAATTGAACTCGGACACGTGGAAAGACCTAGTCGTCGATTGTTCTCAGGCTATTGGGTTGCAGCAAAACGTCGTTTTGCTTGAACATCAATCACTGCATTCGCCTATATGTGCTGGCCTATGGCAGCCCATTGTCGTATTGTCCAAGAACACGAAAGATTGGAATTCTAGCCGTCGTCGCTTGGTGCTGCTTCATGAGTTGGGGCATGTGTTGAGGCGGGACGTACTGACTCAATCGGTTGCGCGTGTCATATGCGGTTTGTACTGGTTCAACCCGCTTTGTTGGTACGGCTTGTTTCAGATGCGAAAGTTACGAGAGTTGGCTTGCGACGATCTGGTGCTTGGCTGCGACCAGCAGCCTTCGAGCTACGCCGAAGTCCTGCTTGATGTTGCTCGTAGGTACCGGCACCAAAACTACGCGACTGCTATTGGGATGGCGAGCGGCACTAACGTCGAGAATCGCATCCTAGCAATTCTTGATAAGACGCGGCGTCATGTCTCGCTAAGTCGGACGACGGCCCGCCTGTTACTAGTCTGCGCCGCAGCCTTCGTTATCCTGCTCGGAACGGCGAAATTGAGATCAAATGCCGCGCCAGTCGAGCGGATAGTTGAAAACCCACAACCGGCCACCAAAGAAC
>CAYUGI010000460.1:0-1667 GCA_964444105.1 uncultured Pirellulaceae bacterium
GATCGCGTTCCCCGAAGGAAGAGTGAAGTGTGGAGAATCCGCTACGGCGTTGCCCTCCGGGGGAGTAAAACCTGAAATATCCGGTACGGCCTTGCTCGAAGGAGGAATGAAGCAGGTTGCCATCGAGCATTGACCCCCAAGCAGAATATTCGCTCGCGACCGATCAACATTCGATTGGGTTGCGTAACGCATCGACCACCGGTTTAAATTGACGTCACGTTCCTTTATTCGCGCGACCACCAACTCAACACTGTTTCTACACGAAATATGACCATCAAGCGAAATCCCACACGACCGGTTGCGATCGGCACGATCATCGTTGGTGACGGCAATCCGATCGCCGTGCAAAGCATGACCGCCACCAAAACGCAGGACGTTGACGCGACGGTAGCTCAAGCCAGCGCGCTGGCTGCCGCAGGCGCGGGCGTGGTTCGCATCGCAGTCGATAGCGACAAGGACGCCGAGGCGCTTGCTGAGATCCGAAAGCAAACTGACGCGAACTTGGCGGTTGATTTACAAGAGAATTTCAAGCTGGCTCAGTCGGTCGCGGCGTCGGTTGACAAAATTCGCTACAACCCAGGTCATCTCTATCACCACCAGCGTGACAAACCTTGGCAGGACAAGGTGCGGTTCATCATCCAGCAGGCAGCGGACAACGACTGTGCCATTCGCATTGGCGTCAACTGCGGTAGCGTGGATCCTGCCAAAAAAGAAAAGTACGACCCAGCCGATTCGATCACGCCAATGCTGGAGAGTGCTTTGGAGCATTGCGAATTTGTCGATTCGCTCGGGTTTGATCGCTACGTTGTGTCGTTGAAAGACAGCGACCCGTCCAAAGTGGTTGAAGTGAATCAGCGTTTCGCGGCAGAACGCCCTGACGTGCCGCTTCATTTAGGTGTGACAGAAGCGGGCATGCCGCCGGACGGAATTATCAAGACACGAATGGCGTTCGAGCAGCTAATTGGCAAGGGCATCGGCGACACCGTTCGCGTTTCGCTGACGCTTCCCAATCCGCGGAAGCCAGAAGAGATCGATGCCGGCAAGAGCATCATCGACGACATCAATGCTGGCCGCGTGCGAACGGTGGTTCGGCTGAACGAAAAGGCGCTCAATATCATCAGCTGCCCGAGTTGTTCACGGGTCGAAAATGAAGCTTTCGTTGACTTGGCCGCCAGCGTGAAGGAAATGACGCAGTACGCCAAAGACTACGACATTACGATTGCGGTAATGGGCTGCCGAGTAAACGGCCCGGGGGAGACGGACGATGCGGATTTGGGGCTATGGTGCGGTCCAGCGAAAGTGAATCTGAAACGCGGAACAGAAGCACTTGGCGCGTTCGGTTACGACGAAATTTTACCCAAGCTGAAGAGCGAACTCGACGTCCTGATCGCTGCAAAGTCTTAGCGAATTTTCCTGCGAGTCGCGCATCCATGAGTCGCCGCCACGAGGGCAGGACCGACCGAAGAGATGGCACGAAAAAAAAGTAGCAGGCAGACTCCGCTCTGCCGCCCGCCTGCGAACACCTTCGTATTGCCAGGGAGAAACGCCAGGGAAAATCAGTTTTTCAAACCGCGGTAGTTGCGAACCCGAAACGCGAGTTGTGATATTGCGAGAGTCTTCACCCTCTCGCTTGCGGGAGGGTCGGACGCAGTAGCGGCCGGGGAGGG
>CAYUGI010000461.1:0-1597 GCA_964444105.1 uncultured Pirellulaceae bacterium
CGCTTTTTTCGTTCGTTTAGTTACTCACCATTTTTGTCAGCCGTTGGCGCTAGCCTAATGGCACTTACTTTAGATCGCTGTCTTTGATTTTGCTTGGCGGTTTGGCTCGTTTTTCAAATTGAACGTCCTTGGGGCGCTTTCGATAGGCTTCGCGTTTGTAGGTGCGGCCTGGGCGGTTGGGGAGCTTGTCCTTCATCGCGATACCAAGGGCTCGGACGAATGCGTTTCGCCAGGCAATAGGCTCGCTGTGCAGGTGACGTAGCAAGAATGTTTGAAACGTTGTCCACACGCGCTTGAAACTTAGGCGACGCGGTGCGACTTTCGCCAGCTTCGCCGCCTCGCGGCGAAACTGGCTCGTCAGATTGTACGCGACCACCGACGTGTAAAGCTCTTTGGTGAACGTATCGACGCTTTTGGCACGAATGTTTTCAGCGTCCATCACCACCTTGAAATTACGAATGTCGATCTCCACGTCATAACGTCGCTCAAAAAGACAAGCTAAACTCCACGCATCTTGCGGCAGGCCCGTCACCAAGTAAAGCGTCAACGTCTTGGTGACCGAGACCTTATGTAGTCGCACTTCCAGCGATGCGTCCTCGGGCAAGTCTGGATTGGTTTTTCGATTGGCCTTAGTCGGCTTCCACTTGTAACGATACGTTTTGTGATGCTCGCTGTGCTCGATCAGTTCAGCCTTCTTCTGTAGCGACTCGAAGTTTGCCTTCTTCATCCGAAACAGAAAGTCATGCCCACATTGATTCGCGTGGTAGGCGACGCCAAAGATGCCGTAGCCCTTGTCACCCATGATGATTGAATTGGTCGGCAAGTTCTCGAAGCCGCGGCAAGCCAACTGCGTTTCCGAAACCGCGTCGGGCCCGTACATCGGCCCCACTTCGGGAAGCAACGCACAGCCGCTGAAGAGTTCGTGAAAAACATTCAACAGTGCGATCGGCCAAATGCCTTCGCCGAGTTGGTTCGATGCTGGCGGGAAGGCTTGTTGTAATTCCTTCTCGGGTGCCAATGCCATCGTGGTGCCATCGACGACAAACACTCGGCGGTCTTCAAAGGACGCTTCGGTGCTGGCGATGATGCCATGGGAGACCTCTTGAGCGAACCAGCGCACGACGTCCAGCGGCAGGCGTTTTCGAGCGACGCTGTAGGAACCGGTTGCTTGAGAAAGCGTGTTCTCGTCAAGTCGTTTGTTCTCGGGCAGATAATCGGGCCGAGTTTCGATCAGGTGCTTGACGGCATTTTCGAGCGATGCATCGGGCCTTAGTCTTTGATGAACCAACATCCAAAGCACGACGCTGGCGGTGTAGACGGTGTGGGACCGCTGAGCAAACAGATCGTTGGCTTCACGAAGATCCACTAGGCGATGCAAATGTTCAAAAGCCCGGTCGAACTCGGACTGCTGAGCATGGCAAAGCTGCACTTGCGCTGAATCTACCATGACATTTTGGCTCCTTGAAGAAAAGAACCATGTCAGCGCAAATGCCGTGCCAAACAATGGCTGGGCGACGAAAGCGATCTAAAGTAAGTGCCATTAGGCGCTAGCCGCCGGTGACAGCGCCAAACCCGCGACTCACAGAATACGTGTCGA
>CAYUGI010000462.1:0-1589 GCA_964444105.1 uncultured Pirellulaceae bacterium
TGGAAAACGCATTCCCCTCACCGGCCGCTACTGCGTCCGACTCTCCCAAGGGAGAGTAACGAAAGTGCCATTAGGCTAGCGCCAACGGCTAACGAGGACGGCCGGGCATGTTCACGGCTTCGAATTCTTCGGCGCCGTAGTTATCGACTTCGTTGACACTTAAGTCGTCACTGTAGTTCGCGGTACGAACCACGACGATGTCACCATGTTCGTCTTGCTCCACCGCGGCGCCGTGGTGACGGGTCAGTTCCAAGGTGGCTAGGAACCAGCCAATCAGCGAACTCTTGTGAATGCCGCCTTCGAGTAGCTCGGCCAGTGGGATCCGTTCGGTATCGCCCAGCTTCGTATGAATCTTTTGCATGTAGACGTGGATCGGCGTGTCGTCGTAGATGACTTCCGTCTGCGGCGGGCCAGCGGCCTCTCGCATGATCCGGCCAAAGGCACTTACCAAGTCCCAGATTTCTAGATCGACAATCGGCTGGTCGCCTGGATCGATGCGGCGACTAGGTAAGTCGTCGGACATGCGTTCGTAGCGTTGTTGCCAACGATTGCCCATCTCGTCCAAAATCGAAGCGGCGTCGCGGATCTCTTTGTATTGCAGCAGTCGCTCGACCAACTCGTGTTGCGGGTCTTCGATTTGCTCCTCTTCGTCTTCCTCGATGATTTTTGGCAAAACCGCCAAGCTTTTCATCTCGACCAAGATGCTAGCCATTTCGATGAAGTCACCCACGTCGGCCAGATTCAGCTCTTTGAGAAACTCCAGGTACTCCAAATACTGGTCCACAACGGTAGCCAGCGATGTTTCTGCCAGTGAAACTTCTTGGCGTCGGACCAAGAACAGCAGCAGATCGATCGGGCCTCGGTAGACCGGTAGTTCGATTCGGAATCCCATGAAAGTGGTTTTCGCGTGTGGATCGCCGCCGTGTCGATGGCAATTAGGCGACCTTGGGAGGGTTTTTAGGGGAGAAATCACGATCCGCTCAAAACGTAGCACTTGTTGGCTTTGCGGGTCAAAATTATCATCGTCCGCTTCGATTCCCCCTCCAACCCCCTTTTTCAACAGTTCTTGGCTTCTTGATGTCTTCCCCCAACCAGCGACACGTTCTTTCGGCTCTCGTGCAGAACGTGCCCGGGGTACTCGCCCATATTTCTGGGATGCTTGCCTCGCGTGGCTTCAACATCGACTCATTGGCAGTCGGTGAAACCGAAAACCCAGCCCTTTCGCGAATGACCTTCGTCGTCGTCGGCGATGACCGCGTGCTGGAACAGGTCGGCAAACAGTTGGAAAAGATCGTCACGGTCGTGGAAGTCCTGGACGTCAGCAGCCAAGATTACGTCGAACGCGATCTTTTGCTTTTGAAGGTGGCCGCAGCCCCCGGCGGAAAGCGTGCCGAGATCCGCGAGCTGGTGGACATTTTCCGCGGCAAAATTGTCGATGTGGGGCCCGAAGAAGTGATGATCGAAATCAGCGGCCGCGAAAACAAGGTTCAAGCTTTCATCGAACGCGTGCGACCTTATGGGATCACCGAACTGGTTCGCACCGGACGCATCGCCATGGTTCGCAGCGAAGACATGTCCGGCAACGTCAA
>CAYUGI010000463.1:0-1570 GCA_964444105.1 uncultured Pirellulaceae bacterium
GCGAGAGGATTTTGCTGAGCCAGCAGACTGCGCCTTGCAAGCGTGAAAAGAGAAACTTTATGAGTCAGTGCAAGAACGTTTTTGAAGCCATCTTGCGATACGGCCACGACGAAGATTTCGTCCCCAACGAAGAAAATGGGTTTTCGGCGACGGACGCTCCCGCTGGAAGTTCAGAGAAAATCGAAGTTCTGCGCAAGCGCGTTGAGCTCGGCCAACCTCTTTGGCACAACACCGACCGCGTCGATTACAGCGGCCTGACTGGCGCTATCCGACCTCGCGAATAGTAGCGAAGTGTTCGGCACCATCAGCAAAAGTGCCAGCTAGATACACCCAGCGCCCCGCAGTGATTCCACTGCGGGGCGTTTTTTTGTATCTGTTTAAACGCGACGAAGACGCGATTGTCTTTGGCAACAATTTGACTTCTGCCTCCAGAAGCCTCAAGATTCGTCGCTGGATCGAGACCATCCCGTTGGACCAAGTTGATTGATGGAGGACTCTCAAGAGTTCGTCGTCAATGGCCGCGAGGCTACCTCGCGGTGGTTTGTTTACTTCGCTGTTTGACCGCAGGAGCTTCCCTGCGTCTGCCGACGCAGAACGGCTCCGGCAAGTCATGGACGAGTTGGTGCGGGTGGTCTCGAGCCTTTTTCTTTCCGGTTTGATGGTGAACCCACGGGCGACATGGCTGACACCGATGCTCAACAACCGATTACGAAGTTAGATCGTCACGGGCTCATTCGCATTCTAAGCCAGCGTCTTCAGCATCGTTGGCTTGAATCGCCTGCTCAGATCCTCGTTTTGACAGAGAGGATGTTTGGGGAACGCACCGAAGTCCACCAGCAGTTTGCCACGTTGCTGTCACAAGCATTTCGTGAACGAAAGTTACGAACGACTGCTGATCTTGATGCTTGGCTGACACAAAGCAAGCTATTGAAACGCTTGTTTCGTAAGTCAAAGAAGATCGAGGTTCAGTCATTCGATCGTCTAAAGTCCCAGGGCTTCAGCGGTGGACTCGGCTGGTCAGTTCCCCCGATCGCAACCGAAGTCCAGCTGTCAGAGTTTCTGCTGCTCGGTTCACATCGGATAGTCGACTGGTTGACGCTGCCACATCGAAGACGGGCGACCGACGTGACGCACTACAAGCAACGTCTTGTCGCCAAGCGAAATGGAACAAAACGAATCATCGAATCGCCTCGACCAATCTTAAAACGGACGCAGCGAATCATTGCTTCGAGAATCTTGTCTGAAATTCCTTTGCACAAAGCGGCGATGGGATTTCGACTCGGAGCCAGTGTTCAGGATTGCGCAGCGCTGCATGTTGGACGCGATTGCGTTTTGCGAATCGATCTACAAGACTTCTTCGGAACGATACACTTCGGCCGTGTTCGCTCGCTCTTCAGCGTTGCGGGATACCCGAAACCGGTTGCCAACCGGCTCGCGATGCTGTGTACCGCGCCAGCGACCTTGCCAGACAGCAAACAGAGTGAACTCAGATCGCGTTTGCCTCAAGGAGCGCCCACGTCCCCGGCGCTTGCCAACGCAGTTTGCTTTGGGATGGATCGGCGGCTAGCTG
>CAYUGI010000464.1:0-1517 GCA_964444105.1 uncultured Pirellulaceae bacterium
ACCCTTTTTACAAACACGTCTACCTGCGACAGATGCCAATCGAAGGCGGCAAGCCGACGGTCGTTGCGTATCTCTATGGAGGGCAGGGCACAATCAACGTGCCCTCGTGGTCGCCGGACTCGAAACGGGTTGCGTTTGTCAGTAACTCGGACGACACGAAGTAGTTTCGAAGTGAACCTGCAACCAGAATGAAAGCGTTGATGGCGGATGCGGGTTCGCTGTCTCAAAACAAAGACGAACGGAAAGCGAACGATGAATCGGCGAAATTATGGAACCGGGGCGACTCCAATCAGCGAGGTTGGACTCGGCTGTTGGCAGTTTGGTGGCGATTTTGGTCCGATGACCGATGATCGTGCCTTTGAGATTATGGCTGCCGCGGTCGAAGGCGGAATCAACTTTTTCGATACCGCGGATGTGTACGGTGCGGGTCGCAGCGAAACGCTGATCGGCCAGTTTCTCAAATCGCACTCGGGCGACTCGATTAACGTGGTGACGAAATTCGGTCGCGCAGCAAGTGTCTATCCCGATGGCTACAGCGAAGACGCGATGCGGCGGTCAGTCGATGACGCGCGTGAGCGACTGGGCGTTGAGTCATTGGATTGTTTGCAGTTGCACTGTATTCCCATGGAACAGCTCAAAAAGGGCGATGTGTTTGACTGGTTGCGAAAGCTCAAATCCGAAGGTGCGATACAGGAATTCGGTGCGTCCGTCGAAACGGTCGAGGAGGGGTTGGTCTGCTTGAAGCAGGAAGGCCTCGCTTCGCTGCAAGTGATTTACAACATCTTTCGCCAGAAGCTGACGACTGAATTGCTGCCTCAGGCACAATCTGCTGGGGTGAGCATCATTGTGCGTTTGCCTTTGGCCAGCGGGCTGTTGGCTGGCAAGTTCACCAAAGAAACCACATTCGCGCCCGAAGATCATCGAAACTACAACCGCGATGGTCAGGCATTTAGTGTCGGCGAAACATTTGCCGGTATCCCGCTTGATGTTGGCATCGAACTGGCCAGTGAGCTGCGTGAGATTTTGCCGGACTCGATGACGATGGCTCAGGCCGCGCAGCGTTGGATTCTGGACCACGAGGCGGTAACGACCATTATCACGGGCGCTTCATCGGCGGCGCAGGTTTCAGACAACGCAGCGGTAAGTCAATTGCCGCCGTTAGATGATTCGCTGCATCAACGTTTGACAGAATTTTACGACGCGAAAGTCAAGCAGCACATTCGCGGCGCCTATTAAGGTACCGTTACGATTCCGCCTGCACGGCACCGGTCACGCTTTCTGTATCGTCAACCTGCGCAAACTACCTTTGAAAGCCGGTGTCGCAATGGTCTCTGAACCCGGGCGAGAAACCGCGAATAAAATCGAGCATGTCATTCGCGTCCATTCGCGGTTTCAACTTTCGTGCTCGGCCCCGCAATCGGCGAATTGTCCCACTGGTTCTAATGGGCCTGCGGCTGATAGTAGGGCGACATCTGATCAAGCACAACGTCCACCAGCTGCTGTTCGCTGATCTTTCC